>NZ_JBEXHQ010000043.1:0-65329 GCF_040607915.1 Micromonospora sp. NPDC005215 | reverse complement strand
AAGCGCGCGACCTGCATCTGACCGAGGAGGACGTGGCGGCACTCGACACGGCGTTCCCGCCGCCGGCCGGCCCGCAACCGCTGGAGATGTTGTAGGGCCAGCGACCGTTCCGGCCGGAGCCAGGCGAGATCGCTGTCGAACTTGTGGCGCGATGTCTTCGGGAATGCCGGTAGTCCCCGGCAGACAGGTCGACGATCGGCGTCACGGGCATGATCTGGTCCCACACCACCCTGACCGGCGGACACGCGCTGGCTGCCAGAAACACCCCTTCGTAGTCCACCCTTTATGAAGGGGTTTGCCCTGAAGGTTGCAAATATCGACGGCACCCACACGAGCGGACCAACTGACAGGGGCGGACATGAGGTGGCTGATCGGCGGAGCGGTCGCGGTTGGCGGCGGGATGGTCGTCCGGCGCCTGCTCGGCGGAACTGACCAGGGTGACGGCCACTGGCAACGGGGTCAGGCACGGCGACGTCAACCGCGGTGGCATGTGGCGACGGTGAACCGACCAGGCAATGACGTCGCTCCCGGCGGACAGCTCCCCGAGCCGCTGGCCGGGCTCGGCGACGCCGTCGAGGTCCAGCTGCGGCCTGCCCCCGGCGACCGGGGGACAGAGATCGCTGTACGGCTGCGCGACGGTGCCCGACTTCCTGTTGCCGCCGCCGCCCGGCGGGCCACTGGCCGGGATCCTGAGCAGGCGATCCGGGCTGCGCTGCGAGAGTCGAAGCAGCTGATCGAGACCAGTGAGGTCCTGCACCCCGACTATCCACCCACCACCGAGCCGACTCCGATGAACAAGCCACTGCGGATGGCCACCCAACAGGGTCGGCGAGAGGGACGACTGCGTCCCGGACGAGGTGAGCGACGAGCGCGCCCTTTTCGCCTCCGACTCCGCGCCGACCGGCTGGATGGGCGCCGACCTCGCCGGGGTCAAACCGGGTGATGTCGTGGCGGTCTGGGGCGCCGGTGCGGTAGGGCAGATGGCGGCCCGGGCGTCCGTGCTGCTCGGCGCCGATCGGGTGATCGTGATCGACCGACTCGACAACCGGCTCCAGATGGCCCAGACGCATCTCGGCGTCGAGACGCTGAACTACGAGCAGCAGGACGTCAGCGGCGAGTTGCTGGAACGCAGTGGCGGTCGAGGCCCGGACGTGTGCATCGAGGCAGTCGGTATGGAGTCGCACAGCAGCGGCCCGCAATTCTGGTACGACCAGGTCAAGCAGCAGTTGCGAATCGAGTCCGACCGTCCGATCGCTGCGCGGGAGGCGATCTACAACTGCCGCAAGGGCGGCAGTGTGTTCATCCTGGGCGTGTTCGCCGGCCTCGTGGACAAGTTTCCGCTCGGGGCGGTGATGAACAAGGGGCTGACGCTGCGCGGCGCACAGCAGCACGGACAGCGGAGGTCGCGTCAAGGTTGCGGCCCAGCAGAGCGCGCAGGTTGCGCACTTCCGGGTTGACCTTCGCCAGCGCACGCGCCGTCCACACCGGCATTTCCTTGGTCGGAACCTTGGCTGCCCGCTCGCCGAGCCGGCCGCGCAGGATCGCGGCGACGTCGCCCATCCACAGGCTGTGGCCGGCGGTCGCGATGAACCGCTGCCCCGCGGCAACCGGCTCGACCGTGATCACGCGTGTGGGCTGCCCCACGGGTGGGGCAGCTCGACAGGAACTCACCAGCACACCGCAATCGACGCCAGCACCAGCACCCTCCAAAACCCGCCCGCCTTCGCCAGCAGCTCGATGTTCGGCGATCCCGAGGTGCTCAAGTCGCCGCCGGTACCCGTCGCTCAGCCACCGCTGGGGATGGGTGTAGGCACCAACCATCGTCTTGCGAGTTGTTTCTCGTGCTCATGGTGTGTCGCGATGACGCTGCAGGGCCTCGTCCACGAGCTTCCCGGCAGCACCGATATATCCGTCTGGGTCAAGCCAGTTCCGCAAATCGTCGTTGGTCGGCCCGCCTGGTGCGAGGGCGGCCAGCGCGGCTGTCAGGTCAGCGGCCGAGTCGGCGTGCTCGGCGACTGCGATGGTTAGCGCCTTCTTCGAGGACGACTTGCCCAGAAGCGGAGCGAAGCGCGCGCTGAGCCTCTCGGCCACCACGGCACCGCCGGTCATAGCCAGGTTGGCGCGCATCCGGTCCGGGTCGACCGTCAGGCCCTCGGCGAGGTCAGCAGCGTTGCGGGCCGCGCCGGCAACCATCCGCAGGCAGTCGCGTAGCGGCTGCCATTCGGCGTGCCAGGCGCCGGACGAGCGTTCGTCCTCGGCCACCATCGATTGGAAGAGGATCAGCGCCGTCGGCGGGATCTGCCGGGCAGCCGTGGCAATCATGGTGGCAAGGACCGGGTTGCGTTTCTGCGGCATTGCCGAGGATGCGCCCCGGCCGTCCGCCGCCGGCTCGGCGACCTCGGCGATCTCGGTTCGGCTCAGTACGAGCACGTCGGCGGCGAATTTGCCGAGGACACCGCTGACGACGCACAGCACGGCTGCGACGTCGGCGTAGGGAGTCCGCACTCCGTGCCAGGGAAGGCGGGATTCGGTGAGGCCCAGTTCGGCGGCGAAGACGGCGCTTAGCGAAAGAGAATCCGAGTCGGCTCCGGCCATGGTGGCGTACTCGTCGTAGGCGGCCAGGGTACCGGCGGCGCCACCGAGCGATGCCAGAAGACCTGACGTACGTACGTGTTGGGACCGTTGTAGTCCGTCCAGGACGCCATGCCTCCAGGTTGCGGCTTTGAGACCGAAGGTGGTCGGGACCGCGTGCTGGGTCAGGGTGCGACCGGCCATCGGGGTAAGGCGGTGTTTTTCGGCAAGCGTGGCCAGTGCTCTCGCTGTCCGGCTCAGGTCGATCTCGACGTGCGTCAGTACCCGTTGGCATACCAGCATCGCGGCGGAGTCGACGATGTCCTGGCTGGTGCTGCCGCGGTGGACATATTCGGCGGCGTCTGGGTCGATGGCGCGGACCGCCCTGGTCAGCTCGCTGACAAGAGCGACCACCGGGTTGGCGGTGGCGTGCACGCCCTCGGCTATTGCTTCGAGATCGATGTTTTCGGGGACCGCTGCGGCGGTTATTGCCGTGACGGCAGGGGCGGGGATGACACCGAGTTTCGCCTGGGCTCGGGCGAGTGCGATCTCGACGTCGAGCATGGCGCGTATCCACGCGGTGTCGTTGAGATGCACTCCCACGTCAGTGCCGGCCCAGGCTGGCGAGAGGATACTGTCGTCACTCATAGGTTCGCCTCTCGTCGGTGCTTCGGAGTATCCGAGTTGCGATGGTCCGGTGCAGGCAGGCTTGGGCGATGGCGTCCGCGTCTTGCAGGATGACCGAGCCGAGGCCGGGGCGGATGCCCGCGGCGGTGGCCCAGTGGACAGCCTCGGTCGGGACGCCAAACGCGTACCGGTGCGGGTGCGGGCGCCCTGCGGTGTCGATGAGGTGATAGGGCCGGGTGGTCACGGCGAGTCCTGTGGTTCGGTGCTCTCCGCCGCCTGGGATTGGGATCCGGTAGCCGCCGCATTCGCCCCGCCGGATCAGGTTCTGGGTCAGTAAATCAGCGCTGCGTTGCAGGTCCGGATCCGGTATTCGTGCCTCGATGAGCGTCCGTGCCTGGATCGTGTGCCCCGGTTCCACGGCGGAGCGCAGGAGGAACTCCCGGCCGGTGTACTCGAGTGTGGCGCCGGGCGCAGCGACGTGCAGGATGCCGGCCCCGATGAGCGCGATCATTTCCTCGATACGGCGTGCCGGTGGCCCGATCGAGAGGTAGGCGTTCAGCGGAGTGAACCATCTTTGGATCTCGTCGCGGTATGAGTCACCGCTGATGCCTGCGTGGTCGACGACCAGCCGGATCTCGTTGCGTAGATCGCGCAGTACGTCGAGGGCGGCCTTGACCGGGCCATTGACGTTGCCGAGCCGTGCCTGCCGGACGTCGTCCTCCAGGTAGGACACGAGCCATTTGCGATATTCTGCCTCGGTGGCGAAGCCTTCACCGGCGTGCGGCGCGACTATCCGCTGCCAGGACCAGAAGGCCTCCTGTGCGACGCCGAACCTTCGTAGTAGCTGGACTTCCTCGTCGCTCTCCAGATGATCGAGAGGCCCAGCGACAGGCTCTGGCCTCGTCAGATGGGCGTAGTCGCTGCGAAACTCTTGGGCTGCAATCGAGCCGTGTTCAGCGCCGATCAGTGTCGCGTAGTAGACCAAGCGCACCTCGCGATCGACAAGGGGCCAGACATCAGAGCCGAAGCGTACGGAGTCACCTCGCTGTCGCCGTTCGCGTAGGCGGTCGACCGTTTCCATCGTCAGCACCAGCGGTTGATGCCGACCCGATACCCCCTTTTCATTCTCCCCGCGGGCCTGATGCGGGATGCCGCGGCGGGAGAACGCGATCAGCCGAGGCTCCTGTCGGGAGGGACGATACTGGAGCCGCCCGTCGGACCGGCGGCCGAAGGCGCCCCCTCGGCCAGTGGTCAGCAGCGCCAGGTAGTCGAAGAAGCTGAGGCCAAGGCCACGCAGGATCACCGACTCTCCGGCAGTGATGTCGCCGAGCCGCACGTCGGCGGCATTGTCCGGTGGGACATAGGCCAGTCCACGGTGGCGGGCGAACGTCGCGACGGCAGTTTCCTCGTCGGTCGGTTGGGTCGGTAGGTGTCCCAGAGTGAGTACTACCGCGTCAAGCGATTGCAGTCGACTGCCATCAAGGAGGTCAACCTCCTGGTGTCCGTCAGGGCCGTCACGGAGGTCGACAGCAGTGGTCCGATGTAGCTCGACGGTCAGGCTGGCTGGCCGGTTCAGAAGGACCGCGTTGAGCACGTGCACAAGGTAGTGGCCATAGAGCGCGCGACTCGGATAGGCGTTCGGACCCAGGGTGGCAGCCTCGGTTGCGAAGAGGGGTGGCAGATCGGGGCTGGTCTTCGCCCAGGTGTAGAGGCTGGGGCCAGGTCGGACCGGGCCGGCGCAGGCCACGCTTTCGTCGGTGTACATGGTGACCTGGGAGGCCACCGTATTGAGGAGGAGGAGCTGCGACTGGTCAGTACGCCAGACGCGCCCGCCCCACCCGAGATAGGGATCGATGAGATGCACTCTTACGGGCGGGTCGTCGTCGCGGAGGCTGGCACTGATGCGTTCGAGGGTGGCTAGTCCGCGTGGTCCGACGCCGACCACGGCGATGCGTGTTGGCTTGGTCAAGGCGTGCTTCTTCCCCGTCGGTCAGTTGCGGGCCGGTCTCCGGCAACGCTGGCTGTGCTGAGGGTGGTGGAGCGCCGGTCAGTTCAGCTCCAGGCGTACGGGATAGCGACTCAACCACTCGTTGAGCCCCAGCAGCATTTCCACGCCGCGCCGGGCCACCGTGAAGGCGCCGCCCTCGAACTTGGCACCGGCGAGTGCGCGGGCCCGGTTGTCGTCGAGCAGTGCCCGCACCGGCGCGCCGGGGTCGGTCAGCACCGCCCTGGTCCGGTCGGCCAGCATGCGCTCGTAGGCCGGGTCCTGAATGCTCGGGTAGGGGCTCTTGCGCCGGGCCACCACCGAGGCGGGCAGCACGTCGGCGGTGGCGGCGCGGAGCAGGCTCTTCTCCCGCCCGTCGAAGGACTTGAGGCTCCACGGGACGTTGTAGACGTACTCGACGAGCCGGTGGTCGCAGAACGGCACCCGCACCTCGAGGCCGTGGGCCATGCTCATCCGGTCCTTGCGGTCGAGAAGCACCTGCACGAACCGGGTGAGGTTGAGGTAGAACATCTCGCGCATCCGGTACTCCTCCGGCGACTCGCCGGGCAGGTGATCGACCTCGGTCAGCGCCTGCCGGTACGCCGCGTCCTGGTAGCCCGGCAGGTCGAGCTTCAGATCGGGCGCGAACAGGCTCGGCGGCCGGGAGTCACCCGCGGCGCCGCGGACCGCGGCCACCCAGGGGAACGTGTTCGCACGGATCACGGCCGGATCGTGGAACCAGGCGTAACCGCCGAAGACCTCGTCCGCGGACTCGCCGGACAACGCCACTGTCGACCGCTCCCGGACGGCGCGGAAGAGCAGGTAGAGCGAGGTGTGCATGTCGCCGAGCGCGGGGGGCACGTCGGCCGCGGTGAGCACGCCGGTGCGGTAGAGGGGGTCCATGAGGGCGGGCGAGTCCAGCATGATGTCGGTGTGGTCGGAGCCGACGTGCTGCGCGACCTCGTGCACGAACGGCGCGTCGGGCGTCAGATGCATCCCGGTTTGCTGGAAGTGCTCGGTCTGCCCGGCGAAGTCGACAGCGAACGAGCGCACCGGCCCGGCACCCTGCGCCGCGAGGGCGCGGGCGGCCAGTGCGGTGATCGCCGACGAGTCGAGGCCACCGGAGAGCAGCACGCCGAGCGGCACGTCGGCGATGAGCTGCCGCTGAACGATGTCGTCGAGCAGCTCGCGCACGGTCCGTACGGTGGTGTCCCGATCGTCGGTGTGCTCCCGGGGGGTGAGGGACCAGTAGCGGCGGGCGCGCAGCCCGGACCGGTCCACCCGGACGATCTCGCCGGGGCGCACTTCGCGCAGGTCCCGGTAGATGCCGTGTCCGGGCGTCTTGGTGAAGGCGAGCAGCTCGCGCAGCCCGTCGGTGTCGACGACGGCCGGCACCTGCGGGTGGGCGAGCACGCCCTTGGGCTCGGAGGCGAAGACCACGCCGTCCGGCATCGGCCGGTAGTAGAGCGGCTTGATGCCCATGCGGTCACGGACCAGCAGCAGCGCCTGCTCGCGCGGGTCCCAGAGGCCGAAGGCGTACATGCCGTTGAGGTGCTCGGCGAAATTTTCGCCCCACTCCAGGTAGGCGTGCAGGACCACCTCGGTGTCGCTCTCGGTGCGGAACTCGTGGCCCAGCCCGCGCAACCGGGTGCGCAACTCGCGATAGTTGTAGACCTCGCCGCTGTAGGTGATCACGGCGATGGCGGCGCCGTCGTGCTCGACGGTCATCGGCTGCGCCCCGGTCGACAGGTCGATGACGGCGAGCCGGCGGTGCCCGAGGCCGGCATGCTCGTCGAGCCACACGCCCTCGGCGTCCGGCCCGCGCAGGCTCATCGTCGCCGTCATCGCCCGCAGCACCGCGCCCTCGCGGCGCAGGTCACGGGTGAAGTCGACCCATCCGACAATTCCACACACAGTGTGCCTCCCGTTGATCGATCAATCGTGGTGATGGCTACCGGTGCGAGCGCTCACGGCCTGGTGACCACAGTGCCGAAGGTGGTGGCGAGCCAGGGCTTGCGACCGCCGGTCAGCAGCTTGCCGCGGGCGATCTGGCCCCACTGGCCGGTGCGACCGAAGCCGACCTTGAGGAACGCGGCGGGGTCGGCGGAGATCCAGCAGTCCGGCCTGGCCTGCGCGGTCGACCTGCCGGTCACCGCGGTCCCGTTGTCGATCTCCACCAGATAGCGCGGGCCGCCACGCAGCCTGATCTCGATGCTCGCGCGGACGTTCGCGGCGCGTTTCCGGTTCAGGTATCGCGGCATCATCGTCAGTACGCCGTCGAGCACCAGCAACGCGTCCGACCGGTCGATGCGCCACGGCTGTCCGCTCGCCCGCGCGATGTCCAGCCCGTGCACGACCAGTTCGCCGAGCAGCGCCGAGCTCATCGTCGACCAGCTCAACGCGAGGCCGTTGCTGACGATCAGCGGTTGCGCCGGCGGCTCCACGGTCAGGAATCCCGTCACCGCCGGTAGCAGCCGATTGGCCAGCGAGGCGAGGTCACGATCGGGATCGGTACGCAACTGCGCGGCGTTCGCCTCGGCGTTGCGCCGCGACGGGTGGTCGCCCGCGGCGGGGTTGTTCCGTCCCTGGGCGTACGCGGTGTAGTCGACGAACTCGTTCACCAGGTGCGCCGCGGTCTCGCCGGCGGTCCAGCTCAGCCCGGGAACCATGGCGTCCGGAGACTTCGCGGCCCGGATCACCGCTGCGGCGCGAACAGCGGCACTGCGGATCGCGTCGGACAATGCCGCTCGTTCGGCATCGGGCACAGCGTTGATCTCCGGCATGAGTCATCCCATCGTTTCGTCGAGCGGACACCGATCGCCTGATCATGTGAGGACCGCGCTGAGTTCCCGGACCGCGGCGACGTCCGCGCAACCCGCGAGCCGCATCGCCGCGTGCAGCTCGGCCGCCAGCAGCCCCAGCAACCCGGTCACGCCCGCCTGGCCACCGGCCGCCAGTGCCCAGATCACCGGCCGGCCGATCAGCACACCGTCCGCGCCGAGCGCCAGCGCCCGCAGGATGTCGGTTCCCCCACGGATACCGCTGTCCAGGTAGACCTGACAACCCGCCGGAACCGCCTCGACGGCCGCCGGAAGCATTGTGACGCTGGCCGGCGCCCCGTCCAGTTGCCGGCCACCGTGGTTGGAGATCACCACCCCGGTGGCGCCGGCCTCGGCCGCCCGGCGGGCGTCGTCCGGGTCGAGGATTCCCTTGACCACGATCGGCAGCGAGGTACGCGACCGCAGCAGCTCGAGGTGTTCCCAGCCCAGACCCGGGTGGAACTCGGCGGCCGTGTGGGTGGCCAGCGCCGAGCCGGCGCCGTTGCCCCGATGGGCCACGCTCTGCGCGCCGGACCGGACGTTCGCCGACCGCACACCAGCGGGCAGCGTGAACAGGTTGCGCACGTCACGCAGCCGGCGCCCCATGATCGGTACGTCGACGGTGACCACCAGCACCCGGCAACCGGCCGCCTCGGCCCGCTCCACCAGCCCGAACGTCTCACGGTCGTCCTTGAGCCAGTAGAGCTGGAACCAGTGCTCACCGCCGGCCCCGGCCACCTCCTCGACGCTCACGCTGCTCAGCGTGCTGCTGATGAAGGGCACTCCGGCTGACGCGGCGGCCCGGGCGGTCGCCACCTCGCCGTCGGGGTGGTAGAGCTGCTGGTAGGCCATCGGTGCCACAGCCAGCGGCAAGGCGGCAGGCGTCCCGGCGAGCGTGGTGGACGGATCAGCCCGCCCCGCGCCGCGCAGCACCCGGGGCAGCACTGTCACGCGGTCCAGGGCCCGCCGATTGGCCGCCAGGGTGGTCTCCGACTCGCTGCCGCCTGCCACGAAATCGCGTACCGCGTCCGGGAGCATCGCCTCGGCAAGCGCCCGGTAGTCGTCGACGGTGTCCAGGCGCAGCGGCTCCAGCGCGGCCGGGTAGGTCATCGGTCGGCCTCCCGGCGTGCGCGCCCGGCCTCGGCGACGACGAAGTCGGCCAGCCGGCGTACGCCCTCGACGACCTCTTCCTCGGACAGATAACTGATCGACAGCCGCAGCGTGTCCGCACCCCCGCCGTCGAGGTAGAAGTACCGCAACGGCGTCCAGACGACGCCGAACTCGCCGGCCGAGCGGGCCAGCGCGGCCTCGTCGGCCGCGAACGGCACCCGCATGGTCAGGAAGAAGCCGCCGGCCGGGCTGTTCCAGCTGACACCCAGCGCGGCCCGCCCCTCAGCCGGCAGCCGCCGGTCCAGCTCGCGCAGGGTGGCGTCCATCGCGGCGGCGTAGTGATCGGCCGCCTTGGCGTTGCGTTCGGACACCCGGCCGCCCGCCGCCAGCAGCGCACCGGCCACCACGGCCTGACTCAACGGCGACGTGTTGACAGTCGTCATGCTCTTGATCTTGACGAGCTGGTCGGCGAGCAGGCCGCCCTCACCGCTGTCGACCGGCTGGTCGGCGATCACGTAACCGACCCGGGCGCCGGGGAACACCGTCTTGGAGTAGGAACCCAGGTGCACCACCACCCCGGCGCGGTCCATGGCCTTCAGCGCGGGAACCCGGTCGCCGGGGCTGACCATCCGGTACGGGCTGTCTTCGAGAATCAGCACCCCGTGTCGCTCAGCCACGGCCAGCAGCTCGGCCCGCTCCCGCTCGCCGACCGTACGCCCGGAGGGGTTGGAGTGGTCGGGCACCAGGTAGAACGCCGCCGGCCGGCGTCCGGCGGCCTGTTCCCGGCGGATCGCCTCCGCGACCACCGCGGCGGAGAAGCCGCTCTCCGGCTCCTCGACCTCGACGACCGGGATGTCCAGCAGGCTCGCCGCCCCGGTGATACCCATGTAGCAGGGGCTGGAGACCAGCAGCACGTCCCGCGGCCCGGCGAACAACGCCCGCAGCACCAGGAGCATCCCCTCCTGTGCGCCCACCGTGATCACGATCGACCGGGCCGGCACGTCGATCCCCTCGTCGGCGCGCAGTGCGGCGGCGACGATGTCACGGATCTGCCCGGCGGTGCTGCCGTACTGGCACATCATCGTGCGGATCTGCTCAGGCGAACAGCCGTCCTGCTCCAGGTGGGCCAGGTAGCGACGCAGGTAGGTGAAGATGTCCTCGGTGTCGAAGAAGTCCTCGTACGGCCTGCCGGGGGCGAAGGAGATTGCTTCGGGATAGCGCATGGTGATCTCGTTCAGGAACGTCATCGTGTCGAGCACCGGGTCGGCGAGACTCCGGTGCAAGTCGGCCTTCCGTACGGACATACGGTCTCCTCTCGACCGTGCCGGCGTCAGCGCGCCGGCACAGCGCGTTCAGGACAGCGACTGCTGCGGGTCTCACACCGCGACGGCCTCGATCGCGCTCTCGGCCCGCGGATCGTGCCGGGACGCCGGGTGTACGGCCACCACATCGAAGCCGCTGCGGCCGATCAGCTCCCGGTACTCGCCGTCGGTCCGGTTGCGCCCCTCCACCATGGCCAGCATGAGCAGATCGAAGATCTTGGCCTGGCTCGGTCCGGGGCCGTCCGGGACCACCTTCTCCAGCACCACCAGGCGCGCTCCGGGTCGCATCGCCTCGCGTACGGTCCGCAGGATGGCGACGGCCTTGTCGTCACTCCAGTTGTGCAGGCAGCGCGCCAGCAGGTAGAGATCGCCGTCGCCGGGCACCCGGTCGAAGAAGCTGCCTTCCACAAGTGTCACCCGGTCCGCGACACCGGCCTCGGCGAAGCGGGTGCTCGCCTGCCGGATCGCCTCCGGCAGCTCGAGCAGGACGCCACGGGCCTCCGGCCGGCCGGTGAGGAGGGCGGCGAGCAGCGCGCCGTCGCCGCCACCGACATCGACAATGGTGCGGGCCCCGCCGACGTCACACCGCGACAGGGCGGCGGGTACCGTCCGATGGCTGCCAAGGGCGGCGTGGAACGTACGCGCGACCTCGGGGTGAGTGGCGAGGTAGGTGTACATGGGCTGCCCGTACGCCTGGTCGAAGGCCGGGGTGCCGGTCCGGACCGCGTGCGGCAGTTCGGCGAAGGAGCGGAACACCTCCTCGCCCAGCATGATGGCGCTGGCCCGGGCGGATGCGGGCACGTCGCTCCGTAACAGCGAGCCAGCGCCGGTGAGCTCGAACGTCTCGCGTCCCCGCTGGGTGAAGAGTCCGACGGAAGCCAGTGCCCGCAGCAGGCGCAGCAGCGCGTCCGGATCGGCGCCGCACCGCGCGGCCAGGTTCGGCGCGGTCTCCGGACCGTCCGCCAGCAGGTCGGCGATGCCGAGCTTCGCGACCGTGTAGCAGGCCTGGCCGAGCCACGCCCCGGAGAGCAGGGTCTGTACCAGTGCGGCGTCAGTCAGTCGCACCCGTGGCGGGGCCGCCGCCACTGTGTGGTCCGGTTGAGCGTGGAAGGTCGACATCATTTCCCCCAGCGGGCAGACGTGGAGTGAGTGGGAGCTCCGCTCACAGGGCCGCTCCGACGGCGGACATGACGGCCACCGTGAGGCGCCGGTGCAGCGAGGCGTTGTCCCGGCGATCGGTGACCACCTCGATCAGCCGGGGACCGGGCTGGTCGAGCACCGCGAGCAGATCGGCCGTGCCGGCGGCCCGCGTGTACGGCCAGCCAGACGCGGCCGCCACCTGTTCGAAGGAGACGCCGTGCGGCGTACCGAAGAGCACCTCGAAGTCGTCGATCGGCCGCCGCACCGGGAGCAGCGAGAAGATGCCGCCGCCGTTGTTGTTGACCACGACGATGGTGAGGTCCGGCCGCGGTGAGCCGAGGCCGGTGACGAGTCCGTTCTGGTCGTGCAGCAGCGACAGGTCGCCGAGCAGCGCGTAGGCTCGGCCGCCGCCCTGCGCCTGGTGCGCCAGCGCGGCACCGATCGCACTGGACACCGCTCCGTCGATGCCGCTGAGTCCCCGGTTGGCGAGGATCCGGACGTCCCGACGCGGTCGCATGGTCTGTTCCAGATCGCGAATCGGCATGCTGGAGCCGGCGAAGAGCAGCGACCCGTCCGGGATCGCCGCCACCAGGTCGCGGGCGATGCGCGGCTCGCTGAGATCGGTACGGTCCAGCATCACGTCGAGCGCGCCACCGGCGGCCTTGTCGGCGTCCTGCCACCGGCGCAGCCAATCCGGATCCTGGTCACGCAGCCTCGGCGTACCGAGCCGGGACAGCACCTCGGTGGCGCCGCGGGTGGGGTCGGCCCAGTCGGCGGACGGATCGACGACGAGATGGTCGCGGGCCTGACCGAGGTAGTCGAGAACCGCGAGGTGGACGCCGGGCCGCCCCATGGTGATCACCATCTCCGGCTCGGCCCCCTTCCGGAACCCCCGATGGCTGAGCAGGTCGCCGTACGTCCGGATGGCGTTGGCACCGTAGCGCGCACCGCTCTGCGGCTCGGCCAGCAACGGCCACCCGGCCTGCTCGGCGAAGGTGACAGCGGCGTGCGGATCGCTCGCGCCGTCGCCGACGACGATCACCCCGCGGGCGGGCACGTCCAGCGTGTGCGGTGGCTCCGGAGCATGCCGGACCCGGGTCCAGGGTTCCCCCGGTGGGCGCGCCGACGCCAGGAGGGCCGCCTCGTCCGGCAGTGGGGCCGGTGCGTCGTACGGCTCGTGCAGGCCGATGTTGAGATGCACCGGCCCGTGGGCGCAGCTGCCGAGGGCCCGGGACACCGCGGATCGCCAGTACCGCACCGTGGCCGTGGTGGGTGGCTCGGTGTGCAGTTCCGTGTAGTGGGGCGTCGCCGTCCCGTACAGCCGTACCTGGTCGGTCGCCTGGTTGGCTCCCGTGCCGCGTAGCGCGGGCAGCCGATCGGTGGTGATGACGACCAGCGGCACGCGGCTGTGCCGGGCCTCCAGCACGGCGGGATGCAGGTTGGCTGCCGCCGTCCCCGACGTGCACACCACGGCGGCGGGGCGGCCGCTCGCCCGGGCGAGCCCCAGCGCGAGGAAGGCCGCGGACCGTTCGTCGATGCGTACGTGCAGCCGTATGCCCGGGCACTGGTGGACGGCGTGCGCGAGCACTCCGGAGTGCAGGCCGGGCGAGGCGACCACGTCGGTGACACCGCACCGCGCCAGTTCGTCGGCGACGGTGCTGGCCAGGGGATCCGAGAAGTGCACGATGTCCTTTCCGGAGACGATCAGTCGTCGGCTTTGGGAGCCAGAGCCAGCGACGCCGGGCTCGGCGCCTCGTCCACGAACTCGACCACCGCCTGCACGACCTCACGGGCGATGAGAATGCGCTGGTGGCCCAGCCGGTCGGTGACGAGCAGCCGGGCCGGGCCGGCGTAGTCGGCGATGAGCCGGTTCGCGTGATCCATGCCGACCGTCGTGTCGGAGCCGTCGTGGATCACGAGCATCGGGACGGCGGCCTCGGCTCGCGCGCCGGGCGACTGCTGCCCGCCGCCCTGCCCGGCCGAGAAGATCTCCTGCTGGACGCGCCGGTGCAGGCGGCGCACGACCCGTTCGTTCACCCCCAGCCGCCGGTGGAACTCGTCGACCATGAACCCGAGGTCCGCGACACCGCTGATGGCCACGAGTCTCCGGGTCCGCACGCCGTTGCGTACGGCGAGCAGGGCGCACGGCACGCCGTACGAATGGGCGACGATCGCCTCGAAGGTTCCGAAGCACCGCTGCACCTCGTCGATGACGCGGCCGTACTCCGCCACGGTGGTGGCCTCGCCGCCCGAGTGGCCGTGGCCGGGGGCGTCGAAACTCAGCGGGCTGTACCCGTGGGCGAGCAGCCGGGGAACGAAGGAGGCGAACCGTGACGCCCGCGAGCGCCAGCCGTGCAGCAGCAGCACCGGCTTCACGCCGTCACCCCAGCGGTACGTGACGACCCGCTTCCCCCTGACCACCACGACGTCCCGGATGGCCGACGCGTGCACCTCCTGTTCGGTGACCCGCAGGTTCGCCCGCCTCCAGGTCTTGCAGAAGGTGACGTACGCGCCGTGGCCGGCGAGCGCCGGCGCTATCCAGGACGCGATGTTGAGGCCCGTCCGGACGGACGAGGCGGTCAGTAGTCTCCTGGCCATCGTGGACGGCTATCCGCGCCAGATCGTCGGGCAGTACTCCGGATCGGAGTAGTCGGGAGTGCCGTCCGCCTGGCGACGCACGAGCACGTCATGGTTGTAGCTGACCTGGGACCCGTCCGACAGCTTGAACTCCCGGTACGCGTTGTCCCCGTCCTGCAGGTGCAGGGAGATAGCCCGGCGCGGACGGTCACTGACGTTGGCCCCGCTGCCGTGGTAGGTGCGGCAGTGGTGGAAGCTGACATGCCCCTTCGGGATGATCATCGGGACTTTGCGGACCTCGGTGCCGTTCGCCTCGGCGTTCTCCCGCAGCATCTCCTCGAGCTGCGTCCGGTCGCGGTCGGCGAAGTGCCGGGACGTCGCGTCGTTCCCACCGATCTCCTGCCACCGGTGGCTGCCGTCCACCATGGTGATGGTGCCCATCTCCTCGTCACAGTCGTGAAAGGGGAGGAACGCGGTGAGCATGCGCTCGGACGTGGACGTCGCCCAGTAGTGCCTGTCGAAGTGCCACGGAACGATGTTCGTCTCCTCCGCGGGCTGGGCCGGCTTGTAGATCAGGGTGGACTGGAAGATGCGGATCGCGTCCGCCTGTGCCAGTCGCGCCGCGATGGCCCCGATGAGCGGCTTGCGCAGGATCTCGCCGATGGCGGCCGACTCGTAGTGGATGTAGTCGTTGTGGCGCTGGACGGCGCCGGCGGATGGTTCCCAGTAGGCCAGCCTCGCCGGGCGTACCGGCAGAACCCGATCGCGATGACCGGCGTAGAACTGTTCGCTGGCCGTCACCAGGAGGTCGACCTCGGCGTCGCTGAAGATCCGAGGGGAGAGGAACCAGCCGTGCTCGAGGTAGAACTGCACGTCGGAGTCGGACGGCAGCAGGTCGTGCTCCTCGTCGGTCAGCGCGAACGAGTCAACTTGCGAGGTCATCGGGATACCTTTCTGCGAAGGCGCCGGGTCGTGTCGTCGCCGGGGGTCACGCGCTCACCTCGGTGTCCTGGGCGACGGCCTCGTACAGCGCCTTGATGTTGCTGCTGCCGAACGAGCGGGCGCCGTGCCGGTCGACGAGCTCGGTGAAGTAGGTGCCCCGGACGTGCACGGGCTTGGTGAAGATCTGGAACAGCTCGCCCCAGTGGTCCCGGTCGACCAGAACATTGGTGGCCCGCAGCCGCTCGATGGGGACGTCGGTCCGGCCGAGCCGCTCCTCAATGGAGTGGTAGTAGCTGGCCGGCGTGCTCAGGAACTGGACGCCGCGGACGTCCAGGTCGCTCACCGCGGCCACGATGTCGCCGGTCAGCAACGCCAGATGCTGCACGCCCGCGCCCTGGTGCTGCTCCAGGAACCGGTCGATCTGGCCCGGCCGGTATCCGGGCGCCGGCTCGATCAGGGTGAACGTCACGGTCCCCGCGTCGTTCTGTACCACCTTGGAGTCCATGGCCTGGGCGCCGACCTCGATGAACTCCTCGAAGATCTGGCTGAAGCCGAACACGTCACGGTAGTACTTGACGGTCCGCCCGAGGTCTCCGGTGGGAAGGCACACCGCCGCGTGGTCGACCAGGGAGAAATGCTGCTCGCGGGGCTCCGGCTCGGACGTGAGGATGTCCATGACCCCCGGAAGGAAGGCGCGTTCCGAGCCGTGCCGCTCGACGAGGCGGTGATGGACGTCGCCGAAACCGCCGACAGTCGCGGTCACCACCCGTGCCTCGTCGTCGGCGGCAGTGGACAACGGCTCGACGGCTCTCGCCCCGCGGGCGACGGCCTCCTCGAATGCTCGGCCGGCATCGGGCGTCGCGAAGGCGATGTTCGCCACGCCGTCGCCGTGCTTGGCGACGTAGCGAGCCGCCGGGTGGGCGGGTGTCAGGCCCGAGGTGAGTAGGAACCGCGCGTCGCCCTGCCGCAGCAGCAGCGATCGCTGGTCCGCGAGGCCGGTCTCCGGGCCGGCCTGGCCGCACAGTTGGAATCCGAAGGCGGTGCACCAGTAGAAGGCCGATTGCTGGGCATCACCGACATAGAACTCGATGTGGTCGATGTCGTTGATCTGCATTGCTGGCTCCTCTTCAGGATGTCGGGTTTGGCGCGGGTCAGCCGGCGGTCACCGCGGTACGACGACGGCGCGTGCTGGCCTCACCCATGAGCAGGCTCACGTTGTGGCCGCCGAAGGCGAAGGAGTTCGATATCGCGTTGCGCACCCGGCCGGTGCGCGGCTGCTTCCGTACGTGGTCCGCCTCGCACTCGGGGTCGACCTCGTCCAGGTTGTACGTCGGCGGCAGCACGCCCCGGGACACGGCCAGCGCCGTGATCGCGGCCTCCACCGCACCTGATCCGCCGAGCAGGTGACCGGTCACCGACTTGGTGCTGCTGACCGCCGGCGGTACCGCGCCGAAGACCGTGCGCAGCGCCTTGACCTCGGCCACGTCACCCAGCTTGGTGCTGGTTCCGTGCGCGTTGACGTAGTCGACCTCGCCGGGTGGGAGGTCGGCGCGACGCAGGGCCGCCGCCATCGCCTTGGCCGCGTAGGCGCCGTCCGGAAGGGGCGTCGTCGGCCGGTGCGCGTCGGTCGTGACACCCCAGCCCAGCAGGTCGGCGTATCCGGCCGCGCCCCGGGCATCCACGTCGCTGGCTCGCTCGACCACCAGGATGCCCGCGCCCTCGGCGAGCACGAAACCGTTGCGGCGCACGTCGAAGGGACGGCTCGCGGCGGTGGGATCCGGCCACCGCGTCGCCAGCGCGCGGGCGTGCCGGAAGCTCAGCGAGCCGGTCGGGTTCAGTGGCGCCTCGGACGCTCCGCAGATCACCATGTCGGCGTCCCCGTGTGCGATCAGGCGGAACGCCTCCACTATCGCGTGGGCGCCGGCGGAGCACGCCGTCGACATGGCGGAGCTGAAGCCGTGCGCTCCGTACCGGATGGCGATGCGGGCCGCCGCCATGTTCCCCAGGAAGCCCGGCAGCATGTAAGGGCTCACCGCGGTACGGCCGCGGGCGGCGTACGCGTGGGTCTGCTCCTCGAAGATGTCCAGGCCGCCTGCACCGCTGCTGACGACAACGGCCACCCGGTCGGGATCCACGTCGGTGCCGACGGTCAGCCCGGCGTCGGCCATCGCGTCCGCGGCGGCGGCGAGAGCCATCAGCACGAACCGGTCGACGAGCCGGCCCTCGGTGGGGGGTAGCACCTCGGACGCTTTGATCTCCGGCGCGAAGCCGGCGTAGTCGATGGCCGGGGCGAGCCGATGGTCGGCGGGCACCTGCCGGATGCCGGACTTGCCGGCGCAGACGGCATCCCACACCGTTTCGACGGCACGCCCGACCGGGGTGAAGAAACCGATGCCGGTGATGACGGGACGGGCGCTCATCACCGCACCGCCGCCGCGGCGGCGTCGAGCAGTTCCCCGCTGACAAGCCGGTCGCGCAGCAACGCCTTGCGCACCTTGCCGGTGGCACCGAACGGCAGCACGCCGTCGTCGGCCGTCAGTACGCCTGCCACGGTCGCCGCCACCGCGGGTTCGAGCGCCGCGGTCACCTTCGCCACCAGGTCCGGCTCCGGCTCGCCGCCGTCACGCAGCGTCAGCAGAATCACCGTACGGACCTCGCCGGGCTCGCCGACGGCCACCACCGTGCACTCGAGCACCTCCGGGCAGGCGGAAAGGACGCGCTCCTCGGCGAGGGCGGTGTACACCCAGTTCCCGTCGCCGATGTCGACCGCGTCGACAAGCCGGTCGACGTGGAAGAAGTAGCCCGCCTCGTTCCGGAAGACCAGGTCACCGGTGAGGAAGTAGCCGTTGCGGCGGGTCCGGTAGGTCAGCTCCGAGTCGTTCCAGTAGCCGAGCGAGAGGGTGGGCGCCTTGATGCCGAGCTGACCGACCTGCCCGGCCGGTAGCTCGCGGGCTTCGTCGTCGTACACCACAGCGTCCGTGTAGACGTGCGGCCGGCCGATGCAACGCCGGTACCGATCGGTGTCCGGGGTGTGCGTGATGAAGAACTGCGAATGACCCATCTCCGAGGAGCCGAGCCCGTCGATGAAGACCGAACCGGGCTTCTGGGTCACGCCCTCGCTCGTCATCACGTACCGCCGGCCGGCGCCGACGAGGTGGCGGATGTGCGGCTCGTGCGCGCAGTCCCCGGTGTTCCACCAGGCCTGCACCGAGCTGAGGTCACGGGTGGCGAGGTCGACGCCGGCCAGATCCGACCACGTCGCCGAGAAGCCGAGCACGCTGATCGGGCGCCACTTCTCGATCACGTCGAGGACGTACGCGCCGTTCTGCCGGGAGCACAACGCCAGCTCCACGTGATTGCACAGCGCCACGCTGAGCGCGATCACCATGGCCGCGTGCCCGGGCGGCAGGATCACCAGCATCCGGTCCAGCGCCGCCGCCTTCGGCAGGGTCAGGCGGTGCCGTACGGCCGCGAAGAGGCTGTGGTGCGAGTGGGCCACCGCCTTGGGCAGACCGGTGGTCCCGGACGAGTGGGTGATGACGACCGGATCGTCGGGGTGGTGCTGGAACGGCGGTGGCGCCAGCCGCGGGTCGCCGGCGCCGAGCGTTGCGACATCGACCATCGACTGGCTGGCGAGCCCCTCGTCGCGCAGTGCTTGCCGGTGCGCCGCGTCGGTGATGACCACGGGCGAGGCCAGCCGCTTCCGGATGTACTCGGCGGCGAGACCACTGCCGAGGTTGCCGTTGATCAGGGCCGGAACGGCGCCGATCCGGGCCAGCGCGAGGAAACTCAGCGCCTGGTCGGCCGAGGCGCGGACGTAGACCGCCACCGGATCCCGCGGCCTGATGCCCAGCCGGTGCAGCTCGGCGGCTCGGGCGGTGACCCGATGCTCCAGCTCGTTCAGCGACATCGGCTGCCAGGACGGGTGGTCGTCCACCGGGGTGTCGAAGGTCAGCGCCGGGTCGTCCAGCCCTTCACCACGCGCGATCAGCGTGGTCAGCAGGTTTCCGGTGCCCAGCGCCGGATCCGCGGCGAGCTCGGCCCGCATTCTCTTAACGTCCATGTCTCGGCTCCCTGGAAGATGTCGTGGGGGCGTTCGTCAGCACGGCCGGACGCCTCGCGAGCAGCACGCCGGCACCCTGGTCGAACTCGTGTTCCGGGCCGGCCTGGTCCACGAGGAGTAACAGGACCCGGTCCGCCTCGCCGTCGTCGAGCAGCAGCTCCGCCGTCCTGACCGCATCGGCCACCGGGTCCGCGGCCGGGCTGGTGCAGACGACCGGCCCGTCCAGCCCCCAGTGGGCCGCGATCCAGCCGGCCACCGAGTTCGGCACCGACTGGAAGAAGAGCAGCGGAGACACCCGCCCGCCGGTGTCGACGGCCCGCGTGACGGCGGCGGCCGTCGCGACGTCGCCCCGGGGGCTCACCAGCACCACCGCCGTCCGCGGGGTCTCCGCCGGCGGCAGCGGCTTCTCGGCGTGGTGCCCCGCGAGGCAGCGCCGGGCGAGCTCCGCCGCCAGCCCGATGAAGGAGGATCCGATGAAGCCGGGCGGCGGGGTGGGCGACCCGTGATCCCGCTCGGCCGGCCAGTGCCCGGCGGCGAGCACCGCCAGCGTTGTCATGGCCGGGATGTCGCGAGCCGCGTGCGCCGCGGTCCAGGTCTGCCGGCTCATGCCGCCTCGACAAGGAGTGCGGTGTTCGCGCCACCGAAGGCGAAGTTGACGGTCAACGCCGAGGTGACCTCGCGGGAGCGGGGCCGGTCCACCAGACCGCCCGGGCACCCGTCCGCCGGCGTCAGCAGGCCGGCGTTGACGGGCAGCCTGCCCTGCCGGATCGTCTCGGTCGTCACGACCAGCTCGACCAGGGCACTGGCTTCCAGCGTGTGGCCGTGGACGGACTTGGAGGAGCTGACCGGCACCACGTCCGCGTGGACACCCAGCGCCCGGCGCAGACCGACGCTCTCGGCACGGTCGCTGGCCGGCGTACCGGTGCCGTGGGCGTTGACGTAGCCGAGGTCCGCCGGGGTCCGGCCGGCCCGCCGCAGCGCCGTGGTGATGGCCCGGGCCTGTCCGGCGCCGTCGGGGCGGGGCTGGGTCACGTGGTACGCGTCGCCGGACCTGCCCCAGCCGGTGAGCCGGGCCAGCACCTGGGCGCCGCGCCGGGCGGCGGCCGCCTCCGACTCGAGCAGGACGGCCACCGCCGCGTCGCCGAGGAGCATCCCGCCGCGCCCGGCGTCGAACGGCCGCTGCCGGCCGTCCAGCGCGAGGGCCCGGCCCGCGTCGAAGAGCGCGAAGCGGTTCGGGTCGACGAGATACCCCGCCGCGACAAGCACCCGCTCGGCGCGTCCCGTGCCGATCATGACGGCGGCGTCGATCACCGCCGTACTCGCCGCGACGCAGGCGGTGGTGTACGCACGTGTCGCCTCGGCCAGCCCGCAGCGGCGCGCCAGCTCGGCGGCGGTCGCCCCGGCGCCATGGTCCGCCCGGGCCGTCCCCGGCGGCCAGGCGACCGCCGGATCGGTGCTCATCGCCAGCAACAACGGGACCTCCGCGCGTGCGCCGGCCGTCAGCCCGGCGGCCTCACACGCGTTCTGCGTCACCCTGGCCAGCTCGTCGAAGAGGGAGCCGGCGTCCTTCCGCTCGGCGGCGTGCCCGGCGCGGCGGCCGTCCGTGGCGAACCGGCTCACCGACGAGAACGCCGGCTCCCCGGCGAAGGCAGCCGACGCCAGCGGCTGGACGCCCCGTCCGCAGGCGGTCATGACGTCCAGGCCGGTGATCGATACCGGACGGCACCGGGGCGGCGCGACCACTTCCGCCTTCCCTGAGGTCATCTCGATTGTCCGTCCAGCGACTGTCGGAGCAGACGGGCAGCTCGGTCCACAGTGGACATTTGGAGCAACGTTTCGTCGGGCAGATCGAGCTCGACCCCGTACCGTTGCTCGACCTGATGGATCAGCCAGGCCAACTCGAGCGAGTCGATGGCGTCGGCGTCCTCCTCGTCGGCCGGGCGCTGGTGATATTCGGCGAGGATCTCAATGACGCCTTGCCGGTCCAGAGACGCGGCAGCGGTCATTTCTGCTCCATGCGCGCGGTGATTTCATCGGCCAGGTCACCCACGGTCATCATGGCCAGCCGCTCGGCCTCGTCCTCGTCGAACCGCACGCCGTAGGCGTCCTCCACCTGAATGGAGATCTCGGCGACCGCCAGGGACTCCAATCCCAGACCGTTGGCGCCCAACGCCGTTTCCCGAGTCACCGAGGAGATGTCATAGTTCATGTTCTTGAGCGCGTCGACAAGAAACGCGAATACGTCGGCAGACATACGAATTCCCTTCGGTTGGCATGGCGCGACCGCTTGATTCGGCGTGCCATTTCGGTGAACTTTCGGCTACCTCGGAGCGTGCGCTGCCCAAGCCCGTCAGCGGACAGCGGCGTCCCGTGCCACGTTGCGCAGTGCGGCTGGATCCCGGACGATCTTGCCGGTGGCGGTGCGGGGAAGATCGCCCAGAACATGCAGCGAACGGGGCCGCTTGTAAGCGGCCAGACGCTCGTCGAGGTCCGCCTGGATCTCCTCGGCCGTCCGGCCGCCGACGGCGGTCACGTAGGCCATGATGACCTTGTCGTACAGCACGATCGCGCTGGTGACCCCGGGCAGGCCGGCCAGCACGGCCTCCACCTCGGCCAGGTCGACCTTCAGGCCACCGATGGAGACCTGCGAGTCCAGCCGGCCGTTGATGGTGAGCAGGCCGGTCGCCGCGTCGAACGTGCCGGCGTCCCGAGTGCGCAGCCAGCCGTCCACCCACCGGGACGGGTCGACCGGGCCGACGTACGGCGACGTCTCGGTGCGCACCAGCACCTGGCCCGCCGCGACACTCACCTCCATGCCGGGCGCCGGCTGAACGGCGGGGGCATGCCGTCCGGACAGATCGGTGGCGATCACCCCGACCTCCGTCATCCCGTACATATTGCCGAGAAGCGTTGCCGGGTAGCGCTCCCGGAACGCATCCCGCAAGCCGCCGCGGACCAGCTCACCAGCGGTGATCATCCGGTGGAACCGGGCCGTCGCGCCGGGGTTCTGGACGCTGGCCAGCATCTCGGCGTGGAACGGGACGCCGATCACCGTGGTCGGCAGGTCCTCGGCGGTGATCGCGGCCAGCATGGCATCGGCCTTGACCCGCGCCGGGATCACCAGACGGACCCGGGCGGCGAGCGCGTACAGCAGCCCACCGACCAGGCCCAGGACATGGACGATGGAACCGAGCAGCACGACCCGTTCCCCGGGGCGCGGGAAGTCGTCGAGCCGCGCATATCGCCGCACCTCGGCGACGAGGCTCGCCGCCGTCCGCCCGATGATCTTCGACGGCCCGGTCGAGCCGGAGCTGAGCTGGTAGAGCGCGTGCGGCGTGGCAGCCGGCAGCCCGCCGAGTTGCGCGACGACGTCGGACTCCACCTCGTAGAAACCGCGGAACACCCCGGCCACCGGCGTCGTCGGCCGCACGAGGAACTGTGGGGTGAGCCGGGACAGCGCCTGGGAGATCTCGGCAGCGGCCAGGCGGTGATCGAGGAGCGTGACCTGGGCGCCGGCTCGCCAGGCGGCAAGCATCGTGGTGATACCCGCCAGCGAAGGTGGCAGGCAGAGCGCCACCGTCCCGCCGGCGCGAAGCCCGGCGGCGTGCAGGTGGGTCTGGCGTTCCGTCACCAGGTTGCGCAGGGTTGCCCGGGTGATCGGCTGGTCGAGGACCAGGCAGCACTCGTCGTCGGGTCCGGCCAGCAGGAAATCGTCCACCCACGGGCCGTCCGGCGGGACCGGCCCGTCGGCTAAGAGTGAAACTGCATTCATATAGTCCCCGTAATGTGCTGAACTGCATATATCCAACGGGCTTTGCTGCCTCGCACTCGACCGCAGCAGCGTCGAGCGGCGCACCCAAGCGTCGAGCAGTGCACCCACATTCGACCGCACAAGATCACATAGGTCGATCTGAATCGACCGTAGCAGCGGCCGTCTGCGGGAGTCAACTGTGGATACACATTGTTCAGGTTCTGGACGCGCGATCGATCAGCTAGGAAAGATTCCGATAACAACTAGAAAAGATCGCGATAAAAAGCGGGCCTTCGGGGAGCGGGGCACCCGTGTAGCATGCGAGCCCACCCCCAATGAAATGCAAATCGGCCAGCCGAATGTTCCGATCCCGGGAGTGCTTGATGCCAATGGACCCGCAGGTGGAGGCGCTGCGGCGACAACGCCGCACCGATCGGCGCCCACCGCTCTACGAGATGAGCCTGCCGGAGGCGCGGCTCGCCGACCTGGCCGACATCCGCGCCGGCGCCGGCACGCCGGAACCGGTGGCGAGGGTCCTCGACCGCGAGATCCCCGGCCCCGGCGGCCCGCTTACGATCCGGATCTACCGACCGTCCGGAGCAGGCCCCTTCCCCGTGCTCGCGTACTTCTACGGCGGCGGCTGGACCCTGGGAAACCTGGACACCTCGGACGCGATCTGCCGTGCGCTCACCAACGGTGTGGGCTGTGTCACTGTGTCCGTCGGCTACCGGCTGGCCCCGGAGCACCGATACCCGGCCGCGGTCCACGACTGCCACGCGGCAGTCCGGTGGATCGCCGCCCACGCCGCCGAACTGGAGGCCGACGCGGGCAGGATCGCGGTCGGCGGCGACAGCGCGGGCGGCAACCTGGCCGCCGCGGTCACCCTCCTCGCGCGCGACGACGGCGGCCCGTCCATCGCCGCCCAGTTGCTGGTCTATCCGAACACCGACTACCGGTCGGACACAGCGTCGATGCGGCAGAACGACGACGATGCGTTCTTCAACCGGCGATCCGTGGACTGGTACTGGGCCCACTACCTCGCCGATCCGGCCGACGGCAACGACCCGCTCGTCTCGCCGCTGCGCGCCCAGGACCTGTCCGGCCTGCCGGCCGCCCTGGTCATCACCGCCGAGTACGACCCCCTTCGGGACCAGGGCGAGCAGTACGCGGACCGGCTGCGCGACAGTGGCGTCCCGGTCGAGCTGACCCGTTACCCCGGCATGGTGCACGGCTTCTTCGCCATGGGCGGTGTCGTCGACGCCGGCGCCCGGGCAGTGCGGCAGGCGGTCGACTGGCTGGCCGGTCGGCTCCACGGCACACCCGGACATCGCGGTCCGTAGCCGTCATGAACCGGCCCGAACCCGCCTCGGCGCTCGCCGCCGGCACGTCCGCATCGGGAGACACCGGCGCCGCCCCCCGCGTCGGCCTGGTGTTGCTGCTGTCGTCCGCGGCGACCTTCCTCGCCGTGCTCGACACGACCGTGGTCAACATCGCCTTCCCCGACCTGCACCGCAGCTTCACCAATGCCTCGGTGGCACTGCTGACCTGGGTGGTGACCGCCTACGCCGTGCCGTTCGCCGCCCTGCTCGCCCCGGCCGGGCGGGTCGCCGACGTGGTCGGGCGGCGGTTGCTGTTCCTGGGCTCGGTGGGCTTGTTCGCCGTCGCGTCGGCGCTCTGCGCCGCCGCCGCCAACCTCCCGACGCTCATCGGGGCCCGGGCCCTGCAGGGTGCGGCCGCGGCGGGGATGATGCCGGCCGCGCTGAGCCTGGTGCTCGCGCTCGTTCCGCCCGCACAGCGGATGACTTCCATCGGTCTGGTGGGGGCCGCCGGCAGCGTGGCCGCGGCGGTGGGCCCCACCCTCGGCGGTCTCCTGGTCGACGCCTGGGGGTGGCGGAGCGTCTTCCTCATCAACCTGCCCCTCGGCCTGTTGATCCTCCTGGGCGCGTTGCTCGGTCTGCCCCGCGACGTGCGGTCCGGCGAGTCGTTGCCCGATCCGATCGGCGTGCTCGGCATCACCTGCGGAGTCGGGTGTGTGGCGCTGGGCGTGACCCAGGGAAGCGACTGGGGATGGCGAAGCGTCAGCGTCCTGGGGCTCATCGGGATCGGCCTGCCGCTCACCGTCGTCAGCCTGGCCCGGGCGCGACGTCATCCCGCGCCGGCGATCGACGTCACCCTCTGGCGCAATCGCACGTTCACGGCGACCAACGTGACGGCCTTCTTCTTCGGCGCCGCCATGTACGCGTACCTGCTGAGTGCGATCCTGTATCTCACGGTGGTCTGGCAGTACTCGGAGATCAAGGCCGGTCTGGCGGTGACTCCGGGAGCGTTCACCGCTGCGGTGGCGGCGCTGGCCGTCGGCCGGCTGGTGCCGAGCGGCCGGCAGTGGATCGCCACCGTTCTCGGCGCGCTGGTCTTCGCCGCCTCGGTGGCCGGCATGTACCTGCTGCTCGGCGACTCACCGGCCTTCCTGGCGGTGTGGTTGCCCGCCGGCCTCGTCGGCGGTGTCGGCATCGGCGCCACGTTGACGGGGTTGTCGGTCGTCGCCTCGGTCTCGCTGCCACCGCACCGCTTCGCTGCCGGTTCCGGTCTGCTGATGGCCGCCCGGCAGGTCGGCGGCGCCGTCGGCATCGCCGGGCTGGGGGCCATCCTCGCCGCGGGACACGGGATGACGACGGGCGGCCTTCTGAGCGTCTTCCTCGCCTGCGCCATCTGCGGATCGGTGGCCGCGCTCTCGGCGCTGTTCCTCCGGCCGCGCCGACAGTGAGGACGCCGGCCGCGCCGGCGGTAAGAACGAACGAGAGGTCGCGATGACGATCGAAAAGGACCTGGCCCTGTCCGGCGACGCGCGCGACGCCACGCTCACCTGGAGCGCTCGCGACGTGCAGCTCTACCACCTGGCCATCGGCGCCGGCGAGCAGGCCGCCGACGAGAGCGAGCTGCGCTATGTGCTCGAGGACCGCTTGCAGGTGTTGCCGAGCTTCGGCACCGCGGTGGTCGGCAGCCCGTTCGAGGCGGGCAGGTTGTCCCTGCCGGGCATCGACGTCGATCAGGGGGCGGTGCTGCACGGCGCGCAGCGGCTGGTGGTGCATCGACCGCTGCCCCGGTCCGGTTCGGCACGCCGGCGCACCCGGGTGACCGGCGTCTGGGACGCCGGACGGACGACGGTTCTCGCACTGAGCTCGGACGTCGACGACGATGCGGGCCCCCTGTGGAGCACCGAGTCGGAGCTGATCGTGCGTGGCGAGCGGGCGCCCGGCGCCGTCCGCCGCCCGTTCCGCCGGGTGCCCCCGCCGGGCCGAGAGCCGGACCTGGTGGTGGAGTGCCCGACCAGAACGAGCCAGGCTCTGCTCTACCGGTTGTGCGGCGACCTGAATCCTCTGCACGCCGACCCGGCGGCCGCGGTCGCCGCCGGATTCAGCCGACCGGTCCTGCATGGACTGTGCTCTTACGGCATCGCTCTCAAAGCGGCCGCCGACACGCTGCTCGACGGGGAGGTGACGCGGATGGCCGGTTACACGACGCGGTTCGCCGGCGTGTTCTATCCGGGCGAGACCCTCCGGGTACGCCTGTGGGCGGAGCCGGCCGGCATCCGCCTCACCGCCACCGCCGCGCAACGCGAGGACGCACCGGTGCTGGCCGACGCCGAGGTGACCCTACGCTGAGGATTCGTACGCCGCCTGGTGCCGGACGGCGACCTCGGCCGGCGCCTGGTCGCCGCCGTGGCAGGCGACCGCAAGGACGAGGCCGTCGCCGGCGCCCGGCGTAGCCACCATGGTCCCGGGGAGGTCCGGCACGGGGCGGAGAACCGCGTCGCCCTCCGGCAGCGGTACGGGCCGGCGCAGCAGCGATCCACCGCCGAGCCCTCGCCCGTGCGCCTTGCCGATCGCCTCCTTGACGGTCCAGAGCCGCAAGAAGGCGGCCACCCGGCGGTCCTCCGGCTGAGCCGTCAACCATTCGGCCTCGACGGGCGGCAGCCATCGGCGGGCCAGGGCGACGACGGGCAGCGGGCGGATCGGCTCGACGTCGACACCGACCGCCGCCCGGGTGCTGAGGGCGACCGCCACCGCGCCGCGGGTGTGACTGACGCTCACGTGCAGGTCGATGCCGGTCAGGTACGGCCGCCCACCCGGCTCGTGGGCGACCTCGATGGTGCGGATCGGGCGGCCGGTGCGGTCCGACACGGTACGCAGCAGCAGCGCCCGTGCCGCCTCGCGCGGCGCCCGGTCCGTCCGCTGGATCACCACGGTCACGGACATCCGGTCAGGCGACCTGCCCGGCCACCAGGCGCCGGCGCCCGTCGTTGCCTCGGCGCAACAACGCTGCCAAGGCCGCCACGCGGTCGGCCGGTGCCTCGACGGGATCGGCGGCGTGCGCCCGCAGCTCGGTCGCCGCCGATTGCAGGTCCTCGATGACGGCCTCGATCCGCTCCGCCACCCGGTCGGCGTTCTGGCGGAGGATGTCCACCCAGAGCGGGACGTCACCGGCCGCGACCCGGGTTACGTCGCGCACGCCGGCGCCGGTCAACCGCAGCGCCGCCGGGTCGGCCGCGGTGAGCTGTGCCGCGAGGGCACTGGAGACCAGGTGCGGCAGGTGTGACACCAGGGCGGCGGCCCGGTCGTGCTCCTCGGCGCCGATCTCGTACGGCACCGCCCCGGTGAGCTCGGCGGCCCAGCGCACCACCGCGACGGCCCGTGGACGGACCGCGGCGGTGGGGCAGATGGCCCAGGCGCGACCGTCGAACAGATCCGCGCGCGCCGCTCCGGGCCCGGTCTTCTCCCCACCGGCCATCGGGTGGCCCGGAACATACGTCGCCAGGTCACAGCCGCGTGCTGCGGCCGCGGCGAACACCGATGACTTGACGCTCGCGACATCGGTGTAGAACCCGGCGATCCGGTCTCGCTGGGAGTCGTGGAGCGTCGCCGCGACGGCCGCCGGCGGCACGGCGAGGACGGCGAGGTCCACCGGCGCGCCCGGGTCGGACGCCAGACCGGCGCCGAGCCGGACGGCCTGCTCCAGGGCGGCCGGATCGCGGTCCCGCAGCCACACCCCGATCCCGGCTCTGCGCAGGGCCAGCGCCACCGAGGTCCCCATCAGTCCGGTGCCGATGACGACGACTTGACCGATTTCTCCCATCCGATTCTCCTCCGCGGTACGGCCGGGCTGATGTTCGGATCGTGGGCTGACGGAAGGAGCACCCTGGGCTCGGTGACGGGTCCATCGTCGGACGCCAATCGATATGGACCCTACGCGGGCCGCGCGCCCGGGTCCGGACTGGCACACGGTTCGTCCTTCACCGACCAAGCGTCCCATCGATGGGGCCGTGACCGCATCTGCCGCTCCGCGTGCCACCCAGCGTCTCACCGAGCTGGCCCGGGTGCCGTCCGGACGTGCCAATGAGAGAGCACCTGATCTTGGCGGCATTAGGCGTTGACAACGGTGGTGGCAGGGTTGGCTGGTGAAGACGCGCGCTGGTGAGTGGCGGGCGTGGTGGACGGTCTCCCGTACTGTTCCCGTGTGCCGGACGATGCGAGTTCCCTGCGCCTTCGCTGGGCGATTTTGGGGCCACCCCTCGCGATGCTCCTCATGCTTGGCGTTGTCGTCGTGGTCGGTGCGGCGAGGGGCAGTGACCCGGGACTGTGGTTGCGTCCGGCGGTGCTGGCTCCGGGCGGCCCGCTGGTGTTGTTGTGGTGGCAGGTGGTGGTCCGTCCGCGGCATCGCTGGTGGGCGCTTGGCGTCGGTCTGACGGTGACGATCGTTGCTTACCTGTTGCTGTACCGGCTGGTCCTGGCGGGGCTGCCGTCCCCATGGGACGGTGCGGTCAGCTTCGCGGTGGCCGGCTGGCTGGGAGCCTTCGCCTACGTCACCGTTACTCAGCGACCCACGGCGCCGTTGTCTGGCGGCAAGGCCGCCGAGGGTGGCCTGATGGAGCCGGGCGAGGTGTACGAGGAGCGGTTCGGCTTCACCCGCCGCGATCTGCTCCTGATGCCTAGCAGCGCGGTCTTCGTCGCCGTCGGCATTGCGCTTCTCCGCGACGAACCGCTCCCTGGCTTGGGTGCCATCGTCTTTGGCGGCGTGTTCCTGCTGCTGCGGCTCTTCAGCGTGCTGAGCTGCCGCGTGGCGCTGCGCGTCGACGCGGCCGGGGTCACTCTGGGACAAACGCCGCCCTGGCCGTCCTCACACACCGCGATGGTGCCGTGGTCCGACATTGAGGCTGTCGTGCTGTGGACGCAACAGGCCGGCCCGACCACAGTCCCGTACGTCGGCCTGCGGCGGCGCCCCGGCTTACCGCCTCTGCCGGGTTCGGCGCGCTCGCGCGGCCTGTGGCGGATGAACCAGGCGCTCGTCCCGCACGTACCGCCGGCCGTACTCGCCGACAGCCGGCCGGCGACTTTCTGGCGGCTGAACCGCCCGAGCATTGAGGCGTCGATCCGACACTTCGCACCTGCGGTGGAAATCGTCGACGCGGGTTGAGGGCTCGTTCCTCAAGCCCAGAGGCCTTCATGCGGGTGTTGATGGATAGTCAACGATCCGAAGGTGGTCCGGTGCGGACCCATGACCGGGGGAGCAGGCTGGGAGCAACAGGGTGCACTGAAAGTCCTTAGAACTGCACCCAACGGCGTCCAACGTCCCCCATCTGCAGTTCGCACAGGTCAGAGCAGGTGAGGCGTCCTGTTTCCCGCACAGTGCTCCGCAGTTTCGCGCAGCAGTCGACAGTGCTCTATGTCCCCTCGTAAGGGTGTGTGCACAGGCCGCGGCGGTAAGGAGCTGCTAGATGGCCGTGCCTCGCGAGCGGGAGCAGATTGGGTGCCGGTTGGCGAAGTGGTCATCGCGCCCGGAGTGCTCACCGACGCTGGACGGGGCCGAGGGCTTTGACCTGTGGTGATGTGGGCGAGCGGTCCGGCGTGACCTCCCAGAGAGCACCGAAGTGGTCAAGCTGCAGGCCCGATGGATCTGACCGCCTCGCCGGTTCGCGCCGGCCGTTGGAACGGATCAGCGCTGGAAGGAGCCCATTGATATCTGTCTCTGCGCATCGCGGCCCAGGCGGCGGCCCCCGTCCGCCGAAGATCACCGGGTGGCGAAGCCGGCCAGGATAACCTCGACGGCGCGATCGAGCACGGCTGCCGGAACTGGCGTCGCCGCGGTGGTCTGGGCCAGGCCGCGGATTAGCAGGTAGAGCTCCTCGACACCGACATCCGGCCGGACGCTGCCGGCGGCCTGGGCGCGGCGCAGCGCCGTGTCGACCGCCGACTTGAGCTCGGTCGACACCGCGACGATGGCCGGCGGCGCATGGTCGCCCAGCATCGAGGCCAGCGTGAGCTTGCTGGCGCCTCTCTCGATCATCTCGTGGATCAGCGTGGACAGTGCCGCAGACGGGTCGGGTGCGGTGGCCGCGGCCCGGGCGCGGCCGAGCAGGCCGATGAAGTGCCGCACCAGCGCGGCCTCGACCAGTGCCTCCTTCGTCGGGAAGTGCCGGAACACGGTGGCGATGCCGACGCCGGCTAGCCGCGCTACCTCTTCGGTCGAGCCGGTTTCGCCACGCGTGCCGAAGACGTGGTCGGCGGCGGCGAGGATGCGCTCGCGGTTCTCCCGTGCATCCTGGCGCATGGGAGCACTCTAACCGAAGTCTCGACTTTGCTATCGTAAACGGAGTCCAGACTTCGCTGAGAGGGAGAGACCATGCGCACACCCGAAGAAACCGTCCGCACCGTGGCCGTCGGGGTCTGTCGCCTCATGCGCGGCGGCCTCACCGCGGCCGAGGAGGCGGCCCAGTTCGACGAACTGGCCGCCTGCTACGCCGAGCGCACCGACGTGCGGCACCCGCTGAACCCCCTCGGCGACACCCCGCTGTGCAGCCGGGCTGCGTTGCGCGAACACTTTTCCGCCGGCCCTGGCCGCCCCACTGGGGTCCTGCGCTATGACATCGTCGACGACCACGTGTACACGACGGCCGATCCCGAGGTCGTGATCTTCGAGTTCCGGTACGCCGGCGTGATCGACGGCCGCACCTTCACGATGCCGTGCATCTTTGTGGTGCGGGTCCGCGACGGCGAGATCGTCGAGTCCCGCGACTACGTCGACCACGTGGCCGGTGCCCGCGCGTTCGGCCGCTTGCCCGCCCTGGTCGCCGCACTGACAACCGGCGAATCGTCGGACCGGCCGGGCCCGGCGCGGTCGTGAGGATCAGCGGCCCAGCGGGATCCGGCTCAGGCGTTCTCGGGTCGCTTGCGAGAAAGTTGGCTCGGCAGCGGGTCTATAGGCTCCGCCGCGCCGACTTCCCCAACCAGCAAACGACGTCGCGCAAGGCGAGTTCACAGAATGAGCTGCGCACTGTCCTGGCCCCCCTTTATGTCAACGCGCCGCTCGAACCAGGGGTTTAGGGTGGTTGGTGGCGGGTCCGGGGAGTGGCCTAGGGCCCGACGTCCGGGGTCAGGTCGGTCACGCTGGATCGCAGAGTCGTCGGCCTCGCACTGCTCGCTGGAGACGTGCCGAAGCGGAGCCCCAAGGCGCCTGGGCGACGCCAGGGCCACGGGCCCGGGATCGGGGGAGCAGGGTGGGAGCAGCCGGGTGTCCTGAACGGCGTTGACGCATCCGATAGCGCACAACGGCGCTCAACTGCACCTGCCCCCACCCGTGGCCTCTCAGATCAGAATGAGCGCGGCGTCCTGTTTCACACCGAAGAGGTCGCTGGTTCGATACCAGCATCGCCCACCCTTAGTTTGTGCAGGTCAGAAGCCCGTTACCGGAGTCGTTGGTAACGGGCTTCGCCGTATGTGTGGCTTACATTGGGAGCAGATTGGGAGCAGCGCGGCTGGCTCTGGGTTCGGACCGGCATGGACCCCGCCCGGCTGCGTGACCTGATTTGCAGCCCCTAGTGGGGACTGCTGGCTACAGAGGTTGAAAGGCTGATGTCCGTCGGCGTGTCGGCCTGATCTGGGTCGATGGGTTCGGTAGGCCGGAGGTATGAGGTATCCGGCTGGTGGTGGCATGAATGCGGCAGCCCGGGTCCGGCGTGAGAAGGTCCGGATCCAGGCCGCGACCATGTTCGAGGAGTCTGTATCGACCGCCGCCCGGCCGTGGCTGACCGTGATCCGGCTACCCGCCTACGCACCAGACCTCGACCCCACCGAAGGCGTCTGGCGCTGGATGAAACGCGGCCTGACCAACACCGCCGCCCGCGGTGTCGACCACCTCGCTGAACTGGTCAAACGTCGGCTACGCGCGTGTCAGCAACAGACCGATCTCCTCGCCGGCTTCTTCGCCAGCACCGGCATGACCCTCGAACCCGAACCACCGAGATAGCGCGACCCCTGGCCTTTCAACCTCTGTGGCAAGTCGACGATCGCTGCGAGTGTTGGCCGCCGTTCCTCCGGGACTGGACCTCGCGCTCGCCATCCTTGACTGGCTTGGCCACGTCGTTGTTGTCCCCCTGGATAAGCGCAGGATGTCTCTACATCACCTGTCCTTGCCATTGAGGTATGTCCTCGTACCAGCGGACTTTGTCCCCGTGAGGGTTTCTGCCATCGAAGTTTGTCCGCCGAGTTGAGACGAACCGGTTTGTGAGCAGGCGGATCGAGGACGCTGAGGCTGGCTCCGGCCCGGCTCGCTTTCAGTGCCGTACCGGTCGGCGGTGAGCAGTTCGTTGCCGGTGAACGGTTTCGTCTGCTCGCTCGGGCGTGCGTCGGCGCGGCCGTGTAGCTGGCGGCGGGTCCATGGTGGCGGTCGGGCACGACGCCATGTCGCGCTCATGTGAACGTCCACACACCGGCGTGGTTGATGACGGGTCGAGCGCCAAGCTGCGGGGAGGGACCGTCGAGGAAGATCGCTTGACGCGCGCAGTTAACGCCGCTAACTAACGGATAACGCCGTTAACCAGTCCTATGGAGGTCGCCATGACCGAGTACCTGAGCATCGCCGATAACACCCTCGCCTACGAGGTGTCCGGGCGGGGCTCTCTCGTCGTCCTGGCGCACGGTATCGGCGACAGCCGGCACTCCTACCGCTTCCTCGCTCCGGCCCTGGCCGCCGCCGGGTACCGGGTCGCCAACGTCGACATCCGCGGCTGCGGCGACTCCAGCCTCGACTGGAACGGCTACAGCCGCACCGACATCGCGGGCGACCTCGTCGCCGTCGTGCGCCACCTCGGCGGCCCCGCCGTGATCATCGGCCAGTCGATCAGCGGCGGCGCGGCGACCATCGCGGCAGCCACCGCGCCCGATCTGATCAATGGCGTCATCGAGCTGGCGCCATTCACCCGCGTACAACCCTTCGACCTTGGCGGGCTGATGCGGGTGAAGCGCTTCCGGCGCGGTTACAGCCAGATGGCGCAGGTCATGGTCCGGGGAAGTCTGGCGAGCTGGAAGAAGTACCTCGACGCGGCGTATCCGGTCAAGCCCACCGACTGGGACGCCGAACTGACGCGTATCGAGGTGAAGCTGAACGAGCCCGGCCGGATGAAGGTCCTGCAGGCCATGTGCAAGACCAGCCCGACCGACGCCGGCGCGCAGCTGGCCAATGTCACCTGCCCGGTCCTGGTCATCGAGGGCAGCCTCGACCCCGACTGGGCCGACCCCCGCGCCGAGGGCGAGAAGATCATCGCTGATCTGCCCGGGGGTCTCGGTGAGCTGGCCGTCATCGAGGGTGCCGGTCACTACCCGCACGTGCAGACACCGGATCAGGTCCTCGCGCTGGCCCGGCCTTTCCTGAACAAGACGCTGGCGAATGCCTAGGGCCCGGCTCACCGCGCTGTCGGTCACCGAGGCCGGCGCCGCCCTGATCGACGAGATCGGCTTCGAGAAGCTCAGCATGGGCCTGGTCGCCGAACGGCTCGGAGTCAAGACCCCCGCGCTCTACAAACACGTCACCAGCCAGGCCGATCTGGCCCACCGCATCGCTGTCCGGGCCATGGCCGAGTTCGCTGACGCCATTCGCGACGCCATCCAGGGTCGCGCCGGCAGCGACGCCCTCGCCGCCGGCGCCCAGGCGATGCGGACCTACGTGCGGGAACACCCCGGCCAGTACGCGGCCGGCGATGCTGCTTCCCGCCCGACCGGGCCCGACGACCCGATCATCCCCGCCGTCGAACGGGTCGTCGCCTCCTGGGCGGCCATGCTGCGCGGCTACCACCTGGACTCCAGCCAGGAGATTCACGCCCTGCGGATGCTCCGCAGCGCCCTGCACGGGTTCTCGACCCTGGAAGCAGCCGGCGGGTTCCAGATCGACGCATCCGTCGACGACAGCTTCACCTGGATGATCGACTTTCTCGACCGCGGCCTGCACGCCGTCACCAGCAGCAGCACCGTCGCCCGCTGACGGATCGTCGACGAACCCGACCACATCATCGCGGAGGACCGGCATCAGCATCACGCGTGCACCCACGATCACCCGGACACGACCACCCGGCGGCCACTGGTGGTGAACATCGACGAAGAGCCCCAGGACACCAGGATCGAGCGGCACGCGAGCTGGGCCGAGCTGTTCTTCGACCTCGTGGCGGTGGCCGGCGTGGCCGCCCTGGCACACGTGCTCGGATCCGAACTGGACGCCACGGCGCTCGGTCTCTATGCACTGCTGTTCCTGGCGCTGTGGCTGTCCTGGACGACGTTCATGCTGTACAGCAACGTCGCCGCCGGCCAGACCCGCGTGCTACGGCTGATGGTTGGCATGTTCGGCCTCGGGGTGATGGCCGCGTCCGTGCCAGGCGTGGCGCACACCGTGCTCGAGCACGGCAGCGACGTTTTTCCGCTCAACGTCTTCGCGATCGCATACATCGCCACCCGCGTCTACGGGTCCAAGTCATGGCAACGCGGCGCAGTATTGCTGGACTTCCCGGTGGTGCAGTACTCGGTAGGACTGCTGCCCTGGTTCGCGTCGCTCTGGGTCCACGGGCACTGGAAGCTCGCGCTCTGGGCAGTAGGAGTCGGCCTCGACCTGCTGCTGATCCTGGTCCTCTCCGCCAGCAGGGTTCTCCAGCGGGTCCAGTCGTACCTCACCGCGCAGGAACATACTCGGCGTCGGCCACGATCAGGAGTCCGCCCCGACAGCACGGGACCGGTCGTGCACGGGGTGTCGGTCGAGCCGGCCCACCTCTCCGAGCGGCTGGGACTCTTCGTGATCATCGTGCTGGGCGAGTCGGTGGTGCAGGTCGTGACCGCCGCCAGCGAGGCGCGGTACAGCATCGGCCTGCTGGCCACCGCCATGGCGTCCTTTGTTCTGCTGGCCGGCATGTTCGGCCTGTCCGTGGTCTTCGGATACGCCGGCCTGCCGCACCTGCGCGCCGGCCGGATCCCCACCCGCGCCGCCCTCGGCCTGCACTGCCTGGTCACGGGCGTCGTCGCCACCGTCGCCGTGCCGCTCTCGATGGTGGTCAGGCACGGCGCCGACCCGCTGCCCGAGCAAGGCCGCTGGCTGCTGTGCGGCGCGGTCGCGGCCTACTTCACCCTCGGCGTGCTCACCAGCGTCGTCAGCCACAGTTCCGACCTGCAGAGGACGGTCTCACGGGTCATCACGGGTATCGCGGCCCCGCTCCTGCTCGGCCTGCTCGCCACCGCCGTCAGCGGCCGAATGCTCGTGGTCTACCTGGCCCTGATAGTCCTGGCCCACCTCTGGTTCGAACGACGACTGGGGCCACGATGATCGCGGCTCATTTGGCAGGAGGGTCATCATCCCGGAGAGCCGCGATGCGGTCCGTCGCGGGCCTCGCCAAGACCACGCAGCTCGTTGGGTTGACGTCCGGCGCCGGTCCCGAAGCCGTGCAGCGCTTCATCGCCTACGGGCGAGTGTGTCACCTTAAAACCGCTGTCACTCAGCCTCCGAACACACCTCTCCCTCCAAATACGACTGACCCCAATCAGTCACCTAGACGGAAATGGAAACATCATGAACAAGCTCCGGCCCCTCGCCGCTGCCGCCTTCCTGCTGGGCCCGGTGATCTATCTCGCCGCCGAAGCGATCACGGCCGCGGCGTGGAAATCGCCTAGCTACAGCTACGCCGACAACTGGATCAGCGACCTCGGATCCGCAACGGCCGGGGTGTTCCAAGGCCGCGAACTCGACTCGCCGCTGCACGTCGTCATGAACTCCGGATTCATCGTTCAGGGCCTGCTCTTCGGGATCGCCACAGTGCTGCTGTCGCGGATGATCAGCGGGCGGTTGCGTACCTTCACCGCCGTGACGGGGATCGTGACCATGATCGGCTACATCCTTGTCGGAACCTTCCACGGTTCCCTGCAGGCGCAGCAGAACGGCACGCTTCCCCTGCACTTCACCGGGGCAACGCTGGCGATCCTCGGCGGGAACGTGCTTGCCCTCGTCCTGGGCATCCACTGGCGAAAGACTCCCCAGACGCGGCTGATCGGCCTCGTCAGCATCGTCGCCGGAGCATTCGGCCTGGCCTCCGTAACCGCTCTCTTCCTCACCTTCGATGCCGGCCTGCCCTCGGGCGCGATCGAACGCGGCTCCGTCTACACCATCGTCATCTGGCAACTCGCCGTCGCCACCGCACTCCTCCGCAGCCGAGGCAACTCTGGCGCACCCCGCGTCGCCGCGACCAGTGCATCCACAAACACGGCATCCACAAGCAACTGACCCGCCAGCTCCACATGTCGTTCTCCGGCAAGGCCGTCTGGCTTCGTTCGCGAGTTCGGGCGCCAGCTGTTCGCGACTTTCGGCGCCACGTTGCCTGCGCCGTTGTGCCGAGATGTTCGCGAGAACCGGGACCACCTGTGGATCTCTACCGCCGATAGTGCCGGCGGTAGCTCCGGAACCCGTTCACCCTCCATGCAGACGATCATGAAGCGACCCGCGCGCGAGTGCGCGGGCCGCCGATGACAGCGCACTCGATCACGGCCGCTGATTGGGCGCGTCGGTGCCTGAGGTAGTTGCCCGTTTCTGACCTTGACGACAAGGGGTACTTGCACACACACGAGGCCGGGGCGCCGGTGAACCAGCCACGGTCGGGTGATGCCGATGCTAGAAGACTGAACTGCTGATCTACATGGAGGATGGCGAATGACCGAGTTCGACGTCGACCGTAGTGCGCCGGTGATCGTGCGAGACGAAATCCGCATCGACGCGGCGATCGCCGAGGTATGGCGATTGCACACTGACATCAATGGCTGGACCAGTTGGCGGGACGACGTCTCGGTCGCCCGGCTCGACGGGACGTTCGCCACCGGGGCGGTCTTCCATTGGGAGACCGGCGGGCTTTCCATCGACTCGACGATCCGTGCTGTCGAGCCCCAGCACCGTACGGTGTGGGGTGGTCCGGCTGCCGGCATCGAGGGTCGGCACGTCTGGACGTTTTTCCCCGACGGCGACGGAACGCGCGTCGTTACCGAGGAAAGTTGGGCCGGCCCACCCGTGGACGCCGACCCCGAGCAGGCTCGCAGGTTGCTGGCCGAGTCCATCCGGGTCTGGCTCCAGTCGTTGGCAGCCGCGGCGCAGCGGGTCAGGTGACCGAGGACGCGATGTGATGCCCCAGAACTCTCTCCCGGTCCGGGGCGACGCACGGACCTGGCCCTCACCGAACGCGACTGATGATCCTTGCCGTGCCGGTCAACCTCCGGCGCCACCAACAACCGTCAGCCCCTCGCGCAAGGAGTCAGCGCGTCATTGACGGGAAGGCAGACCGGGCGCACTCAGCTGCCCCGGACACGGCGCATCTCGCCTCCCATACCCGTCACCGTGCCTGAGCGGTTCGAATTGGGCCCGGACAGCGTCGGCGTCGGGCTGGTCGAAGACCGTGCGCACCAGCGTCGCGATCCACGGCTGCGCCGACTTGGGGACTTTCGTCAGCAGGTTGCGCAGGTAGTGGGTGCGGCAGCGTTGCACGCCGCCCGGGTAGGGCGGCGCCGATCGCGGCGATGAGACCGCGGTGGGCATCGGAGATGACGAGCTAAACGCCAGTCAGGCCGCGGGCGGTCAGCGACCGCAGGAACGCAAGCCACCCGGCTCCGTCTTCCTCGGAAGCGACGTCCAGACCCAATACCTCCCGCTGCCCGTCGGCGTTGACGCCGACCGCGACCAGGGCGTGAACGTTGACCGTGCGCCACATGCGTCCCGGCCCGGCGAGGACGGCGATCGGCCCTGGCCTGCAACAGCGCGAAGCCGCAGGTCAGGGCCGGTGTCGGTTGGTGCGCCGTCAGGCAGGCACGTGACCTGCCGTCCAGCACGCCGAGTGGCTGTGGCAGCCGACGTACGCCGCAAGCGCATCGTGCAGCGCCGCCAGTCGCGTTATCGAGAGCCCGGCGGCGATGTTGTTGAGCTGGTGGGGGTCGATGGTCCGGTTGTAGTACTCCCGTTCGCCGTTCGAGTACTCGACGTAGGTGTAGGTCGCTGTCCGTAGGGCCTCGTAGGTGACTGGGCTGCCGTTACGCCGGTCCTGGGCATCGGGGTCGTCGGATGCCTGGTTGGGGCCGTGGTGCTCGATCAACGCCCCGGTACGCCAGTTCGGCCCCGGATCGCCCTGGGCAAGGGGGAGCAGGTTGCGCCCGTCGACGTGCGTGCCGACGTCGGCGGCGCCTATGCGTTGGAAGGTTGGTGCCAGGTCGATGTTCTGCACGATCTCGGCACGCTGCGATCCTTGGACGACGCCCGGCCCGGCGACGACGAGCGGGACTCGCACGTCGGTGTCGAAGGCGGTTTGCTTACCCCCGGTCAGCCGGTACTCGCCCATGTGAAAGCCGTTGTCGGAGCTGAACACCACGTAGGTGTTGTCGGCGATGCCGCTGGTGGTGAGTTGGGCGCGCAGGTTGCCGATCAGTCGATCGACCGCCTGCACCGATTGGGCACGCTTGCGAAAGTTCGCGTCCAGGGTGCTCTTCTCCTGCGCACTCAGCGGCCCGTTGCCGGCCAGCCAGGACGGCGGGTTGGTGGGCAGTCGGTCGTACGCCGCAGTGCGCGGGGCGGTGAGGCCGGGAAAGTCGTCGAGGTCTTGGTTGGCCGGGGTGAACGGGCTGTGCGGGGCGAAGGTCGAGACCTCCAGCAGGAAGGGAGTGTTCGTCGCCGCCGAGCGCTGGATGAAGTCCTTGCCCTTGCGCGACAGCACGTTGGTCAGATAGTCGGCCGGCTGGTCGCCGTAGTGGACGACGGTGTGGTTCTCGTTGAGGTCGTAGTTGTACTCGGAGTACCCGTTGCCCGCCACGTACCACTCCGACCAGCCAGGTGGGACGTACGGCAGCGAACCACCCTGTGTATCCGCCGGCAGGTAGCCATTGAGGTACTTGCCCATGAAACCGGTTCGGTAGCCCTTGCCCTGCAATGCGGTCGCGAAGGTTCTGTTCTCGTTACCCCGGCCCTTGAAGACCGCGAATCCACCGTCGGCTCCACCATTGGTGAACACGCCGGTGTCGTGTGGGAACTGGCCGGTGAGGACCGAGGAGCGGGACGGGCAGCACAGCGAGTCGGTCACCGTGTAGTTGGTGAAGGTGACTCCTTCGCTCTGTAGTCGCTGCACCTGCGGGAGGTATTGCACGAGGTTCCACGCGAGGTCATCAACGAGCACGAAGATGATGTTGGGTGCGGTGGCGGTGGGCGCCGGGGGAGCGGGCTCCGCGCCGCGTGCCGGTGTCCAGGCCGCGAGCAGTGTCAGCCCGGCCACGAGGGTGGCGGCGAGGAGGCGTCGGTAAGTGATAGCCATGCTGCCAAGCTTGGTTGAAATTTGTCAGGATCTATTCAACAAGTGGTGATGATCCGATCAACACCCCGGTAGCCGCACAGCCCGGCCCGCGCCACCGTGGCCATCGGGGCGAGTGGGCTCTGGCCGACGCCGATGAGCACCGCCCGAGGTGACAGGCAGCCGACGGATCAGTGCCGCCAGTCGCTTAAGGCGAGGGGAAGGCCGCCCGGCTCGCGGGCCCGACGAGCGGCAGTCCGGAAGACGACGGATACTCGCCTGATGACTGGACCGGATCTCGACCCCGAACAGTATCCGCCCATCGACCCGCGTGAACCGGTGCCCGACGACGCGGGCGTCCTTCTGCCTGGCGCGCCGGACGAACTGCCCGAAGCCCCGGCCGAACCGATGCCAGACGATGGTGGCAACGCCGGCGGTGTGCGCGAGCCGGCATAGATCCGTCCGCGATCGAGCGCGACACCAGCCCGACCGCCGATGCCGCCGCCGACGGCGCCCAAGACGTCGGGGCGCCGCCCACCGGATCCGCATCCGCCGCCGGCTACCGCGAGCCCGGTTTGGGGGAGCAGGTGGGGAGCAACGGGGTGCCCTGAACAGCCTTGAACTGCGCCCAACGGCATCGAACGTTCCTCAACTGCACCCACCCCTGCCTGCGGCTCCACGTTTACCCAGGTCAGAGCAGGTGCGGCGTCCTGTTTCACACCGAAGAGGTCGCTGGTTCGATACCAGCATCGCCCACCCTGAGTTTGTGCAGGTCAGAAGCCCGTTGCCGGAGTAGCCGGTGACGGGCTTTCCCGTATGTGCGGCTTACATTCGGCACCGGTGAGCTGCGGATTCGCCGCCGACGATGCCTACCGAGCCGACATCCCGCCGGACGCGTCCGACGACGAGGCCGTGACCCGGCAGGCGGAGATCGCCGCCCGAAGTGGGCGGCGATGCGGCACGCTGCCTACGGGCTGGGCCGCACGCCGCAGCAGGTACGCCGGACGTGCTTCTCGATCGCGGAACAGCTCGACCGGAAACCGGGCCTTGCCGGTGGCAGCGAAGGCGTAGGCTCGGCGGCCCGGTCGAAAAGGGGTATCGAGAGGATCCGGTGACGGTGATGTCCGACCTGTTCGACTATGACGCCGAATTGCGCCTGCACAACGAACTCTTCCGCGCCGCTGCCCGCGTCGGCTCTCACGACCGCGTACTCGACATTGGCTGTGGCACCGGCCAGACAACACGCGAGGCCGCCCGCGCCGCTGTGAACGGAAGCGCGACAGGCGTTGATCTCTCCGCGCCGATGCTCGAACGAGCCCGTCAGCTCACTGACGACGAAGGATTGCCCAACATCACCTTTCAGCAGGCGGACGCCCAGGTTCACCGCTTCCCACCTACGCATTTCGACCTCTGTATCAGCAGGTTCGGAACGATGTTCTTCGCCGACCCGGTCGCCGCGTTCACCAATATCAGCCACGCCCTGCGTCCCGCCGCGCGCCTGGTGCTGCTGGTGTGGCAAGACCGCGATTGCAATGAGTGGGCCACCGCGATCCGCGGGACCTTCACCACCGCCTCAGCCGAGTCCCGCGGTCCGGGCCCGTTCTCCCTCGCCGACCCGACCGTCACGGAAGGCATCCTGGTGGCGGCCGGCTTCGCGGATGTCAACTTCACTGACGTGCACGTACCCGTGTACTACGGTCCGGACAGCGCCGCCGCCTTCGATGCCGTGTTTCGTCTGTGGGAATTCAAAGACCTGCTCGCCACCCTCGACGCAGCGGCCGCCGAGCAGGCCCGCACGCGGCTGCGCGCCACCCTCGACGCCCACCAGACCGACGGTGGCGTGTACTTCGACTCGCGCGCCTGGATCGTCACAGCTCGTCGCTGATCGGCATCGCCAAGGTCGTAGACCCGGGCCAGGTCGTCACCCCAGGGCGTGGCGTGGTCACGCTCGAACGTCCGATACAGCCGGTCGCGGACCGTCTCGCGGCGCAGCCAGGTAGCCAGTGCGGCCGGCCTCCGTTCCGCGACGTTGAGTCCGTGCACCGTGTCGGCTAGGTGGTGATCTGCCGCCGAGCTCAGCGTGAGGCCCCAGATGTCGAGGAATCGCGTGACGCTCTCACCGCCGGCTACGACCACGTCGAGGAAGGTGGTCGGGTCGAGGAACGACCCGACCTGCGACGGGTACGCCGCCAGCATCGACCGCCACACCGATCCCACTCGCGACGCCCTGACCAGCGCATCCTCTGTGGTGGCTTCTTCGGCGGACCCGGAGGCGTCAGCGCTGGGAGGCAGTAGGGCGCGTCCGCTATGCCACGACGCCGTGACCAGCGCGTCCTCTGTGATGACCGCTTCGGCGGATCCGAAGGCGTCGAGGTCCGGGGGTGTCCTTGGCGGCAGCGAGATCCCCATCTTCCGAGATCAGTACGGGGACGTCGGGCTACCAGTGCCGTGGCCCGCTGCGAACGGGGTCGACAAGGCCGCCAGCCAGGTGTGTCCTGGATGTGTTCGCGTCAACAGCCGGGACAGCGTCTTGCGCTGGGTACGGGTCAGCAGCGGGAGTACGCCGTCGAAGTCGGCCTGGTCCTTGGGGCGCACGTGCTTGGCCTTGAAGAGAAGGACGAGCTCGGGTGTCAAGTAGGGGATCCGGTCCACGGTGTGCCGGATGATCTCGGCGTAGGGCAGCCTGATCGTCTCGTCTCTTCGGCAGATCCACATTTCGCCGTCGTGCGGCTCACGGAGGACATCAAGCAGGTAGCGTCCGGTCGCCGGATCGCGCAGCCACGTTTGCCGAGTGGCATTCAGTACCTGCGGCGTCGCCGCTTCCCAAATCCGGGCGTCGCCGACCGCATCGAAGGTGAACTCGGCGAAGCGCTCGCGAATCTCCGGGAACCGCCCGGCGGGTACGCCAATCTCGATGTCGTGGTGGTCGCGGGTCTGCTCACCGCGGAACAGGTCAAGCGCCCAGCCCGCCGCCACGTACCAGGGCACGGAGATGCCGGCCAGGCGTTGTCCGACTTCGTGCGGCGTCCAGCATCCCGCCCAGCGGGCTTCGAGTGCCGGAAGGTCGCCCGGCGATACCTGGATACCACCGCTTGGTAACCGGTCACTCATCGCACGAACATATCCGGGATCAGATTCTGCCTCGCCGTCGGCATCCGCACATGCCGCCGAGAGCTCGCTGTTGTGCGACCATCTTCGTCTCCCTGAGGTGCCCGAAGGTTCGGACCGGGGTGGTCCCGACTTCAGGGCAGCAGGTACGCGGTTAGCCGGTCGGCGAGTTGCTTCGGGTGGCTGAGCGCTACCGAGTGGCCGCCGTCTATCTCGTCCGGGGTGACGCCGAGTCGGTCGGCGGCCACACGGCGCTGGAAGTCCGGCGAGAAGAACCGGTCCTCGCGTGCGATGAGCACCGTCGTCGGCACGTCCGGCCAGGCGTCCAGGGGCCACGGCTCGTTTCCTTCCGCGCTGACCTGGTCCCGGCTGTGTGCTGCTGCCTCCGCGACGATCTCGGCCGGCACACCGTTGTAGAACTGCTGCTCCTCGCTGAGCCCTTCTGCGCTGCGGTAGTCGGTGTTGGCCCACCAGTCACCGGGTCTCTCACCGGGCTTGGGGACCATCGGTGTGAGCAGGACGATCAGCCGTACCGGCAGCTTGTCGGCAATGAGCGGCGCGGTGAGCGCACCGTACGAGTGTCCGACGACCACGAGATCGCTCCGGTCGCCGATCGCGTTGACGACCGTCTGGCAGAACTCGGCGAACCCGGCGGACGTGTCCGCGATCGGCAGTTCCGGTACTACCACGTCGTGGCCGCGGCTGGTCAGCTCGGGGACAAGGAGATGCCAGTCCCAGGCGCTGCCCCCGCCGCCGTGGATCAGAACGAAAGTCGCCATGCCCCGGAGCCTCACACATGGGTACGACAGCCACCGCTCGCGGCTTACCCGATGAGCGGATGCTGTCCCGGTCACACGCTCGAAGGCTTGCCCAGCCGGTTGGGGTGTCGGTCCGTCCGACGTCACCGAGCAGCAGGTGGGCACCTTGGCGGACAACGTTTTCGGGGAGCGGTCGAGGTTCTTGGCAAGCCAATGCCGCCGCTCTTCGTGGTTTCGCCGCAGGTGGACGAGGTCGAGGTCCACGCCAGACAGCCCGCCGCCGCGGCGTTCCAGCTCCTCGACCCGCTGCCCCACGGTGTCCATCAGTTCGCGGTGAGACACCAGGGCGACAGTGCCGCCTCAGCGATGTCTGCGAAGGCGGCACGGTCGCCGATATTCGAGCCGCGACGCCTACTCCTTCACACCGATGTTGTCGATCGGAGGGGCGTTGAGCAGCCGTCGGACGGGCCACACAGTGGTTGCCAACGCCAGCAGTGTCGTGCCGCCGAGCACCGCCACCCAACCGAGCGGCGGGACGTACGGGATCCGGCTGCCGGTCAGTCCGTTGACGATCGCGCTGAGGGTCAGCGCCGCGATCGTCGCGCCGATCAGCACCGCGGTGCCGAGCAGCCCGGCCTGTTCGGCCTGGACCATCGCGCGAATCTGACGGCGGGTGACCCCGACGAGTTGTAGCAACGCCAACTCGCGGCGGCGGGCCAGCGCGGCCATCACCATCGTGGTGGCCGCCGCCAGCGCCGCGTACCCCACCATCACGCCGATCAGCAGCCGGTTCAGCCAGGCGCCGAGCGCCAGATCGGTGCTGATCAGTCGCGTACGGGTGGCGGCGTCGAGAACCTCGGTGCCCGGTTGCCCTGCCGACCACGTGGCCAACGCGGTGTCGGCCTCCGGGCCGGCGCTGACCAGGACCTCGTCGTTGGTGTTCCCGGCCGTGTGCCCGGCGACCGTCTCGGCAGCCAGTGTGACGTCGCCGAAGCCGAGGCCACGGCCGTAGACCGCGATAACGTCCAACGTGACCGGGGTGCCATCGCCCAGCCAGAGTTCCGCCTGATCGCCGACTTCCCAGCCGGACGAGGACGCCTGCATCGCAGACACGGCGACCGTGCCCGCGCGCAGGTCGGCCAGGTTGCCCTCGCGCACGGCGAGGTCCATCGTCGACGTGATGCCCGCCGGGTCGACCGACTGCGCGCCGACCGGCTCGATTCCGTCGAGCCCCCGCACCAGCACCTGCGTACGGTGCACACCAGTGGCCGCCTGCACCCCGGCCAACTCGCGGACCTCCCGCGCGGCGCCCGCCGGCAGCCCACCCGGAGCGACAAGCACCCGCTCGGCGAGGGTTCCCGCGCTGCTCTGCGTGGTGGTCTGCCGTTCCAGGTTGGTCTGCAGGAACCAGACCGAGCCGCCGAACCCCACGGACAGCACGAGGGCGGTCAGGACGGTCGCCATGCCCTGCGCGTTGGCCCGCAGATTGGCCGCAGCCAGGTAGCCGCTGACCCGCCACACCCGCGGCAACAACGGTGTGAGCAGGCGTGCCGCGTACGCGTTGATCCTCGGTGCGAGCAGCGCCACCGCGATGACGAACAGGTACAGCATGCCGACCGCGCCGGCCAGTGCCCCGGTCGACCCGGCGGCGCCGAGCGTGAACGCCCCGGAGGTGCCGGCCGCCGCCAGCGTCAGCACGCCGGCGATCAGCCGCACCCGGCCGCTACGCCGAGGCTCGACAGCGATCTCGCCGAGCGCCTCGATCGGCTTGATCCCGGTGACCCGGCGTGCGGCGACCAACGCGGCGAGCACCGCCACGAGGACCGCCGTACCGACCGCGGCCGGCACCGCGAACAGGCCGCCGGCCATCGGGAAGCTGGCCGGCACGAACCCCCGCCCGACCAGTTCGCCGTGCACCCAGCGGGCCGCCAGCAGGCCGGCCGGGCCGCCGATCGCAGAGCCGACCAGGGCGAGCAGCGCGGCCTCGGCGATCAGCATGCGGCGCACCTGCCCCGGCGTGGCCGCGACCGCGCGCAGCAACGCCAGGTCACGTCGACGGTGCCGGACGGACAGCCCGATAGTGCCGGCCACCACGAAGACGATCAGCAGGACGACGTACCCCCCGAAAGCCGATCCGGCCCCGACCAGCAACGTCTGGGCGGCCTGGTTCTCCGACTGCTCGACGTTCCCACGGTCTTTCCCGGCGTATGTCGTGGCACCGGCCGCCGACGCGATCTCGCGTACCGCGCCGAGGTCGGCGCCGGGCACCATCCGCACGCCGATCGCATCCACCCGGCCCGGGTGGGCGGACAACCGGGCGGCCTGCGCGTCGGTGAAGAAGACGGCCGCCGAACCGGTCTCGGCGGTTCCGCTCACCAGGTACGACCGCCCGACCCCGCCGACGACCAGGTCGATGCGGTCGCCGGGTGCCACGCCGAGCCGGGTGTCGACAAGCACCTCGTCGTCGGCCCGTGGCGCGGCACCCGCGCCGATGGGACGACCGGTGAAGGCGTACGTGTCCCAGCCGTGTCCCACGGCAGCGGGTGAGCCGATCAGCACCCCTTCGTCGCCGGTGACGGCCGCGACGCCCGGCACCTGGCGGATCCGGTCCACCAGGGCCGCGTCCACAGTGCCGCCCTCGGGCAGCGTGACGGTGCTCGTGGTGGTTTCGCCGTCGAACTCTTCGAACGTGTGGCTGACCGTGCGGTTGGCGACGACCACGTCGGCCGTCGCCCAGAGCCGTGGCTCCGCCCGGAAACGCAGCCCAGACTCGACGAGGGTGCCCATCGCCACCAGGATCAGCACGCCGGCGATCAGCGCCAGCAGGGTCGCGGCGGCGGGGCCGGCGCGGTGCCGCAGCAGGCGGGCGGCCAGCCCGGTCATCGGAGGGCCCGCCGATCCAGCGACGCCAGGTGCTCGGCGATACGGGCGGCTCCGAGCTGCGGAAGGTCGGCGACGATCGCGCCGTCGGCCAACACGAGCACGCGGTCCGCGTACGACGCGGCGATCGGATCGTGGGTCACCATCACCACGGTCAGCCCATGTTCGTCCACGACCGCGCGCAACAGCGTCAGCACCTCCGCCGCGCTCCGCGAGTCGAGAGCGCCGGTGGGCTCGTCTGAGAAGATCACCTCGGGGCGGGTGGCCAGCGCCCGGGCGATCGCCACCCGCTGCTGCTGGCCACCGGAGAGCGCGGCCGGCCGGTGGTGCAGTCGGTCGGTGAGGCCGACGCGCTCGACCACCTGGGTCAGCCAGGCCCGGTCCGGACGGACGCCGGCCAGGCGCAGGGGCAGCACGATGTTCTCCTCGACGGTGAGCGCGCCGATCAGGTTGAATGCCTGGAAGACAAACCCGATCCGTGTACGACGCAGCTCGGTCAGGCGGGTCTCGGACAGCCCGGACAGGTCGGTGCCTCCGATGACCACCCGACCGGAGGTGGGCCGGTCGAGCCCGGCCGCGGTCTGCAGCAGCGTGCTCTTGCCGGAGCCCGAGGGCCCCATCACCGCGGTGAAGGTGCCCCGGTCGAAGCCGACATCGATGCCCGCAAGCGCAGTCACCTGGTTACGGCCGGCGTCGTACACGCGGGTGAGTTGTTCGACGCGTACCGCCGGTTCGATGGTCTGTCCCGGATAATCCGGCATTCTGGTGGCCTCTCTCCGTGTCATCGGCAAGAACTGCGCGCACCAGAAACGCTATTGACGTGGGAGAACGGCGACCATCCCGCGGGCTGCCAGGTCCGGGTACAGCAGGCGCTACCGCCGATCGCCGTTCAGGTAGCGCAGCACCGCGGTGACCCGGCGGTCGGCACTGTCGTCCGGTGCAAGCTGAAGCTTCGAGAAGATGCTGCGGATGTGCTTGTGCACCGCGCCGTCGGTGACGAACAGCCGCTCGGCGATCGCGCTGTTGCCAAGCCCTTCGGCCATCAGCCCCAGCACCTCACGCTCTCGCGGCGACAGCTCGCTCAGCGCCGTGTCCGTCCGGCGGTTGCGGGCGAGCAACTGCGCCACCACCTCCGGGTCGATCACACTGCCGCCGTCCGCGACGCGGTGCAGCGCGGCAAGGAACTCCTCGACCCGGCCCACCCGCTCCTTCAACAGATAACCCAGCCCGACGGCGCCGACCGAGAACAGGTCGGTGGCGAACGCCTGCTCCACGTACGCCGACAGGACCAGCACCGCGAGGCCGGGGCGGCGCCGCCGCGCCTCCACCGCGGCCACGATGCCCTCGTCGGTGTGGGTCGGCGGCATCCGTACGTCCACGATCGCGACGTCCGGCGCGTGTTCGTCGACGGCGACCAGGAACTCGCCCGGAGTGCCGGCCGTGGCGACCACGTCCAGATCCTCCGCCCGCAGCAGCAGCGCCAACCCCTCACGCAGCAGCGGGTCGTCCTCGGCGATCACGATCCGCATGGCAGCTCCACGTCCATTCTCGTCGGCCCTCCGCGTGGGCTCGTCAGTGTCATCCGGCCGTCGTACGCTGCGACCCGCCGCCGGATACCGGTGAGACCGGAGCCCCGCGTCTCGTCCGCGTCGCCGTGCCCGTCGTCCTCAATGCTCACCAGCAGCCGGCCGCGCTCGCGGCGCACGGCCACGTCCACCTGGCTCGCACCGCTGTGCCGAACGACGTTGGTCAGCGCCTCGGCCACCACGAAGTACGCGGTGGCCTCGACCGAGGCCGCACACCGCACAGCCACGTCCACCTCAAGTCGGCAGGGCACCACGCTGCTGCCGGCCAGGCCCGCCAGCGCGCCGGCGAGACCCCGGTCGTCCAGCACGGGCGGCAGGATCCCGCGCACCACCGTACGCAGCTCGCCGAGTGCCTGTTCCGCAGCGTCCTGCGCCTTTCCGAGGATTTCGTCGGCGCGGTCCGGATTGCGGCGCAGGGCCCGCCGCGCGGCCCCCAGCAACACGTTGACCGCGACCAACCGGTTCTGGGTGCCGTCGTGCAGCGACCGCTCGATCCGGCGCAGTTCGACAGCGTGGGCGTCCAGCGCCGCAGCGCGGGTGGCGGTCAGCTCGGCCACCCGCAGCGACAGGTCGACACCCGGCGGTGGAGGCAGCAGCCGCCGGCCCGGCCATGCCTGGAGACGGGACAGGACCGGGGTGAACCAGATCGCGGCGGCCAGCCAGCCCACCCCGAGCAACCCGACCGCGAGTGCCTCGGACAATCCGTCGATGCGCCACCAGACGATCGTCGGCGCGCCGGCGTCGGCAGGGATCAGCCGGTACCACAGCGGGAATGTGACGTCCTGCACGGCATAGATTGGCAGCGCGATGCCGACCAGCCCGGTCACCAGGCCGATGAGCGAGTACAGCGCGACCCAGCCGAGCTCCCGGCGCACGAACGGATCGCGCGCCGCCGTCCGCAACCCGGCCGGCACCGGCCCCGGGGTGGGGATCGGCACGCCCCAACGGGACAGCCGGGCGCGCTCGCGGTCGGCCACCGAACGCACCGCCCGCAACGCACCGGGTACCGCCAGCAGCCCCACCCCGCCCAGGCAGGCCACCGCCACGATCGCCGCCCAGAGCAGCGCGCCCAGCGCCAGCGTGGCGGTGCCCAGCCCTCCGACGAGGTGCTCCAGGGCGTCGACCGAGGCACGAACCCGGCCCCGCACGTACGCCATCGACCCACCTCCCCCGCCAACATAGGCCACCCCGCGCCCCGCCCGGCAACGCCCGGCGCGGAAGGTACAGCCTGCTGTACCACTGTCGTCGAGCTGGCGGGATCGTCCCCGCCGCGCCGCCCGCCTAGCGTTGACGGCGTCGAGGAACGTTCGCCGAAGGAGGCAGTCATGACCGATCCGTACCGCATCACCGAGGCCCCGGTCGCCGCACCGGAGAAGCCCGGCGGCCTGCTCCGCCCGCTGCTGTGGCTGGTGCTCTTCGTCAGCGCGGCGGCCAACGTGGTGCTGTCGACCGCGGCGGACAACCAGTGGATCAGCTCGGCGTTCGGCCTGGTGGCGGTGCTCTGCGCGGTCGCGCTGATCGTGCACCACCGCCGTAACCGCGTGCGGGAGTCGTAGGGACACAAGGCTCACCCACCGTCACGCTCGATTACCGTCGCCCCCCCGCTCAGGTCGTCGTTCAACCAGTGATGTCGGGGTAGCCCCACTCCGCTATCCAGAACGCGTTGCCGAGCTCGCCGCACGGGCTGACGGAGACAGTCCGACCGATCGCCGGGCCCGGCCCTACAGTTCGGTTGCGGTGTCGAGGGCCGCAACGTCTGGTCCGGTCGAGCCGCCATACGTGGCGATCTTGTACTCGGTCGCCGCCAGCGAGAGGGTCAGCTCACGAATCCGGCGACGGATGATGTCGCGATGTTCAAGCAGCATGTCGAGCCGCTCGGGCACCGTGTCCTGCCCGGCGTCCACGAGCGAAATGTAGTGCTGTAGGTCGCGCATCGGCATCCCGGACAGCCGCATCCTGGTGAGGAACACCAGGCGCCGCACCGCTTCGGCGTGGTAGACGCGATGACCGTAGCGGTCGCGGGCCACCTCGACTCGACCGACAGCGGGCCGTCATCCCCAACCATTTCCAGGGCCCTGGTCATCAGATCGTCGGTGGCCATGACATCACCCTAGATCGGCCGGACCGACGCCGGGACGCCGTCGAAGTCGGCGCTGCGGGCAGTCTCGGCCCACCGCTCGACCTCGTCCAGAGCACGCCGGTACACGCCCGAGATCCGCTCGACCGCTTCGCGCCCGAGCGGTAGGCGCAGCGGCACCTCGTTGCTGTGTGCGAGGGACACGATGATCTCGGCCGCCCGCGTTGGGTCACCTTCCTGGCGGCCCGCCGCCCGGTTCGGGATGGTAGCCGTAAGCGGCGGCCCGTACCGTTTCCTCGTTCTCCAGCCCGGAGCCGATCGCGCCGCCGACGGTGGCCAGCGAACTGGTGATCCAGGCGAGCGTCAGGTAGTCGGTGAGATCGACCGGACGCTGCAAGATCTGTTCCAGCACGGATGTGTCGATCAGCAGCGCCCCGACGAGCACCGTCCCAGCAAACAGCACCAGGTAGGACACTGCCGTGGCCAGAGTGAGGGTGAGGATCGTACCCAGGTTGAACAGCCGGGCCAGCTCAGCCGGCGTCTCCCGGTCTGGCTTCTCCCACAGGTCGTGGGCGACGATCAGCCAGGCCACCAAAGCGGTCAGCCCGAGCACCATGATCACGGCGAGCCTGAGTCCTCCGAGCGCATCGCCCATCTGCCAGATGGTGTCCGTGGTGAGCGCGAACGCGGCCGTGCCGAACGCGCCGACGAGCAGCTTGGACAGGCCCAGCAGGGCGCGCCCCGGGCGGTTGGCGCGGACCATTCCGATCAACAGCCGCAACCGGCCGATCAGCCGCGAGGCGACGTAGCCCAGTTCCCCGTCGGCCTCGTCGACCACCCGGTGGATGGCGGAAACACGGCTTGTGATCTCGGCCGGTGTCCAGCCTGCCGGCGGCACCCGCTGGTCGGAAGCGTCGGTGAGCAGTCGGCTCACCAGATCCGGAACGACCGCGCGGGCCGCTCGCAGCTGAGGCAGTCCCAGCGCGGGTAGGGACACCATCGCCACTGCACGCCGAGCCGAGGTCTGCGCGACCAGCGGCACCCGTTCGGCGTGCAGCGGCAGGTCGGTCAGACAGATCGCGACGTCCCACTGGTCGTCGGCACGCCGTTGGGCAAGATCCTCGAGCAGCGCCTCAACGCCACCGTCACGGCGCGGCGCCACCTCACCCCAGCCTTCCCGGATGGTCCACCGCACGTCCGCGTCCACCCGCTCGGCTAGCTGGCCGGCCAGCTCGGCGGTGAGTCGAGCGGCCACCCGGGCCGGGTGGTCCGGCGGGGTCGCCACCAGTCCGACGACGATCTCCGGACGGTTCCGTTCGCTGTCGGTCATCGGTGCTCCTCACCGCTAGCCGGGCCCGTCGCCGTCCATCGTCACCAATGCCGGCTGTGGCGGGTCTAGCGTCGACCGTCGGGGTGCAGCAGAACCTTGGTCCAGCCGTCGTTGCGGGCATCGAAGTTCTGGTACCCCGTTGGTGCCTCGTCCAGCGTGAGTTCATGGGATACCAGGAACGAGGGGTCGGCCCTGTGTGACGCGATGAGGTTCATCAGCTGCCGGTTGTAGGCCGCGCCGGCCATGCCGGCCGCCGGGTTGGCCACCAGGCAGAACGCGGTCAAACCTGGTTGCAGTTGGCGCAGAACCCGCACGAGACGTTGAACGGCAGGCACACCATGTCGCCCACCTTGACCAGATCGACCCCTTGGCCGATCTGGATCACCTCACCCATGTTCTCGTGCCCGAGCACCCGAGCGGGCTCCATGTCCGTGCGTCCGTCGTACATGTCAGGTCGGAGCCGCAGATGTTCGTCGTGGTAATCCGGATCAGCGCATCCGTCGGTCTCTCGATTCTCGCGTCCGGAACGTCCTTGACGCTGACAGTCCTCGGTTCCTCGTACACGACAGCCTTCATCCGCTTCCCTCGTGAAGAATCCACTCACTGCTGAGCCATGGCCATTTCCGGCGCTCACATCCTCGCAGACCGTTCCGACCCTTAAGGGCGGTTTGCGCCACCCCTGGATGCCGAGGAGGGCGTAGCTGGAACCAGGAGCACCTCACGGCCTGGCGCACCGACCGATGAAGCCCGAGAGGTTTTCGGCGAGATCAGCGGATGGAGGAGTCTCACGACGCCGGGCTGCGGATCGGGCCGATCTCGGCCGGCCACGACTGTTCGTCCGCGACGTGCTGCGCGATCGCCGCCCATCCGTGGGTGCGGCAGAACGAGCGGCGCACTGTACGCGCGGTCCGGGCGCAGCCATGGCCGCCACGTCGATCGTGAAGTAGGCCGTGCTGAGACACTGCTGCCGCCGTGGGCTGCGCATGCCACCGACGACGGCGAGGACGAGTTCGCCAGCCACTGCGACCTGCGCTACGTCGCTGCGGCCGAGGCGCGTTGCCGACGAGGTTTCCGACTGGTCGACGTCGCGACGACCGACGCGGGGGAATGGCTGGTCGTCGAGGACGCGCAAGCGGTTCGCCACGAGAACGTTGTCGAGTACGGACGCGGACCAGCCTTCATGGCGATCATCGACGTCTCCCGCTACGATCCGATACCGACAGATTACTTAGCGTCAATGCGTGCTGTCCGCAAGCCCTGGACGTTGGCAATCCGGCGTCGCTAGGAACGTGGTGCCGGCCTGCGGATCACGCCGTCTCGACGAAGGGAATCCGGATGACGGAGAGCGCGCAGACCACCGAGGGCCGCACCGTTCCGCCCGCGCGACCGTACCCGTTCAGTGTGCCCGACCGCCTCGTCGTCGATCCGACCTATGGCGAGCTGCGCGAGAACGAGCCGATGACCCGGGTGAAGCTCCCCTACGGCGAGGAGGCGTGGCTCGCCACCCGGTACGAGGACGTCCGTACGGTCCTCGGCGACGTGCGGTTCGGCCGCGCCCCGGCCCTCCAGCGCGACGAGCCCAGGCTCACCCCGCGCCAGCAGTACAGCGGCATGCTGACCATGGACCCGCCCGATCACACTCGGCTGCGCCGGCTGGTGGCGAAGGCGTTCACGGCACGTCGGGTAGAGGCGCTGCGCCCCCGAACCCAGGAGATCGCCGACGCACTGGTCGACAACATGTTCCGGCTCGGTCCTCCGGCCGACCTGGTGGAGCACGTCGCCACGCCGCTGCCGATCCAGGTGATCTGCGAGCTGCTCGGGGTCCCGTACGCCGACCGCGACCGCTTCCACATCTGGTCCGAGGCGATCGTCTCGACCACCTCACTGCCCCTGGAGATGATCCAGGAGTACCTGAACAATCTCTGGGGCTACATCGGTGATTTGGTCGCCGAGCGCCGCCGCGAGCCGGGGATCGACGACCTGCTCGGCGCGTTGGTGCGGGCCCGCGACGAGAATCAGGATCGGCTCAGCGAGACCGAGCTGGTGGAGCTGGCCGGAGGGCTGCTCGCGGCCGGCCACGAGACCACGGTGACCCAGATCCCCAACTTCGTCTACGTCCTGCTGCACAATCCGGACCAGCTCGCTCGGCTGCGGGCCGACCCGTCGCTGGTGCCGGTCGCGGTCGAGGAACTGTTGCGGTACGTGCCGCTCGGCGTCGGTTCCTCCTTCGCCAGGTACGCCAAGGAGGACGTCGAGGTCGGCGGGGTGCTGGTCCGGGCAGGTGAACCTGTCCTCGGCTCACTGTCGTCGGCGAATCGGGACGGTACCGTCTTCGCCGACCCGGACCGGCTGGATCTCGACCGCGAGCAGAACCCGCACCTGGGCTTCGGGCACGGCGTACACCACTGCGTCGGCGCGCAACTGGCCCGCATGGAGTTGCAGGTCGCCGTCGCCACCCTCGTGACTCGCCTGCCCGGGTTGCGGCTCGCCGTACCGGAAGCCGAGCTGGAGTGGAAGCGCGGCATGTTGGTGCGGGGCCTGCTCGGCATGCCGGTGGCCTGGTGAGTACCGCGTGGCGGATCGGGGTGGACTCGCGCCGCTGCATCGGCACGAGCATCTGCGCCGGTACCGCGCCCGAGCACTTCCGCCTGGTCGACGGCCTGTCCGCGCCGCTGGCCGACGTCGTCGCCCCGGCCGAGGTCATCCTCGACGCCGCCGACTCGTGCCCGGTGGAGGCGATCACGGTCCGCGACGCCACCGACGACCGGCTGATCGCGCCGGAGGAATGACCCGAAATCGAGCCCGGCCGTCTGCGCCCACGAGCTGGGCACGTGCGGAAGCTTGGCAGATCAGCGACGAGGCGGTCGCTCTGCCGCGGCGGAGCGTCGACGACGCCAAATGGTACGCCGCCACCGTCATGGTCGACGAGCGCCGACGCTCGTGTCGGTGTTCATCGTGTTCCGCCACCTCGGCACCGCCATGCAGGTCACCTCGATCGTTGCCGGGGCGGGCGTCGGTGAGCTGGAAGCCGATGCCGTTCGCGGCGCGCCGATGGCGCTTCGAGCGGTTGGACCCGGAAGGGTTGACCCCGTACCGGCCTTCGGGGCGAAGCCAGGGTGGCCCCCCATAGGAATGCCGCTCCCGGTCCATCAGGCTTGGGCCTTGAGAAACTGATCGTGGGGGGGTCGGATGAAGCACATGCTTCGAGCGCTGGTGACTGCGACGACAGCAGTGGCGGTGATGGCGGCGCCGGCCGCCGCTACTGCCGCTCCGCAGGACGCGGATCGCGCCGGGCTGCAGAGTGGGCTCGACGAGGTCGTGGCCGCCGGCGCGATCGGCGCACTGGCGCAGGTGCGTAACGAGCATGGCGTGTGGCGGGGCACCAGCGGCGTCGCCGAGGACGGCAGGACGCGGGCGGTCCCGGTCAACGGCCGGTTCCGGGTTGGCAGCATCACGAAGACGTTCCTCGCCACCGTCGTTCTGCAGCTGGTCGACGAGGGTGAGTTACGGCTGGAGGACACTGTCGAGTCGTGGCTGCCGGGAGTCGTCCCGAACGGTCACCACATCACAGTGCGGCAGCTGCTCAACCACACCAGCGGGTTGTACGACGTGATACCCACGCTGCCGCTGCCGCCGGACCCGGCGTTCCTGGACAACCGGTGGCGGACCTGGACCGCGGACGAGCTTGTCGCGCGGGCGCTGGCCAACCCGCCGGTGTTCGAAGAACCTGGTTCAGCCTTCTCCTACTCGAACACCGGCTACACCCTCCTGGGCCAGATCGTCGAGAAGGCGACTGGCACGTCGTACGCCAAGCAGATCGAGCACCGGGTGATCCGGCCGTTGCGGTTGGACGACACCTGGCTGCCGGGGACGTCGACGCGGATTCGCGGACCCCATCCCCACGGGTACGTGCCGATCAGGCAGCAGAACGGCGGGTGGCAGCTCATCGACTACACGCAGATGAATCCGTCGGTGTTCGGCGCCGCTGGCGAAATGATCTCCACCACGAAGGATCTCAACCGGTTCTTCGCCGTACTGCTCAGTGGGCGCCTCCTACCGGGGCACCTGCTCGACGAGATGAGGACACCGGGTGTCGAGAGCCGCAGGTACGGTCTCGGGCTGGCCTGGCGGGACACACCGTGCGGAGTCCGCGTGTACGGCAACGACGGCGATGCCCTGGCCTACCAGGCCTACTCCTTCTCCACCCAGGACGGGCACCGCCAGGTGACGGTCGCGGTGACGCCCAACTTCGACGGTGACATCGACGACGCGGCCGAAGCGTTCGTGGACAAGGCGATCTGCGGCTGACGGTCGTCATCCTCCAACGGGACGACTTCCCTCCGGGCAACCGGGGGAAGCCGTCCCCACCACGCACTCAGGGTTGAGGCCGAGCTGTCGAAGCCAGCAGTACAGCAGCGAAGTACGGCATCCGGGCCAGCCGAACCGAGCCGTTACACGCGTCGGCAGACCGCCTGACCTCTGTGCCGCCTCACCCGAGGCAGACCCGCCACCCGCCAACACCGCCTCACCTTCACCACACCCGACTGACAGCAATGAGAATCGCGCTCTCAGGTCGCACGGTGCGGTGTGGAACGCCGACAGTTCCATCTCAGCACGAGATGCCGCTGTTGGTCGTGACGAAGAGTGTTGGCATCAACACATAGCGATCAATGTGGTTGATCGGGTCTGCTGCATCCGGCGGGTCGATACCTGACGGCACGCCACAGCAGAGCCCTACGGAAGGGGGAATGCGCATGTTTGGCAACGGACGCCTGCTTCGGCGCGGTTACCGTCTGGGATTGGCCTCCCTACTCGTGAGCATGGTGGTGATGGTGTCGTCCGGGCAGCCGGTCTATGCCGCCAACCTCGGCAGCGAGCCGACCCTGCCCTACGCTCAGCCGAACAACACCAGCCTGCCCAGGGCTGGGTGCGACACGACCGCCACCGACCCGAAGAATCCGCCGGTCAGCAGTCCGGCGGCGCTGCAGGTGATCTACGCGTGGAATGACGCCACCGGCAACCAGTACGCGGCCAACGTCGAGAACGCCGCCCGTGTCATGGACCGCGTTGACTGGCTGCTCGACCAGGCGAGCAACTACGACCAGCACGTGAAGTTCAGCTGCAGATCGACGACCACCAGCACGTACAACCAGTACGCGCAGGCGGTGGTGACGCCGGAGAAGATCGACACTACGATCACCGACTTCTGGTCGATCGCGAACGAGCTGACGGCCAAGGGGTACGACGACAGCAACCGCTGGTACGTGGTCCTGACGGAGTTCGCCGCGCCATCCAACTCGGCATACTGGTGCCAGACCAGTGGAGGTGGCGGCTGTATCTCCGTCGTTGAGGCGTGGGACAGTGGAGTCGTCGGGCACGAGGTGACGCACCTGCTCGGCGCCGGCCACGCCTACATGTCCGAGCACGTCTGGCAGGACTCCAACGGTAACTGGCAGGCCGAGCAATACTGCCCCGACATCACGATGTGCTTTGGCGACTGGTGGGCCTTTGATCTGGGCTACCGCCAGAACTACGACCCGAGCGAGACCAGCGCGGCGTTCTATGTGGACAATTATCCGTCGACGATGACGGACAACGCGGCGGTTCACCCGCTGCTCACCTCGCCGGTGTGCTGCGACGTCGGTGCCAACAACGACCTGCTGACCGCGCAGGAGCGGACCATCGAGGCACAGACGCCGGGCACGTCGAACCCCACCGGGTTCACCACCTCCGGCTCCGGGGCCGCCATCTCGGTGACGCCGCAGGGCTCGTACACCGGCGTTTCCGCCCGCTACTTTGACAACCGTCGCTCGCTGCAGTTCGTAAGCTCGCCGCAGTCCGCGGAGAAGTCGGTCGTGGTGAGCCGTAAGCCGTCGGTGACGGTCGGGCACAACTACAAGTTCTTCGTCCGGCTACGCGCTGACTCCGGCACCGCCGCGCTGCGCATGCGGTGGTACAACTCCGGCGGCACGTTGCTGTCCACTTCGACAAGCAGCTCGTTTGGCCTGACGTCGAACTGGTTGGAGTGGTCCCACCAAGCGGTCGCACCGTCGAACGCGGCCACCGTGCAGATCTCCGTGGTGGCGCCTGCCGGTGGTTCGCAACCGGCGACCCTGACCATGCACGTGGACACACTGCAACTGAGCGACTGTAGCGCCAACGTGAACTCGCTGTGCCGCCCCACTACCTGATCCCACCCAGGTGATCCGGTCTTTCCCCACGTCGCGCGGCGTGGGGAAAGGCGTGGGAAACGCCGAACCGGCGGCGGGTACGTACGCCCTACTCCGGCCAGTCGTTGTCCAGAATGACCTGGACGAAGTCGCCCCGGACGAAGGTCGGGTCGTAGTGCGCCAGGACGTCCGCGTTCACGGTGCCGAACGTGGTCTGCGGTCGGTGGGCGACGCCCTTGGTGAACGCGGCCAGGATCTGGCGCTTGAAGTTGGGGCGTGGGTGGGCGGCGGTCACCTCGGCGATCCGCACCGGGTCGAGATCGCGGTATCCGATGCCCAGGACGTCGGTCTCCACACCGGCGGTCACCAGGGCGATCTCCGGGTCCAGGTGTTCGGGCACGCCGGGCGTGGTGTGCAGCGCGATGGCCAGCCAGACCTTGTGCGCCTCGGCGGGGGAGCGTCCGTGGTCGAGCAGGAACCGCTCCGCCGCTCGTGCGCCGTCGACCTCGAAACGCAGGTCACTGCTTCGGTACGGCCCGGTCAGGCCGAGGTCGTGGAACATCGCGCCCACGTAGAGCAGTTCCAGGTCGGGAGCGAGGCCGCGTCTCTCGCCCTGAAGCGCGCCGAAAAGGAACACCCGGCGCGAGTGGTGGTAGAGCAGGTCGTCGGTGCCCTGCCGGACGAGGTCGGTCGCGGCGGCGACGAGGGGGGTCTGCGGGATGCTGATCCCGGCGATGCTCTCGGTCATCGTGTGCTCCTCCGGTACGTGATCGCGCTGGTGACGCGCGGCCTTCCCCGAATGCTCCGGGGGTAGACTCCACCGGGCCATGTCCCTAAGGACACCTGACCCACAGATACGGACATCGTCGGCACCGCCGCGCGGCGGGCCGGGAAAAGGAGCCACGCGATGGCCGCGACCACTGCGCACCGGGTCGGAGTGGTGGTGTTCGACGGGGTGCAGTTGCTCGACGTGTCCGGGCCGGTCGACGTGTTCGCGGCGGCGAGCAGGCACGGCGCGGACTACTCGGTGCGGCTGCTGGGGTGGCGGTCGGCGCAGGCCCGTACGTCGTCCGGGGTGCGGCTGATTGCCGACGCCACCCTCGACGAGGCTGGCCCCGTGGACACCCTCGTGCTCACCGGCGCGGACGATCTCTCCGCCCTGCCCGATCCGGCCGACGTCCGGGCCAGGCTGGGCCGGCTGGTACGACCCGCCACGCGCCTCGCCGCCGTCTGCACCGGCGCGTTCGTCCTGGCCCGCACCGGCTGGCTGGACGGGCACCCGGCCACCACGCACTGGCGGCACGCGGCGCGGCTGCGGGCCGAGTTCCCCGAGGTTGAGGTGCGACCCGACGCCATCTACGTGACCAGCGGACGCCTCTCCACCAGCGCCGGAGTGACGGCCGGCATCGACCTGGCGCTGGCCCTCGTGCAGGCCGACCACGGCGTCGAGCTGGCCCGCGAGGTGGCCCGGGAACTCGTGGTGTTCATGCAACGCCCCGGCGGGCAGTCCCAGTTTTCGGTCCGGCAGGAGCTGCCGCCGACCGGTGACCAGCGGCTGCGCCGGGTCGTCGACCGGGTGACCGCCGATCCGGCGCGGGCGTACTCGATCGAGGCGATGGCGCGCGACGCCACTGTCACGCCGCGGCACCTGCGGCGGCTCTTCCAGCAAGAGTTCGGTGTCACGCCGGGCCGGTACGTCGAGATGGCCCGCACCGAGGCCGCCCGCGCTTTCTTGGAACAGGGTGGCACGGTCACGCAGGCCGCCCGGCGCAGCGGGTTCGGCAGCGACGAGACGCTGCGGCGGGCGTTCGTCGCGTCCTACGGCGTCCCGCCCTCGGTCTACCAGCGGCGCTTCCGCTCCACCGGCTGAGCTCGCCAGCACCATCTCGCGGGCACCAACGGCGGTGATCCGATTCCGGGGGGAGCAGCTCGGGAGCGTCCGGGACCAGCGAGCTTGACCTAGGACCGGTCGCGGGGCCGGCGCCACGAGCGCCGGCCCCGCTGTGGTCAAGCTGCTTCAGGCGCGGAAGTAGGTGCACTGGAAGGCCATGTCGTCCACCCGCGCGGCACCGCTGCCGCCGAGCAGGGAGACCCGGATGAACACCTGGGTCGGACCGTCCGCGTAGCTGGCCACGTCATGCCGCCGCCACACGGTGTCGGTGATGCGGACGGTGCGCAGCGCGAGGTAGGTCCAGCTCGCCGGGTCGATCACCTCGACGTTGAGCACCGCCGGCCCGCTCACCGCCCGGACGAAGAACCCTCCGCCGCAGGTGGTGGAGTGCCCGGCGGTACGCGGCCGGACGGTGAGCAGCTTGCCCACCCCGGACCAGCCGCCGGTAGAGGTCGTGAGAATGGCGTTGTTCGAGCCGGACCGGGCTGTTCCCACGCCCAGCTCGAAGGCGCCGCTCCCGGCGCCGGAGCGGTGGAACTCCCACACCGCTGCCGGGTCCCCCTCGAACCCGTCGGTGTGCTGCCAGAGGTCCGCCTGAGCGGGGCCGACGGCCACGGTCAGGGCCACCGCCGTCGCCATGACGACCGCGGCGGTGAGGCGTGCGGCTCTGGTGAATGCGGTTCTCATCCCTGTCTCCCTCGCTCGTCGCCGCTCGTCACGGCGCGCCGTAGATGACGACCTGGTATCCGTTGATCGCCTCTCCCACCGGCTGGTGCCAGGTTCGCGGCGTGGAGTTGCACTGGCTGCCGTTGCGGTTGGCGTGCGAGTTCAGCCCGTACGCGGTGTTGGTGGCGAAGAGCGGCCCTCCGCTGTCGCCGCCGAGGGTGCAGATGTTGGTCTCGACCATCTGGCGTACGGTGCCGCCCGCGCCGTTGACCGTCACGTTGGTCTTGAGTACGGAGCCGCACCTGAATCCGGTGGTCTTGCCCGAGTTGCAGACCGACAGCCCGCTCACGGCCGTCGCCCAACCGTGGATGCTCCGGCTTGTGTTGTTCCACAGGTTGATGACGCCGGTCGCCCAGACCGACGGACCGTTCATCCAGATGAGGCCGTAGTCGTCCTCCGGATAGTTGCTCTCCAGCGACGGCCCGACGTCCTGCCCGTTCGGCAGTGTCCAGTGCGGGAAGCCCTGGGTGCAGTGGCCGGCCGTGATGATGTAGTTGAAGGTGAAGTCGGTGGCGGTGAAGCCGACCGAGCAGCCGCCCAACGCGTCCGCGCTGGAGATCCCGACGTTCGGCTGGATCTGGCCGGCGGCGGTCTCGAACCGGACCGCCGCGCCGAACTTGCGCGCCGCCGAGCGTTGCGCGGCGTTCTTCGCCCCCGACGCCGGCAGGCTCACCACCACCTGGTTGGTCTCCGGGTCCACCCCCCAGGTCGTGTTCGGGTCACTCGGCGCGGCCTCCAGCGCCCGCTGGATGGTCTGGAGCTGCCGTTCGCCACGAGCGACGAGGCGCGCCTTCGCGCCAGCGTCGGTCACCTTCTTGGCGGCCGCGGCGTCGGTGACAGTGACGACGAGGTCGCCGTCGGACAGGTACGCGCCGCCCGAGCTGGCACCCAGCTCAATGGTCAACTGGTTGGCGAGTCGCACCTGGGCGTTCTCGGCACTGATCAGCTTCTCGGCGGCATCGCGGCTGATGCCCCGCTGCTCGGCGATCGCCTCGGCCATGTCCGCCGCCTCGTCCGCCCGGGCACTGTTGGCGACGCCGCCGGTGGGGGTCAGGGCTGCCCGGCCATCGGTTCGGGGCAGGTCCGCCGCGCCCCCGGGCTGGGACGGCCGGTCGACCGGTCCGGCAGCTGCGGCCGTCGGGAGGAAGGCCATCGGCGCCACGACGGCGAGTGCCATCGCGAGCAGGGACCTGCGGCTCGGTCTTTTCGTACGCGGGTGGCTGACAACACGTTCTGACATTCACCGCTCCCATCACGAGGGGACTGGTGGGTTGGGTCAGGAGCCGAACGGCCCGGACCGGACGGCAATCCTCGCAATCGGGTGGGGGCCGCGAGTGAGATGTTGGACGCGACTGGACACGGCCGGACAGCTTGCTTACCAACCGCCCTCCTCATCGGGCTGGGTCGCCACGATGACAGAGAAGCCGAGGAAAACGCGGGCAACGGGTACGTCGCCGTCCAGTGGGCTTGCGTGCTCGCTGCCCGGCGTCCCATGCAGTGAACGGCTGGTTCGGACACCCGAGCGACGTCGGCGTGGGCGCGCCGCTGCGGGCTCGTGGAACAGGCCGGACCCGTCGATGACGGGCCCGGCCGCGTGCGAGGTGCTGTGTCAGCTGATCCGGTCGAAGCCGCCCCAGCCAGTTCCCACCCGTCCCGGGGACGAGAGGACCCGGTTGGAGGTGAACGAGCCCGTCCCGGGATACATCCAGAGGGTGTCGTCGCTGGACTTGCGACTCACGACGTCGGACTTACCGTCCTGGTTGAAGTCGCCGGCGGTCAGCGCGTTCATGCTGTTCCACCCGTAGCCGATCGGAATGGCCGGCTCGACCACGTGGTCGGTGGTGAACGAACCGGTGCCCGGGTAGAGCCAGAGCACCCCGTCGGTTGCTCGGCCGACGATGTCGGACTTGCCGTCCTGGTTGAAGTCGCCGCTGGTGAACACGTCAAAGCGGCCCCAGCTCACGCCGACGCGGATCGAGGACCCCAGGACGGCGTCGGTCACGAGCGTTCCCGTGCCGGGGTAGAGCACCAGGACCTCGTCCGCGGCCCGGCGAGCCACGACGTCGGACTTGCCGTCCTGGTTGAAGTCACCGCTGAAGATCGCATCGAACTGGTTCCAGCCGGTGCCGACACGTACGGGTGGGTAGTTCAACACCCGGTCCGTGGTGAACGATCCGGTGCCGGTGTACACCCACAGGGTGCCGTCGGCGGCCTTGCGGGCGATGACGTCGGACTTGCCGTCGTTGTTGTAGTCGCCGCTGACGATGCGGTCGTACTGCCCCCAGCCGGTGCCCACCCGGATCGATGACCCGAGGATCCGGTCGGTCGTGAAGGATCCGGTGCCGGGGTAGAGGAACAGTTCGTCAGTGCTGCCGCTGCGGGCGAGGATGTCGTCCTTGTTGTCGCCGTTGAAGTCACCGGAGACGCCGGAGGCCGGGGGTGCCGGCGGAGGCGTGGGCGCGGTCAGACCGCTGCGGCGAATCGGTCGGAAGCTCTGGAGGTCCGTCCACGTGTTCTTGCCCAGATTCCCCATGTTGCTGTTCCGGTAGGGGTTCCGCACCGTCTCGCCCGTCTGGTTGAACGAGTAGACGTAGGCGCCCTTGGTGTGGTCACTGCTACTGGCCCAGAAGGCGAAGAGCTCCATGTGACCGTCCCGGACCATGGCGTCACCAGGCTGGAATTCGTTGATGCTGCCCAGGGTGAACCACATCGAGTTGCCGTCGCGGAGGAAGTCGTCGGTGTTGTAGTCCCAACCGTCCGACTTCTTGTTCAGGTGCCAGACCATGGAGACCAGTCCGGAACAGTCCCGGCGGTACTTGTGGGAACCTTCGTCGTCGGAGGCCGCGACGCCCTGGTCCTGGGTGTACGTGAGGCCTCGGTCTACCCAGTTCTGCGCCCGGTCCAGGATCTCGTCCCGGGTGATCGGGCCGTTGATGCTGGACGCCTGCGCCGGTGTGGCGACGACGGTGAGTGCGCCGGCCCCCAGGACCAGCAGCGTCATCGCGCTGGCGACCAGGCGAGCCACTCCTCGCGGCCCGTACCGTCTGTCGGACAAACTCATTCCGTTCTCCTCCCGTGGGCGCCCTGGGACCGGGCGCGGTCATAGCCGCCGCCGTCGTGACTCGCGCCAGGGTGGCGTGCGTCGATTCGGCGCCTACGGCAGGCGCTCGTCCGGACCGACGGTGGCCCGAGCACAGTGGCAGTCCGGGATGGTCGAAAAGCTGAAAGGCTCGTCAAGGTTCGTTCCAGGTTTCGCTCCGGTGGGCCGTCTACCTTCGGGCCAGCCAGCGGCCGACCCGGCCGAGCCGGTCGGCGATACTCACCAGGAGCGGACATGGGAATGCGAAGAGTCGCTTGGACGACGGCCGTCGTCGTCACGACGGTGGCGGTCAGCGCCGGCTGCGGCAGCGGTACGGATCGGACGGCCGCCTCGCCGCCCCCGACCGCGTCGGGAACGACAAGCGCGCCAACGACGACGCCGACGGCCCCCATCCCGAGCGCCACGTCCGCGCCGACCCCGTCCGGGCCGCCGTCGGCTGCCCAGCCGACGACGGGTGAGACCAGGCAGGGTACGGACCCCGTACCGAACCCGCCGGTCCGCCCGGTGACCACCGGGCCCGCCGCAGTGGTGACGGCAGACGCCTCGTGCGCTGTCTCGACCTTGTCGGCCGCGGCGAAGGACTCCCTGGACGGCAAGGAGCCGGGGCTGAGCGTGGCCAAGGTTGCCGTACTGGGCTGCCGGAACGGCTACGCGCGGGTGGTCGTCAGGCCGGCCGGCGACAGTGTCCTCGCCGAGCCCCAGCTCTTCCTGCGGCAGGTGACCGGGGCCTGGCAGTTCGTCGGCAGTGCCGACGCGGGACTCGACTGCGGTGACACCGGCCTGCCGTCCGCGATCGCCACGGCCTGTTCCGCGCTCACCACCTGACGGACGCCTGCGGAGCGGGCAGGGTCGGGGAGTCGTCGGGTCGATCACGGCGCGGCGGATACGCCGGGCAATCGGCTTCCAGTGGGAGTTCGGCGCGGAGATCGACGTTTCGGGAATCCGCGTCGATCTTTACCGACACGTCGACCTGACGGCCGCGTACCGTCGGGGCGCCGGAGCTCGAGGGCCGCGTTGGCGTAGTCAACGTCGGCTTCACCGTTGACGGTGATTGCTACCGCGTTGTCGGGCAGAATCGACATGAGGATCTGCCCGATCCTGGTGATGATGTCGCTGTCACGGCCGTCGGGCACTTCCGCACCTCTCATTGATTTCGGAACGACCGGGACGCCGACCAGCACCTGGCCGCCTACGGTTTGCGAGTCGGCGCTGACCAGGTCCCGATCTTGCAGGATGTTCTCGTCCGCGAAACCCGGCACCCAGGCGGAAACTCATTCTGAGGCGGCACGCCAGTGGACGTACCCCGGCGGGACGTACGAATATCGGGCCGCCCGGCCCGACCTGGCGGGCTGTCTGAGCGCTAGATCTCCAGCCGCAGTCCGGCCCATCGGTGAAGCCATCCCTTGACCTCCACGCGGCGCTGTACCGTCGCGCGGCCCGTCGCGTTGTCCATGGCCGGAGACGGGCGAACAACCATTCCCACAAGATCAGTCAGACCGTGGCTGGACACCAGACGAACAGAGTCATTCCGCAGAGTCACCGCGACGCACGTCGCCGTTTCGGGCCAGCGCGATATCGCGTCCAGGGCGGACATGTAGGGCTCGTCGCCATTGCGCAGATGCATCCGTGCTTGATTTCGAATCTCCCACGGCACCTCAGGTAGGGCCACGATGGCGTGGGCTTCGGCGCGTGCGTCCTCACGCGGGTCCAGCTTGTCCGGGTCGAAGTAGGCGACATCCACGTCGCGCTCCGGCGAGACGGGGAGGCCGCTGATCGCGTCCCAGACGCGGTTGCGAACGAAGCCGGCACCGATCCACCAGTCCGGTAATCCAAGGTCGGCCACAGCCCGAAGGACGCGCATTGCTCCCGGGTCTGACTCGATCACGCCCACAACGTCCTGCGCGCTCATGACCATCTCTGGGACCCTAAACCAGCAGACGTGCACACCGCTCGCGAGGCGAGGGCTGAGAGCAGAGTCAAGTCCGGCATATCCGCTCAGGCCGCATCGAGCGTGCCGTCGGCTCGTCGACCGACGGCGCGACCACACCGTCGAGTGTGCTGATGCTGTCGTACACCGTGGCCAGTCAGGTGGCCCGGACCGCCCGATCCTCGTGTGATCCGGTCCCTCCCGGCAGCGAATGATCACCGCGTCCGTCGCCGGAGCGCGCTAGCCGCGGTGTGGGGC
>NZ_JBEXHQ010000042.1:0-67759 GCF_040607915.1 Micromonospora sp. NPDC005215 | reverse complement strand
CCCTACGCGGCCCTCGCGGTCGCCGGCCGGCACATCAAGCACGTCCAGGTCAGCGGCACCAACCGGGGCGCACCCGGTGCGGACCACTTCGACTGGCCCCGGTTCTTCACCGTCCTGCGGGACACCGGTTACCAGGGCCCGATCTGCATCGAGTCGTTCACGGCAGAGAACGAGACCATCGCGACCGCCGCGGCGATCTGGCGTCCACTGGCACCCTCACAGGACCGTCTCGCCACGGACGGCCTGCGCTATCTCCGGGAGACCCTCGGATGACCGCCGCCACCCACCGCCCGCCCGGTCCCGGGGTCCTGCCCGCCACCCGCATCTAGAGTCAGGAGCACCGTCCGGTGTCCTCGCGGCCGGCCGACCTCGGTTGCGCGAGCTCCGCGACAAGCAGCACTGGCCCTCCGGCCGTACGCCGCGTGGGCACGGACGACGACCACTCCCGGGTCACCATGGACACGGTGACCCGGGAGGTCGTTTCGGTCAGCGGGCCTGGTCGCCCTCACCAGTCCGCGGAGTCCTTGGCCCTGTCCGTGAAGTCAGCCATGGCGGTCCTCCTCAAATCGGTCCCTGCTGATCAGAGTCCCTGGCCCGGCCAGGGTAAACGCCGTCGACCAGTGCGGGCAGGGCCGGCGGGGGACGCCGATGCCCAGCCGGGACGGCGCGTACCATCCGCTGCGGCATCTTCGAAGAGGGGCAGGCCCGTGCACCAGTTCCCGAACTGTCGGCTGCTGTCGCTGACCGCGGCGCTGCTCACCGTCGCCCTCGCCGGTTGTGGCGGCGGGACATCGGCCGAGGGTCCGAGCTGGTCCGACGCCGCGCCGGCGACACCGACGGCCGCCGCACCGCCGTCAGCCGCCCCTCCGTCCGCCGCCGGTACGCCCACCGCGACCACCGTGAATTGTCCCAACCCCGGCCCAGCCCCGCGCTCGGCCACCGCACTGGACCCGACGGCAGCCACCTACCTCGGGCGAGACGGAGCGGACACAGCCAACGCGGTCGACATCTCCGCCGGCTGTGAGATCGTGGTCGGCGGCCGGTTCACCGGTCTCTCTGGCGGCACCGCCACGACGCTGGGCAAGGGCGGCGCCGGTGCGGTGCTCCGGCTGGACCCCACCGGCCGCAAGCTGATCGGCACCACCCGGCTCGCTGGTGCGGTGGAGGACCTGGAGGTACGCCGTGGCGGCGGCGAAATCGCGGTCGCCACCAATCGGGGCGTGTTCCTGCTCGACGCGCGCGCCACGGCCGCCCGCTGGCAGCGCGGCGGTGCAGCGACCCGGGTCGCGGTCGGAAGCGCGGGCACCGTCGCAGCCCTCTTCGGCGGCACCGTCAAGGTGTACGACCTGAAGGGCGCCACCCTCACGAGCATCCGCCCGGCTGACCGGACCGTGAGCGACGTGGCAGTCGACGACCGCGCCGGACTGGTCTTCGTGAGCGGATTCAGGCAGGTCAATGCGGGCCGCTGTGTGCCGGTGCAGATCGCCTACGTGCACGCCTACGACCAGCGGGGCAAGCTGCGCTGGCGGGCGTACGACCACGCGGCTGACCGGCTCGGCGATCTCTGCGCGGACAGCCGGGCCGACCGGATCGCGCTGGGCCGCGACGGCCGTCTTTACCTGGCCGGGGAGACCGCAGGCGGGAACACCATCTTCAACCGGTCCGCCGCCGATCCGTCCCGGCCGGCACCGAACGTGGTGATCGACTCGTTCACCGAGGCGTCCAACACGTCGAACGCGCACCTCACCTACCTGGCCCGGTTCGACCCGGCCACCGGCCGGCAACTTGTCGGGCAGATGCTGCTGGCCCGGATCGACACCAAGGGCGACCAGGGCAACACCATCAAGCCGTATGCGATCACCGCCGACGAGTCCGGCCGGGTGTACGCGGGGGGCGTCTCGGCGTACCAGATCGCCGGCCGGAGCCGGGCCACCCTCGGTGGCGATCGGCTCGCCCCGTACGCCGGCGGGGACGCCTGGGTGCTGGTGCTCTCGGCGGACCTCAAGCGGCGTACCACCTGGACGGTCTTCACCGACGGCGGTGCCGGTGCGGTACGCGGGCTGGCCGCGGGCTCCGGGATCGCGGCCGCCGCGGCCCGGGTGGACAAGGGTCGGTTCTGGCGGACCCGGAGCGTGCAGTCTGGCGGCCTACCCGCCGGAGGCTCCGGCTACCTGACGGCCTGGCCCGGGCTGTCCTGACTCGACCCGTCACGCGGGCCCGTCATTCGGCGTTGCCGTGGCGGGGTGTCAGCCGTATATGTCCTCGGCGGCTTGGATATCCGGCGCCTCGCGCCAGAAGTAGTCCTCGTTCAACGCGGCGAACGCCGCGTCGGTGTTGGCCGTCGCCGGTGCTGCAGCCCTGGGCAGGCTTGCGGAGCGTTGTGGCTCGCTGCGGCGGAACTCTGCGCGGCAGTCAGGCTGCCCGCGGCGATGGCGACTGCGGTCGTCGCGGCGAGTGCCGATACCCTCATGTTCACGCCTGTCCTCGTATTTGGGATGCGTGCAATGAGGGCTACGTCCGAGCGCTTCGGGTCTAAGCGACGGCACCGCAGTCCTACGCGGGCACGGAGAGTGTCGGCAGAGCCCGACGGCTACGCTCGCGCCCACTTCTGGTTGGTGCCGCCGGTGCAAGTCCAGATTGCCAGCAATGTGCCGTTGGCGGTGCCGTGTCCGGTCGCATCGAGACACTTGCCTGACCCGATGTTGACAACGCTGCCGTCGGCGTTGACGTTCCACTGCTGTGCGCTGCTGCCGTTGCAGTCGTAGATCTGGACCGGGGTGCCATCCGCGGTGCCCGAGGTCCGGACGTCCAGGCACTTGTTGCCGTAGACGGTCATCGCCTTGGTCGTGGAGCTTGACGTCCAGGTCTGGTTGCTACCACCGGTGCAGTCCCAGAGCGCGACGACCGTGCTGTTGTTCTGCGATGCGCCAGGGACGTCAACGCAGCGCCCGGACTCCTGGCCCCGCAGCGGCCCGGTGACAGAAGTGCTGCCAGTTCCCGAGTACGACGGTGGGGCTGCGGAGGCGCCGGTCGCCCATGAGGTATTCGGGGACGTTCCCAGGGTGAACGCCAGGGTGCCGCCGCCAATCGCGAAGGACTGCGGAAGGAAAGCGTTGTTCCAGTTCGCCCCGTTCAGTGAGGCGCTCTGCACATACGGCGCGTTGGTGGCCGCCTGAGGTGCGGTGATCTGGATTTTGCCACCGCCGCCCAGCGATATCGACACCTCGGTAAACAGTGGACTACCCAGGGCCAGGTCCGAGGTTCCCGGGGTGTTCGGGTAGACCCCCATCGCGGACCACACGTACCAGGCACTCATGGTGCCGAGGTCATCGTTGCCGACGCCCCAGTTCGCCGGCGAGGTGTTCCACAGCTCGTTCTGCACCTGGCGGACCTTCGCCTGCGTCTTCCAGGGCTGGCCGACATAGTCGTATGCCCAGGGCAGGTTCATCGATGGTTCGTTGCCCATGTCGGCCTTGTCGGAGTCGTTGCTCTGGCCATGCAGGCTGGACAGCACGTTGTCAAGGTAAGTGATCATGCCGCCGTTGCCGCCCTTGGCGTCGGCGAGTCCGCGCAGGTTGAACGGCACCATTCCGGTGTACTGCCAGGACGTCCCCTCGACCATGTCCGTGCTTTTCTTCGGGTCGAAGTTGGGCCGCCACTGACCGTTCAACTGCTTGCCCTGCATGAAGCCGGTGGCGGGGTTGAATACGTTGCGCCAGGACTGGGCCCGGTTGATGAACCGGTCGCGGTTCGACGTGTCTCCCAGCCGGCCGGCCATCGCACCGACGGCAAAGTCGGAGGTGGCGTACTCCAATGTCGTCGCGGTGGGGCCATAGAAGCCGCCCTCGTACGTGCCGTCCGTTGGCAGATAGCCGATCGTGTCGATGTAGCGGTTGCCCTTGCGGACCATGTTCTGAGCGCTGGCCTGCGCCACCATTGCGTTCTTCGCCGCGTTAAGGTCAAAATTGGTGGCACCGAACGCGTGGTAGTCAGAAATGATGATGGGCGCCGGGTCGCCGTTCATCACGTCGGTGTCCGCGTTGTTCAGTGACCACTTCGGCAGGAACCCGCTCTGCGCGTAGTCGTTGACCAGGGACTGCGCCGCGTCGCTCGCCGACTGTCGGTCGACCAGGGCGTGCAGTTGTGCCTGGCTGCGATAAATGTCCCATCCGGAGAAGGTCGCATACTGCGCCTTCTGCGCACCACTCACAGTGTGGACCTGGCGGTCGAAGCCGGTGTACTGACCGTTGACGTCGCTGTACACGTTGGGGTGCAGCAACGCGTGGTACAGCGCGGTGTAGAAAATTTTCTGCTGGTCACTGGTGCCGCCGGCAGTCTGGATCCTTCCGAGCATGCCGTTCCAGGCGTTGTGGGCGGCCTGGCGGGTGCCCTCGAAGTCCCAGTTGGGGTTTTCGGCAATCCGATTGGCCGACGCGTTGGAGTCCGACACGAACGAGACGCCGACCTTGGCCTGCACGATGCGGTTGCTGCTGGCGTCGAACGTCACCGAGTTGCCGCCGCTGAATGAGCCGTTCGAGCTCATGGGCCGGTCGAAGATCATGTTGAAATGCAGCGTGTAGGTCGGACTGGACGCGCAGAAATGCCCCGACGTGATCCAACCACGGACCTCGGTGCTGCTGACGCGGGTGAAGCTCATCGCGTCCGTTCGGGTGCCGGCCGAGCCTAGTTTGAACAAGAGGTTGGCCTGCCCCGTGGAGGGGAACGTGAACCGGGCCATCCCGGAGCGGGTGGTCGCGGTCAGCTCGGTCTTGACGCCATTGCCCAGCGTCACCGAGTACGCGCCAGCGCTCGCCGACTCGGCGCTGTGCGAGAAGCTCGAGGTCGCCGCGCCATTGACTGCGCCGACGGTCGGCAGGATCGGCACGTCGGCCGTGGCGTTGCAACCCGGCCCAGAGATGTGGTTGAGGCTGAAACCGGTGATTGACGTGTCGCTGTAGGCGTAGTTCCCACCCGGCGGACGGGATGGAGTGTCCGGGCTCCACTGCACCATGCCGAACGGCGTGACCGCGCCGGGAAAGGTGTTGCCCCCGTTCGAGGTCCCCAACAGGGGGTTGACCAGCGAGGCTGGATCCGTCACCGCGGCATCCGCGTGGGGGTTGGGTGCGGCCACCAACCCGAGCAGAGCGAGGCTGCTGACGACGGGGAGGCACCACCATCGCATCTTCACGGCAGCTCCAAGATCGAATATCCCCGGCGGAGGGCGAGGGAAGACTGGCATTCAGGGAACTCGATGTCGGCCTCAATGTCAACGTTGTCACACGACAAAGCTAACGTTGTCATCGGCTCGTGACCCATCGGCAACACCGACGTCGCCGCTCATGTTCGCCCGCCGTTGGCCCACACGCTGCAACTCCTCGGCGTAGTCACCTTCCCGGGTCACTGCGGCCTGCCGAAGGCGTCGAACGTCGAGGCGCCGAAGTCGCCACGCGTCCCGATCAGGTTCAGTGGGTGGCGGCGGGGAAGCTGCCGCGCGTGGCCGAACAGCACCGCGTGAGCGGTTTCGCGCTGGCGGCATGGCTCGATCTCCCCGCATGCCAGGCACCGGCCGCCGATGTCCGAGCGCAGATGCTGGTCGATCACGCGACGCGCTGTCTCCGCCCCGGCCAACGCCTGTGCCGCAACCGTCGCGCGCACCCTGCTCATTCCGCACCCTCACCGGTCTTGGGCGAGCGTTGCCACCGGGCCGTGATCTGCTCGACGGTCGCGCGACCTGCGTCGGTCAGTCGTAGGGTCAGGTTCCGTTGGTGAGCTACCGCCTCGACCAGCCGTTCGCCAAGCAGCAGGTAGAGGATGGCTCGGACGTCCCCCACCGACACGTCCGGCACCTGCTCGGCCAACTGGCTCATCCGCCAGTCCCGTTCTGGATCGGCCAGCAGCACCCCGTAAATCTGCTCACGCGGCGGGCTGTGTACGGCCACGATCGGTGCGTGAAGCGCTTTCATGGCAGGCGACTCTCGGCGGCATCTACGGTTACCTTGAGCGCCCACCGGTCTTGCGTGCACGGAAACCGTGCGAGGGTGCACTCCAGACACGCGGCGCAGAGCCGATCCGGTGTGGCCCGGTGAATGAGCAGAATTCGCTCTGCGTCGGCCGCCGCGTCCGCGTCGCGCCTGTCGGTCTCGATTTTCACGACCATAGCCCGTCCTCACATTCAAAGAATCTGACCTGCTGAGCGCTTTTGCATCAGCTACACCCCGCCGGAGGCCGATAGGTGGATAGCGGCAGAGGCAACCAGTACCGCGCTCGTCACCGTCCACTCTCCTTGTCCAAACAGTGCGGTGGGCCCAGCCAGGCGGAGGCGTGGTCACGTCCGGCAGCGGCTGGCCGCTGGTCCATCCGCTGCTCGCAAACTGTGGGGTGCTCACCAGCACGGCGGCATGGTGTAACTCATACACGATCATCTAGACGTACGGCGACCCCGCTACCCGGTGTCATTCGGAAGTTCCGGGGCGTCAATTTCCCGTTTCGCGGGATGTTCCCCGATCAGGGGCGGATGCGTACCGTTCAGCCGATAGGCGTCGATACGGGCTGCTCAGAGTTGTGGTGGCATGGTCGAGGAGCGGTCGGAAGGCCTGCGTCGGCAGCAGGCGTGTTCGGCTGCCGAGTTGCGGTGGGCGGGCAAGACGTGGGTTGACGAGGCCGAAATCTTCCAGGCTAGGTTCCGGTTCAATCCTCGCGTGGCGCATCGGTCGGGTGCGGGGGTGGAGCCAGGCGCAGGCTGCGGATGAGCCCAAGACCTTGAAGTCTTTCTCGTACTGGGAGATCTGGCCGGGCCGGGGTGGGTACTCGCCGTCAAAGAATCTGCTGCGGCTGATTGATATCTACGACACCCCTGCACCAACGGCATGTCCCCGCGCCCGCGCGGACTCTCACCGTCTCTCAAACGAGGATCGCACCGCCCTGACCCGGGACGTTCCCGGAGGCCCCGCGGCGAACGACAGATTGGCCTGCCTCGGATCGGCCGCGGTGCTCACCGTGCCGCTGGAGAGGTGCGCGATCCGGCCCCACGGGCCGAGTGCCGAGCCAACACCGCCGGAGATCACCAAGGGCGTGTCCCGCCGGATTGCCCGGCGGGCGTAGCCGATGGCGGCGAGCCCACCGGACTGCTCGCCGCCGAGCGCTGTGCCCGGCCCGCGCATGCCATGCCATGCCAGATGGACAGCTGTCCCGTCGTCACGGCGTAGAACCAGGCGAGCGACTCGTAGACGCTGGCGTGCTGGGGTCCGTCGTGCCACAACTTGTCGAACTCGCGGTGAAGTCGAAGCCGCCGCAGGCATTCGACGTCATGACGCCCGAGTCGTACTTGTCGCGATCACCGGCGCGCACGCCCGCGTCGTTGATCGCCCAGTCAGCCTCGGGGAGCGCCAGCCGGGTTGAGACGTCGGTCTGGGGCAGCAACCGGCCCGGAAGGTGCCGGGCCGCATCGAAGCCGGTGATCCGGCCGGCGAGCGTCCCGGCCTGCCGGTGTCCGGCGGCCGTTGCGCTTGAGATCGTGGCTGTGTTTGCCCGTGTGGGCGTTGTTCACCACGTGCAAGCCTTGACCGTGGCAGCGGCGCCGTTTGTGCTCAGCTCGTCCAGCCACCCGGTGATGGCGGCGACGAGTTCGGCGTCCTCGGCCAGTTCGGTGGGGAAGATCGCGTCGAGGCGCAGGAGGGCGCGCACTGCGGCGCCTGTCGAGCCGGCTTGGGGCCGGGACGGGTCGATCGAATGCGGAAGTGCGGCCCGGATGACGTCGGCTAGGGGATCCTGCAGCGGTAGAGGCTGACCGTCGTCGGCGACGCCCATCGTGAACCTCATCCAGGCTGCGATGGCCAGGGCCGCATACGCGGGAAGATCGCCCCGGCGACGCCGGTCGCGTACTGTCCCGACAAGACGTTGGGGAAGCTTCTGCGATCCGTCCATGGCCACCTGCATGGTCCGGTGTTCGATAGCGGGGTTGGCGAACCGCGACAGCACCGTTGCCCCATAGGTGCTCACCTGTACGCCGGCGGGCGGGTTGAGAGTGGGGGTGATGTCCTCGGTGATGAGACGCTGCAGCAGATTCGCCATTCCCGGCAGCGCAAGGGTCTCGGCGATGGTGTCGCAGCCAGCCAGCGCTCCGAGGTAGGCCGCCGTTGAGTGGACCCCGTTGAGTATCCGCAGCTTGAGTTGCTCCCAGGGTGTGACGTCGGTGGTCAGGATCGCGCCGGCGGCTTCCCAGGTGGGTCGACCACCGGGGAAGTCGTCGGTCAGCACCCACTGCCGATAGGTTTCGGTGTCGACGGCCGCGAGGTCGCGGACCCCGAGTGTGGTCGCGGCACGCTGCAGCGTGGATGGTGTGCTGGCCGGAACGATGCGGTCCACCATCGTGCTGGGGTAGGAGGCCCAGTCACCGAAGCCGCCGTCGGTGGCGAACTCGACCAGCCCGCGGACCCGGGCGCCATTGCCCGGCAGGTTGTCGCAGCAGACGATCGCAACGGGCGGTGAACCGGCGGCGGCTCGGGCTCGCAGTCCCCGTACGAGCAGGCCGGGGATGGTGACCGGCGCTCGTTGTGCGGCCAGGTCGGCCCGGATCTCCTCGTCCATGCGTAGCGTTCCCGTGGTGGGGTCGAGACGGTAAGCCTTCTCGGTAACCGTGAGAGTGACTACCTTGATCGCCGGGTCGGCGAAGAGCCGGAGCACGTCGTCGGCCTCGGTTGGCAGGTGGCGAGTGCCGGTGAGCGCTCCGACGACCCTGGTCCGCGACGAGTCGCCGGACCGGCTCGTGACGCTGTAGAGGTGGTCTTGGGCTCGCAGCTGCGCGACCAGGTCCGCTGATCGGGGAGCCACCGCGACGATGCCCCAGTCGCCGCCGGCCGCTGCCATCGCTTCCTCGGTGAAAACCGCCTGATGGGCACGATGAAACGCACCGACTCCGATATGGAGCAGCCCCATCGCATTGTCACCAGGGGTGATCAAGGGGCGGGCGGCTGGAGGCAGGACCGACAAGGTCGTACGGCTCAGCAGCGTCGGCGACGCTTTCACCGCCATGCCGGCCCATTCGGAAACGTGAACTCGGTGACCGACGCAGGCTTCATGGCGACGCTGTAGCCCGGTGAGCGGGGCAGGAGGTAGCGACCGTCGCGGATCGCGACAGGATCGACGAAGTGCTCGTGAAGGTGGTCCACATACTCGATCATCCGACCGTCCAGCGACGTGCCGACGCGAAGGAAGTCGAAGATCGACAGGTGCTGCACATACTCACAGAGGCCGACTCCACCCGCGTGTGGGCACACGGGCACGCCGAACTTGGCCGCCATGAGGAGTACGGAGAGGACCTCGTTGACACCACCGATGCGGCACGAATCGACCTGGCAGATGCTGATCGCGCGAGCCTGAAGCAGTTGCTTGAAGATGACCCGGTTGGCGGCCACCTCCCCGGTCGCCACGTGGCACCTGCCAGCGGATAGTTGCTCGACAGCCCGGGCGATGCGGGCGTGGCCGAGTATGTCGTCGGCGTGCGTCGGCTCCTCGATCCAGTAGGGATCGGCGACAGCGAGGCGGGTCATGTTGGCGATCGCCTCGTCGACGTCCCACACCTGGTTGGCGTCCATCATCAGCAGCGCGTCCGGGCCGATCTCGGACCGGATGATGCCGGCCCGTCGGACGTCGTCGGTGATGTTCCCGCCGACCTTCATCTTCACCGCCCGCCAGCCCTCGTCGACAGCCGCTCGGGTCAGGGCCCGGACCTTGTCGTCGGGATACCCGAGCCAACCCACAGAGGTCGTGTATGCGGGGAATCCCTCGCGTTCAAGCAGCGCGAGCCGCTCGGCGTAACCGGGCTCGGCCTTCGTCAGCAGTTCGATCGCCTCGTCTGGGGTGATCGCGTCGCTGATGTGGCGGAAGTCGACGCAGGCCACCAGTTCGGCGGCCGGCATCTCGGCCAGCAACCGCCACAGGGGAACGCCGGCCAGCCGGGCGCGCAGATCCCAAACGGCATTCACGAGTGCGCCGGTCGCCATGTGGATGACGCCCTTCTCCGGTCCGAGCCAACGGAGCTGGGCGTCGGCGGTCAGCGACCGCCAGAATGTGACCGGCGCGGCAAAGATGTCCTCGACCGTCCGTCCCACGACGTGGTGCGACAGCGCCCCCGCGGCGGCGCAGGTGATCTCATTGCCGCGCCCGTTGGTGAAAGTCAATCCGGCCCCGACATGGGGACCGTCGGTGCGCAGCTCCACGTAGGTGGCGGAGTAGTCACCACGATTGATGGCGTCCGAGCCGTCACCGGCGGCGGCGGTCGGGAAGCGGACGTCGTGCACGTCAAGGCCGACGATCGTGGTAGTCATTAACTCTCCAGCCGGAATACTCGTTTGGGCAGGTGGTAGGCGAGGTCGGCGATCGTCTCCGCGGCCTCGTCCAGCCGCAGTCGCCGCTGGGCGACCAGAGCGGCGAGGAACGCGGCATCGACCCTCCGGGCCACGTCGTGACGTACCGGGATGGAGCAGAACGCGCGGGTGTCGTCGACGAAGCCGGCCGTGTTGTAGAAGCCGGCGGTCTCGGTCACGGCCTCCCGGAAACGGCGCAGTCCTTCCGGGCTGTCGAGGAACCACCAGGGAGCGCCGAGGTACACCGCGGGGTAGCCACCGGCCAGCGGTGCGAGTTCGCGACTGAAGGTCGACTCGTCAAGGGTGAAGACCACCAACCGCAGCCGTGGGTCGTTGCCGAAGCGGTTCAACATCGGGGACAACGCATCCACGTAGGAGGTCGTCTGCGGCACATCACCGCCGACGTCCCGCCCATGCCGGTCGTGCAGCCAGGTGTTGTGATTGCGGACAGCACCCGGGTGCAGCTGCATGACAAGCCCGTCCTCGACCGACATCCTGGCGAACTCGACCAGCATGTGAGCCCGGAATCGCTCCGCATCCGCCGGCGTGGCCTTACCGCGCAGTCCTCGCTCGTACAGCGTCGAGGCCTGCGCAGGTGTGAGGTCGAGGGTGAGGGCGGTGGGGTGGCCGTGATCGGTGCTGGTGGCGCCGGCCGCGCGGAAGTCGGCCCGACGGCGCTCGAGTGCCCGAATGAATCCGGAATAGGTGGTGGTGTCCTCGCCGGTCACGCTGCCGAGTCGGATGACCCGGTCCGGCCAGTCCGGCCGATCCTGGTCGACGACATCGTCCGGCCGGAACGTCGTGATCACCCGGCCTCCGGGCCCACCCCACCCGTCGGCGGCCAGCTTCGCGTGCGCGGCCAGGTCGTCCAGAGGTGATTCGGTCGTCGCCAGCACCTCGATGTTGAACTGTGCGAACAGTGAACGGGGCCGGAAGTCGGTCCGTCCCAGCCGCTCCGCCAGGGTGTCGTATACCGCGTCGGCGGTTGGCGGACCGAACGGGGTGTCGACGCCAAACACCTCGGTGAGGGTCTGCTCGAACCACAGCCTCGTTGGCGTCCCGCGGAAAAGGTGCCAGTGATCAGCGAAGAGCCGCCAGATCGCGCGTCCGTCGGTCTCGGATGGGCCGCCGTCGACTCTGGGCACCCCCAGACGGTCTGGCGTGATGCCCTGGCTCAGCAGCATCCGGGTGAGGTAGTGGTCGGGCACGATGAGCAGCCGGGCCGGGTCCGGGAACGGCTGGTCCTCGGCCAGCAAACGAGGATCGACGTGGCCGTGTGGGCTTATCAGCGGCAGGTCGCGGACGTGTGTATACAGCTCGCGTGCGAGCTGTCGGACCGTGGGCTCTGTCGGGAACAACAGTGTGTCCGACGCCGGTGCGAACACCAGGGCTCCTCCGGAATTGTCAGGGGATGAGGTCGAGCGGTGGGGTGGATCGGACCAGGTGTCAGCGGCCACGTTCGTCCGCGACCCGGGTGACCAACTGGGTGGGGTTGACGAACCGCAGCGCGATGACGAGGAGGGTCAGCATGGTGAGCATGTAGATGACAGCCATCGCGTGGCTGGCCTGCGGCGCTCGGATGCCGGCACCGTAGGACGAGTTGTAGAGGACGACGACGAGCGTTTGGCTGTCGACGCCGGCGGTCAGGTAGGTCAGTTCGAACATGCCGACGGTTCGTACGAGGACCAGGACGGAGGCGGCGAGGACACCGGGGACGAGCAGCGGCAGCAGAATGCGTCGGAAGACGCTCCAGGTCCCGGCGCCGCACATTCGGGCCGCCGATTCGATTTTGGGATCGATTTGTTCAATGAAAGGCGTCATGGTGAGCACGACGAACGGAATCGAGGGCACGAGGTTTGCCAGGATGACGCCGGTGAGGGAGTTGGCGAGGTCGTATTTGTAGAGGACGGTGGCCAAGGGGATGCCGTAGGCGATCGGGGGGACGATCACCGGCAGCAGGAAGACGAGCATGACGAGGCGCTTGAAGGGAAAGTGCCGACGGGCAAGCACGAAGGCCGCTGGCACTCCGATCGCGGCTGCGATCACGACTACGGCCAGGGATGCCTTGAGGGTTACCAGCAGCACATTGGCGAGATCGAAGTCGCGCCACGACTCGACCCAGTACTGCGTTGTCAATCCCGTGGGCAACCAGGTGTCGAACCACTGGGTGGAGAACGATTTGACCACGACGGAGCCGACGATCCCGGCCAGGTTCACGAAGAAGAAAGCGATCACGCCCCAGACGAGCCAGGAGGCCGGCCTGCCGGTCAGCCGGCGTCGCGGTGGGGCCGGCGACAGATCCGTCATCCCTTACCTCCCGAGGATCCGCGATAGAGCCGTCCGCGGCCAAGCAGCACAGTGGAGATGACCACCAGCATGACGACTGCCATGACCATGGCGATGGCAGATGCCTTGGAATAGTCGTATTCCTGGTATGCGGCGTCGTAGGCGGCGATTGAAATAACGTGGGTGGTGTCTTGAGGGTCGCCGAGCATTACGGCTGACGGGAACACCGAGAACGCGAGCACGAAGTTGAGGCAGAACGTCATGGCCAGGCCGGGTACCAGCAGCGGGAAACTGATCGACCGGAAGCGCTGCCACCAGCCTGCGCCAAGGGTCGCGGCGGCCGCTTCGAGGCTCGGGTCGATCCCCGACAGGTAGGACAGAGTCAGCAGGAACGCGAACGGGAAACCGCTCACGACCAGGGAGAGCATGACGCCCCAGTAGTTGTGCAGCAGCGGGACCGGGTGGTCGACGTCGGTCAGACCTGCGACCATGAGGACGCGGTTGAGCCATCCCGTTCCGCTGAAATATTCAATCATCCCGGCCGCGGTCAGGACGGTTCCAAGCGTGATCGGGATGACCAGGGCGGTGGTGAGCAGCCTTTTGCCGCGCACCTTGCCGCGTAGTCGATACGCGATGGGCACCGACGCCAGTACGTTGATCAACGCAGCAGGCAGCCCGATCTTGAGGGTGATCCAGATCGTGGCGCGCTGGTACGGGTCGGTGAAGAAGTTGACGTAGTTGGCCAGAACACCGGTGCCGTGCTTGGGCAGGGGGTGTAGCGACAGGTTCAGGCCGTAGAGGAACGGATAGATGAAGAACGCGATCAGGAACAGCGCGCCGGGCAACAGCAGCAGCAACGACCGGTCGACGCCGCGTTCGGCCAGCCGGTGAGACAGAGCCACCCGGTGGCGGTCGTCGGTGGCAGAGGCGGGGGTCGTCACACCACAACCTCCAGTCGGTCGGCCTGCTCACTGCCAGCTGCTTGGGAGTCGGGAAAGACCAGAACCTGCTCGGTAGGAATCCAGACCGGCACAACCTCGCCGCGTTCGACGGGGACGTCGGTGCGCAGTTGTAGCGCCTGGCCGTGCGGCAGCCGGGCTTGGACGGAGATCTCACGGCCGTGGTACTCGGTGACCTCGACGCTGACCTCGATCCGGTTCCCACTGGGTCCGGCAGGCGGTTCCCCAACCAGGATGTCGTCCGGCCGGATCGCGACAATGGCCGGACCCGGGCTGAGATCACCCACCGCGAGCCCGGTCAGTTCGACGCCGTGACCGCTGGCGGTGACGGAGGCGCCGACGCCAGCGGTCACCGTCATCGACAGCAGGTTGCGGTAGCCCATGAACCCGGCCACGTAGGCGTTGGCCGGCGATCCGTAGAGCTGCTGGGGCGTGCCCACCTGCTGAACCACGCCCTCGCGGAGTACGACCAGGCGGTCGGCCAGCGACAGGGCCTCCTCCTGGTCGTGCGTCACGTACACGGTGGTAAGGCCCAGCGACTGGTGCAGTCGCCGGATCTCGGTCCGCATGTCCAACCGCAGCGCGGCATCCAGGTTAGACAGCGGCTCGTCCATCAGCACGAGCCGCGGCTCGATCACGATGGCCCGGGCGATGGCGACCCGTTGCTGCTGGCCGCCGGAGAGCTGGCCGGGCAGTCGATCGGCGTAGTCGGTCAACTGCACCAACCGCAGCGCCTCGTCAACCCGGCGGTGGCTCTCCACGCGACCGACGCGGCGCATCTGCAGCCCGAACCCGACGTTGCCCCGGACTGTCAGGTGCGGAAACAAGGCGTAGTTCTGGAAGACCATGCCGAATCCACGGCGCTCCGGCGGAAGTGTGTCGACCCGCTGGTCGTCTAACCAGATACTGCCCTGGGTCAACGGAAGCAGCCCGGCCAGGCAGTTCAACGCCGTCGACTTCCCGCAGCCGGACGGGCCGAGCAGCGCCACGAACTCGCCGCCGGTGATGGTCAGGTTCAGCGTGTCCAGCACGGTCTTCTCGCCGAACCGCCGGCTGACCTGTTCCAGCCGCAACTGGTCGAACCGTTGCTCAGTCATCAGATACCTCACCCAAGCGCCACGACCTCACTTCTTGGCCGCGCCGATCTCCAGGTCCCACTTGGAGAACGCGATCACCTGCTGCTCCGCGGGCAGCGACGACTCCTGCGGATTGTTGGCGATGAGGGCGTCGTACTCAGGGCGGCCGAATCTGGCGATGGCGTCCTGGCTGGCCTGGGGGGCCATGTCCAGGGTGACGCCCTTGACGGCTGGGCCCGGGTAGAAGTAGCCCTTGTCGAACGCGATCGCCTGCTGCTGCGGGGTCAGCATGTCCTGTAGAAGGCTCAGGATCGCCGAAAGCTTGTCGCTGTTGACACCCTTGGGGACCACCGCGTACTGGGCATCGGTGACCCAGTGGAAGCCCTTCAGGGTGGTGATCTTCGTGGTGTTCGGCACGGTACCGAGCACCCGAGGGTTGATGTCCCAGCCCGTGGTGCTGGCGACCATGTCGACGGTGCCCTTGCCGAGGTTGGTCATGGTGTTCGTCGTTCCTGCCTCGTACGGCCCGGTGTACTGGCCCAGCTCTTTGAGGTACGCCCATGTCTTGTCCCAACCGGTGGTCGGGCTCTTCGGGTCGACGTCACCCAGGATGTAAGGCAGGCCCATCAGGAGCGTGCGGCCGGGGCCGGAGTTCTTCGGCACCGCGTACTGGAATCGGCCGGGATTCGCCTTGGCCCAGGCCAGCAGCTCCTCAGCTGTCGTCGGCGGGTTGGGCACCTTGGCCGGGTTGTACGCGAGAAGTGGGCCCGACGGATACTGCACCAACTCCACGCCGTACCCCTGGGCCAGCTCCTGCATCTTCATGGCCGGGTCGGTGTAGTTCTTCATGTTGGACAGCCGCGAATCGAAGTCCGGCGTCATCCTCGTGAACAGGTTCTGGGAGATGCCGGCCGACAGCCCGTCGGTGCCGGTGAGCACCAGGTCGATGTCGAGTCGGCCCGCGTCCTGCTGGGCCTTGAGTTTCCCCGCCATGTCCGGCGCCTTACCGGTCGACGTGGTGATCCTGCTGACGATGTCCGGGTGTTCCTTGACGAAGTTGTCCAGCATGCCCTGGGTCAGCTGCAGGTTGCCGGCGACGTCAAGAATGTTGAGCGTCACCGGGCGGGACGGTTTGTCGGGAACGGCATCTGCGGAGGTGGGCGCGGTCGTATCGGCGGTTGGTGCGCCACAGGCCGTCGCGAGCGCGGTAAGTGTGACGACGGCTACCAGCCCCAGGCCGAGCCGCCGGCCGGCTCCGACGGACGGTCGTGGACACGACGTGCCATAAGAGAAGCCGGATCTGAATCTGGTGAAGGTACTCATGGGTAGCCCCTTTGCGGGATCAGCGGCGGCGCGGGCGCGTCACCGTGGATGCAGACGGGAGGTCGTCAGGCGTTAGCGGATCGGAGGGACAGTGGTCGTCGCCCGCACGATCAGGTTGGTGCTGAGTTCGCGATGGACGTCGGCGTCGTCGTCGGCGCCGTCGATTCCCGCCAGTAGGAGGTCGACGGCCGCTCGGCCACCGGCCTCCATGGGCATCGCCACCGTGGTCAGCGGTGGAGAGCACACCGCCGCGAAGAGCAGGTCGTCGAAACCCACGACGCTCATGTCCTCGGGCACCCGGACGCCTCGGTGTGCCAGCCGGGACAGAACGCCCAAGGCCATGAGATCGTTGTAGGCCATGATGGCCGTGACGCCACCGGCCACCGCGAGGTCAGCGGCCTGTATGCCACCGTCGAAAGTCGGCTCGAACGGACCGAACTGGATAACGTCGATGTTGTTTCGCGCGGCGGCGGAGCGCATGCCCCGCCGACGCTCCCGGTTTGACCACGACTTGCTCGGCCCGTTGAGGTATGCGCAGCGCCGGTGACCAAGCGCGCCCAGGTGGTCCAGCACCTGACGGATGCCGTTCGCACTGGCCATCAGGACCGCGGGGATGTCACCTAGCCGACGGTTGAGCAGCACCAGCGACGTTACTTCGGCCAGCGCGTACAACTGCGGATCCGACGCGATCGGGGCGCACATGATCACGCCGTCCACCTGACGGGCCATGGTTCGAACCAGGGCCTGCTCGGAAGCCGAGTCCTCCTCTGCGTCGACGAAGAAGACCGCATAGCCGCTCCGCCGGGCTCTGGCCTGAACTCCCCGTAGCACGCCTGTGTAGAAAGGGTTACTCAGGTCGGACACGACAATGCCCAGGTTTCCGGTGCGCCCCGTGATGAGGCTCCGGGCGGCCGGATTCGGTTGGTAGCTGAGTTCCTTGGCGGCAGCCAGTACCCGTTCACGAGTATCCGGGCGCACCAGGTGCGATGCGCTCAACGCGCGCGACACCGTGGAGGTCGACACCGCCGCTCGCCGGGCAACGTCGTGGATGGTGACCGGCATGGCACTCCTCTGACAATTCGAACCTGTCAAGAGGTCGGCGAGGCGACCTCTTGACATGCTTCTACACGGTCGTTAAGGCAGCTTGGAGCGCGCTGATGGCGCAGTGCAGTTAGAGTCGACTCTTTGTGCATCCGTTAATGACGATGTGATGTATTTCAGGTACCGAAGCGGAAGTAGATGCTGCGGTGGTAGTCGCCCGCGCCGACGTTCGGCTGGCTCTCAGGTCCGAGCGCGCCGACACTGTGGAACTTGTTCCCGATCGGCGGGATGCCATCGAGGAATGACAAACTCTTGGAGGGGTAGGGTGCCGTGGCGTTCTTCGGGTCCACGCCGACGGCGGGAGTGAACAAGCGCAGGAAAAGGTTTTCCTCGGCGGCTACCATCGTGATCGTGCCCTCGGTGGTGCTCAGCGCCGCCCAGTAGGTGCGGGCGTGGTAACCCTTGAACTCCGGGTACTGAAAGCCGCTGGCGCCGGTGGCCGTGTTGTTGTACTGCTTCGTCCAGACATCTGTCGACACACCCCGCAGACGGTTCTTGTAGACCCGGTGAGGTCCGTCTCCGAGCCAGGTCAGGCCGCGCACGTTTGCCTCGGGGTAGTCGAAGCCCACCCCGAAATAGTCGTGGTTGCCGGTGCGACGGTAGGTGTATTCCAGCTGCAACCAGCCGTTGGAATCCAGCCGCCACCGCGCCGAGGTCAGATCGCCGGTGTAGTTGGCCTGCACCACCCATCCGGTGCCGTCGCGGAAGTGGCTGAGGCCGGTGAAGGTCGCCGTGCCGTCGGCCGGCGCCGGGCCGTTGGACAATGACACCGTCGCCCCGGCACGCGTCACGCCGGTCAGCCGGCCGTTCGACTTGCCGATGGTGACCTTGGTCGTGCCGGCCGTCATCGTGATGCTCGTCGAGGTCTCGGTGGCGGTGACGCTGCCAGGGATCGGGACCACCAGCCGCCTGGTGAAGTCCGTGGCCTTCTTGATCCGCCACATCCAGCTGGTGACGACGCGTCCGCTCGGATCCGTCGCGGTCAGCGCCAGCGCGTCGGAGTCCAGCCAGTTGGCGGGCAGGTCGAGTGGCAACCCACCGACGGCGCCGGGGGCGATGGCGGGGCCGATGAGAGTGCCCTGCGCGGTAGCCGTGTGTCCCGTGCCGGCCCCGGGCGCTGCGAAGCGCACCAGCTGCCAGTCGAAACGACACTGGTTGAGGTTGGTGAAGTTGTACTGGTTGACAACCTTCACTGTCTTGTCGAATGAGGCGGGAAAGGTCGTGGCGTAGTAGGAAGGGCTGCTGAGCTGGATCGGCGACCAGATGTCGCGGATCGTGAAAAAGCTGCCCTCCTTCTCCCGGAACGGGCCGACGATGCCGTCGGGGGCCAGATTGCCGGCGGTGTCGAGGGCGCCACCCCGGTCGTCGCGGACGACGGTCTCGTCGACCAGCGCCCAGATGAAACCGCCGGCGGCACGCTGCCCGCCACCCATGACCTTCCAGTAGTCGTTGAGCCCTGCGCCTGCGCCGCCGTCGTAGAGCCCGTGCAGGAACTCGGTGGGCATGAACACCGTGCCCCCTGCCGCTTTACTGACCGTGCTGCTGTACGTCTGATAGTGGCTGGTGTCGATGTTGCTGAATGTGCTCCACGGGTGCAGGACCTTGCGCTTCTGGATGTCGTACTGCGCGTAGTCATCGTCGAGGCCGGTATTCCAGCCGCCCTCGTTGCCGTTGGCCCAGAACAGGACGGACGGGTGGTTGACATCACGGCTGACCATCGCCGCGACCAAGGGCGCGCCGACACCCTCGTCGTAGCGCTTCTGCCAGCCGGCCAACTCGTCGATGACGTAGAGCCCCAGCTCGTCGCACAGATCCAGGAAGTACGCGTCCGGCGGATAGTGGGACATCCGGACGGCGTTCATATTCATGTCTTTCATCAGCGCGATGTCCTGCCGTGCCATCCGCGGGCTGGAGGCGCGGCCCAGGGTCGGCCAGAAGGTGTGCCGGTTGGCCCCCTTGACCACGATCTTCGTGCCGTTAACGTAGATGCCGTCGCCAGGGCGGACCTCGATCGTGCGGAATCCGAATCTGGTGACGGTGCTGTGTAGCAGCGTTCCGGAGCTGGTCGTGACCGACATCTCCACCTGGTACAGGTTCGGGGTTTCGGCGGTCCACTGCTGGGGCGACGGCACGGTCGTGGTCAATGTCGCCTTGGTCGCGCTGGCCGGGATCGCCACCGAGAAGGCCCCACCGACGGCGGTGCCGTCCAGGCGCCTTAGCTGCCCGGTCACCCGCCCGGCGGCGCTGACGCCGGCCAACATCACGTCGACGGCGAAGGCGCCGCTGGCCTGCGCGTTCACCGCGACCCGATCGATGTGTACGGCGGGGAAGGCGCGTAGCGAAACCGGCCGGAAGATCCCGCCGAAGTTCCAGTAGTCGCCCCGGCGTTCGGCATCGTTGACCGAGTTGTCAGACGACTCCTTGCTGACCGTGGCCTCAAGGAGGTTGGGCTGTCCCAAGCGCACCAAAGCGGTTACGTCATACCGGAATTCGTAGAAGCCACCCCGGTGCCGTGGTCCGGCCGAAATGCCGTTGACCCACACCTCCGCGTCCGTCATCGCGGCCTCGAAGACCAGGTAGATCCGTCGGCCGGCCCATGAGCTCGGCGGGGTGAAGGTGTGGCGGTAGTTGCCCCGCTCGTTGGGAACGAGGTTCTGGCCGTAGTTGTAACTGCCGAAGCCGTGAAACTCCCAGTTCGAGGGAGTGGGGATCGTGCTCCACACCCCGCTGCGGCGTCCACTCGTTACTTGAAAGTCCCAGTTGACTGTGTTGTCAGCATCGGTGCCGGTCAGGACCATCGTCTCGGTCACCGGACCTGCGAGTGCCGCGTGTGCCGGCACGGCAGTTCCCAGACCGACAGCTGACAGTCCCGCTGCTCCGGCGCTGGCGGCTCCCATCGCCAGCAGATCGCGACGTTTGATCCTCATGTGCGCGCCTCCCGTCCTTGTGATTGCTGCCTATTGCTGGATGTGCCTGTGGCCGCGACGGCTACGAAGGAAGGTTCGTAGCCGTCGCGGCTGGCCGTTAGCTGCCCAGGGTGACGTGGAAGATCTTCTCGTTGCTGTTGTTGGGGGTGCTGTCCTTGTCGCCGTTGTTGGAGGTGGTCAGCCACAGACCGCCGTCCGGCGCCGGCTCCACGGTGCGCAGCCGGCCGTAGGTGCCGTTGAAATACGTCTGCACGTTTGTCAGGTTGCCGCCGCTGATCACCGCGCGGTACATGCGGGTTCCCCGCAGGCAGGCGACGTAGAGCACGTCCCGAACGATGGCGATGCCGGAGCAGGAGCCGTCCGAGGTGGGGTAGGTCCGTTTGGGCGCGATGAGGCCGGAGGTGCCGCAGCTGCCAGAAGTGCCTTCACAGGCCGGCCAGCCGTAGTTGCCACCCCTGGTGATGAGGTTCGTCTCGTCCATGATCCCGTTGCCGAACTCCTGCTCCCAGAGCCGCCCCTGTGAGTCGAAGGCCAGGCCCTGCGGGTTGCGGTGGCCGTAGCTCCACACGTAGTTGCCGAACGGGTTGTCCGAGGGCACGCTCCCGTCGGCGTTCAGCCGGAGGATCTTGCCGGCGAGGTTGTTGATGTTCTGCGCGTTGTCGCCGTTCTGCGCGTCGCCGGTGCTGGCGTAGAGCTTGCCGTCCGGACCGAACCGCAGCCGGCCGCCGTCGTGGAACTTGTTGCGCAGGATCCCGCTGACCAGCACCTGCTCCGTGCTGGTGTTGAGGACGTTGTTCTGCACCTTGATCCGTACGATCCGGTTGTCGGTAGGTGAGGTGTGCATGATGTACAGCCACTGGTCGCTGGCGTAGTTGGGCGAGATCGCCAGGCCGAGCAGGCCGCCCTCACCGTCGGTGCTCTGCACGTTCGGCACCGTGCCGACGGTGGCCTTCGCGCCGGTGGTGGGGTTGAGCCGGATGATGTCCTTCGCGTCGCGACGGCCGTAGAGGATGGCGCCGTCCGGGAGCGTAACCATGCCCCACGGGATGTCGTTGTCGGTCGCGACCTGCCGCACTGTGCATACCGAACTGCCGCAGGACGCACCGGTGGTCACCGTCACGGTGTTGCTGGCCGGCGACACGTTCGCCTGACCGTCCTGCGCGCGGACGTAGTACTGGTAGCTGGTGCTCGCCGACAGCCCGCTGTCGATGAAGCTGGTGGCGGGCGGCACGGCGCCGGTTCCGCTGACCGTGCCCACCTTGGATCCGTTACGGAAGATGTCGTAGCTACGGACACCGATGTTGTCCGTCGACGCTGTCCAGGTCAACGAGACGGTGGTGCCCGACGCCGAGCCGGCGAGCTGCTGCGGCGTGGTCGGCGGCGTCGTGTCGACCTGGCACTGCGGCGGGGTGATCGACACGGTGGTGCTGGCCTGCGAGACGTTGCCGGCGGCGTCCCGCGCGTTCACGTACAGGCCCCAGGTGGCGCCCGGCACGACGGTGAGGCTTGTCGACAGCGTGCTGCCGCTGACCGTCTTCATCTGCTGGCCGTCGTGGTAGATATCGTAGAACGCGACGCCCACGTTGTCGGTCGAGGCGTTCCAGGCGAAGGTCACCGAGTCACAGAGCAGGTTGCTGACCCGCGCGTTGCCGGGCACCGTCGGCGGCTGGGTGTCGGAGCTGCCGGCGGACGTCGTCCAGCGCTGGTTGCTCTGCCCGTTGCAGGTCCACAGGTCGACAAGGGTGCCGTTGGCCGTGCCGCCACCGGTGACGTCCAGGCACAGGTTCGATTGGGTGCCGACGATCGTGCCGTCGGCGTTGATTCGCCATTTCTGGTTGGGGCCGCCGTTGCAGGTGTAGATCTGCAGCGCGGCAGGGGCGGTGGTGTCCTGACCCTTGACGTCCAGGCAGCGGGTGTCGTTGAAGATCCGGAACTCACCGGCCGGGGTGAAGTTCCATGCCTGGTTGGCCTGGCCGTTGCAGTCGTAGATGTTGACGGTGGCGCCGAGCGCGTCACTGTTCCCGACCACGTCCAGGCAACGGCCGGAACCGACCCCGACGACGGTGGACACCGCCGCCGAAGCGGGTCCTGCCGGCAACGATGTCAAAGCAGCCACCACGCCAGCCACGGCCAGAAGAGCGACCGTGCGTGAGCGCGGCCGCTTTCGATTGGTCGACATGAACATGTAACCCTCCAGATCGGTCGTCAATGGACTACCCCGCCGCCGATTGCGGGGATGGTGAAATCGATTGCTGGGAGCGGCCGACTCCGCCAGAGCTTTCGCAGCTAGAAGTGCATGTCCTCGTTGCGGCGGGAGTCAGCGCGACGCAGCGGTCCCGCCGGATCCTGAGTGACGTTTGCCGGGGCCGTCACGAACTCCGACGTCGGCGGCAGGCGCGTTCAGCTCCCCGGAACTCCTGCGAGGAGCCGTTGCTTAGTTTGTGTCAACGTTGTCATTGCGTACCGCGATCAGCATGGATCGCTCTTGACCTATGTGTCAAGGGTGCTACGGCAATGTTTCCCGCTCGACCCCAGCCGCCGCGACCGAGGTAGGGGATCAAGGCCCCCGTCCCTGGCCGCGGACGACCAGGTGGTGCTCGACCGCCGCAAGCGGCTGGCTGGCGCCCACGTCCGCGATCAGCTGCACCTGGCGGACGTCGGTGCGCGTCTGACGTGATCCTCACCGTGGCCGCAACATCAGGAAACAAGGTTAACGATTGTCGTTGACTTTGCCATCGACGGCTATCACGCTGTGAGAGCGCTCTCTCGACCTCGTCCTGATTGATCCGTCAGGATGGCCAAGCCGATGTCAGGAGGTTTCGGTGAAGAAGAGTTTGTTGATGCTAGGCCGCCTCAGGGTGGCTCTCGTCACTACCGCGGCGGTCCTTGTCACCGCTGTTCCGATGCTCACCGCCATGCCGCAGCCGGCCCATGCGGTCGGGCCCGACCTACTGCCCGTCACCGTCACCAACAACTCCGGCCGCGGCGAGGCGGTGTTCCTCTACATCCTTGGACAGGACATCCGCCCCGGTGGCCGACTCGGCTACGTCAACGCTGCCGGACAGTTCTCGGCCTGGCCGGCCGGTGGTCTGCCGCCGACTCCGGCCCCGGACGTGGCGATCCCCGGCCCTGGCAACGGAAGCAGCGTCACCGTACGCTTCCCGCGGTTCATCTCGGCCCGGATGTACTTCTCCTTCGGCCGGAAGCTGGACTTCCGCCTCAGCCCCGATGGCCTTGTCCAACCCGCGCCGTGGGCCGGCGGTGACCCGAACCGGGACATTCTGTTCGACTGGTCGGAGTTCACCTACAACGACTCAGGCCTGTGGCTCAACAGTTCCCAGGTGGACATGTTCGCCGTCCCGCACGCGGTGAGCGTCACCGGTGCCGACGGACAAACGATCCGCAGCGGTGACCCGGTCGCCAACGGCCGGGAGAACGTGATCAACCAGATCCGGGCCAACCCGGACTTCGCCCGCTCCGTGTACACCCGCTCCGACGGAACCGTCCTGCGGGTCCTCGCGCCCGGCAAGGCGATGGACGCCGGCCTGATGAGCCCGAACTACCTCGACGGGTACATCACCTCAGCGTGGAACGCCTACACAGGCCGAACGCTCACCGTCGTGCCCCGGGTCAACGAGCCGAACCGACGGTTCTTCGGCCGAACCAACGGCAACACCATGGTCTTCACCGACTCGGCAGGCGCCCAGGTCGCCACGGTCGCCAAGCCCAGCACCGCCAACGTCTGGGGCTGCGACGGCGTGTTCAACGCACCGAACACACCGCCGTTCATCGAGCCGGAGATCAAACGCACGCTGTGCACCGCGCTGAACCGAGGCACCCTGGGCACCTCGTCGCAGGAACCGGTGCTGGACGCGAACCAGTTCTACCGCAACAGCGCACCCAACCACTACTCGCGGATCGTCCACGCCAACATGGCCGACGGCAAGGCGTACGGCTTCGCCTACGACGACGTCGGCGGCTTCGAGTCGCTGGTGCACCACGGTGACCCCCGCTCGGCGGCGATCATCCTCTCACCGTTCACCGGTGGCAACCCGCCGCCGACCAACCCGCCCCCGACGGTCGGCAGTGCCATCGTCAGCAACTGGCACAGCAAGTGCATCGACGTGCCGAACCTGAACTTCAACGACGGCCAACGCCTGATCGTCTGGAACTGCACCGGCGGCACCAACCAGCGCTGGGAGTTCGTCGACGGCACCCTGCGTACTCAGAACAACAAGTGCATGGACGTCGCCTGGGGCTCCACTGCCGACGGCGCCGCCATCCAGATCGCTACCTGCTCCGGCAATTCCGCTCAGCAGTTCGTCCTCAACGGCGCCGGTGACCTGGTCAATCCACAGGCCAACAAGTGCGTCGACATCAAGGACTGGAACCCGAACAACGACGCCGTCCTGCAGCTGTGGACCTGCAACGGCGGTGCCAACCAGAAATGGCGACGGGGCTGACCAACCCGCTGGGGCGGGTGCCCGGAGGAGCACGTACCGAGGCACCCGTCTCCAGGGATCTACGACCGGGGAAATAGTTTCCCATCCCGCTGCTCGACGCGGGTCTGAGCCGTCTCTGGGCCGCGGGGGGGTCGTGCGGCACCGTCCTGGACGGCGTCTCCACATCCGCCTTGACTCGCCATTGGCAGGTCCTGCAGGACAACGAGAACCGCCCGCCGGGCGGCCGCTCGCCGTGAATCGCGAGCGGCCGCCCGTACCTATTGTCCGGGTATGTGGTCAGCTGCCGCTCAGCAACGGCCGAGATCCTCCCACTGCTGGGTCCAGCCCGGCTCGGATCCCTGCGTCCAGTACCGCGCCCGCCACAGGTGCTTGCCGTCGCCCGACGGCGGACCGCTCGGGTCGCCGTACCTGCTCTTCTCGTGCTTCACCGTCTGGCCTCCGGTGTAGGCCGTGCCGAAGGCCCACTCCGGTGCGGTCGAACAGTTGCCGGCTGGCGGCGGTGTGGTGGGCGACGTCGTCGGTGGCGCGGTTGTCGGGTTCGTCGGCGGCGTGGTTGGCGGATTCGTCGGGTTCGAGCAGCCACCCGTCGTGGCCACCGTGTCCGCGAACGTGCTGCCCGCCGATCGGTACGCGGCCGTCTTCGACGTCACCTGCGCCGGGGTCAGCGCCTGGTTCTTGGCGAACAACACCCAGTCGACCTGCTGGATGTAGGTGCTCAGCCCACCCGAGTGGGCCGCCGTGTCGATGAACCAGAGGTTCCAGTTGATCGTCATCGTCTGCCGGGGGTAGAACTTGCCCGAGTGGTCGCCCACCTGCACACCGTCGATGTAGTAGATGACATGGCCGTTCGCCACCGTCGCCACCAGGTCGTGCCAGCCGTTGAGGCTGCTGCGCTGCTCGGAGTGCAGGTTGTCCGCGTACCAGGGTTCGTTGCGGTAGGTGTACCAGGTGGTCTGGTAGTTGATCGGGCCGGTCTCGCCCCACCCGCCATTGGGTAGGTACTCGGAGATGTCCAGCTCGCTGTAGGTCGGATCGAGGTCACCGTTGAGCGGGCTGATCGTGAAGAAGGTCTGGTTGATGTGGTCGCCGTCGTTCCCGCTGGTCGGGGTGTCGGTGAAACGCACCCGGCTGGCGTACGTGCCCTCGAGGTAGCGCTTCTGGGTGCTGTAGAGCTCCGCCTGGTTGGTGCCGGCGCCGGTGCCGTCAGTCGAGGCGCTGAGCTGCATGACCTTCTGGCCGTTGGCGGTGGGGAAGGTGATGCTGTTCGGGGACCAGGTGGCCCCGGGCACGCCCGGGCCGCCGGAGTAGCTGCGCGGCGTCCAGCCGTGCGCGGTCAGGGCGCTGTCGCTCGACGAGGTGTAGGAGAAATCGTCGAACAGGTAGCCGCATTCGGCGGCGGAGGCACTCGGGGCGCTGGCGAAGACCGCGAGCGTGCCGAGCAGGGCGATGGTTCCCGCGAGCCCCATTGATCTACGTCTGTCGATGTGCATGAGCGGGGTCCTCCAATGGTGGGGGATGGAGAGGGACCTACTTGACCGCGCCGGCGGTCATTCCGGCGCGGATGTGTCGTTGGAACGCGACGTAGGCGATGAGCACCGGCAGCATCGCGATGGTCAAGCCGGCGAACAGACCGCTCCAGTCGCTGCGATACCCCTGGCTGACCGACAGGGCGGCCAGACCCTGCGCCAGGACGTACCGGTCTGGGTCGGGATTGAGAACCAGTGGCAGCAGGTACTGGTTCCAGAGCCCGAGGAAATTGAAGATGCCGACGGCCACCAGGCCCGGCCGGGCCATCGGCAGCATCACGCGGAAGAAGACCGCGCCGTGCGAACAGCCGTCGATGAATGCCGCCTCCGCCACCTCGCCGGGCAGCGTGCGGAAGAACGCGTGCAGGAAGAAGACCGTGAAGGGCACGGCGTAAGCCGCATAGACCAGGATCAGACCGGGGTACGTGCCCAGCAGTCCCAACTGTTGGACGACGAAGAAGAGTGGCACCAGCGCCAGGAACACCGGGAAGAACATCGCCGCGACGAAGGTGTAGTAAATGAGCCGGTTACCCCGGAACTCGTAGCGCGCCAGGGCATAGGCGGCCAGCGACCCCAGCAGCATGGTCAGCAGCAGCGCGCCACCCACCACGATGACACTGTTGAGAAAGTAGCGGCCGATGCTGGCCTGGGTCCACGCTCGTGACCAGTTGTCGAATTGCGGCGAGGCCGGCAGGGACCACGGTTCGTTGAGGATCTCGTTGTCGGTCTTGAAGGAACTGACCACCGCCCACAGCAGTGGCATCGCGGTGACGACGGCCCAGGCCAGCATGGCGAGGTGCACCGGAAAGGCGGCTCCGGAGCGTCGGGCGCGACGTGCAGGGGCAGGCCGAGCGGCCACGACCGCTCGCTCACGTGTCACGGTCATGCCAACTCCAGCCTTTCCTTGCGGCCCGTCCGCAGCGCGAGCACGGCGAGCGTCAGCGTGGCGAAGAACAGGGCGACACCCATGGCCGACGCGTAGCCGAACTTCCCGTACTGAAAGGCGTTGCGGTAGAGCGAGAGCCCGATCACCTCGGTCGCGCCGTCTGGGCCACCGGGGCCAACGGTCATCACCTGAACGACGGCGAAGGCATCCAGCGCCGCTATGCCGAGATACACGAACGCGACCTGCACGCTTTCGCGAACCAGTGGAAACGTCACAGTGCGGAAGGTCGCCCAGCCGCCGGCCCCGTCGAGTAACGCCGCCTCGAACAGTTCTTGCGGGATACTGTCGATCGCCGCGCTGAACAGCACCACGTAAAAGCCCACCGACGACCAGACCAGTACCGCCATCACCGCGATCAGCGCCAGGGACGGCGACGCGAGCCAACTCCGGGTCAATCCGTCCAGACCGACCGACCGCAACGCCCCGTTCAGCAGGCCGGTGTTCGGGTTGTAGACGAAGCCCCACAGCACCGCGATGACCACGAGGGACAAGAGCTGCGGAAAGAAATAGACGATCTGGTACGCACCCGAGCCCGCGATCCCCCGTCTTCCACCGCGGCCACCCAGGTGCATCATGCTCGCCAGGAACAGCCCGATGCCGATGGTCACCAGTGGCACCACGACCAGCATCACCGCGTTGTTACGGACCGCGTGCAGGAACAGGGCGTCGCCGCCGAGGCGGGCATAGTTGCCCGCCCCGACGAACTGCGCCGCGCCGGCAACGCCGGTCCAGTCGGTCAGCGACAGGTAGAAGGCCTGCGCGTACGGTGACAGCACGAAGACCGCGTGCAGCACGAGCGCGGGTACCAGCGCGCCGACCAGGAACCGCCACCGACCGTGTTTCATCAGCGGGTGTACTTCTTCACCGACGAGTCCTTGGCCAGCGAGTCGGCCGCCTTCTGGATCCGGTCCGACCACTGCGCGGCGGTGCTGCGCCTGTTCACCAGTTCACCGGTGGCGTCGTCAACAGCCTTGGCGAGCGGCGCGTACCAGGTGCGGAACCGGTAGGTGAAGGTTTCCGTGCCGGCCGCCTGGACCGCGTCGCGGACCGAGCCGAGGCCGCTGCTCAGCGTGAGACCGTCGGTGGCTCCGGCCACCGCGGGCAGCGTGCCGGCGGTCTCGGCGAACGCCTTCGCTGACTGCTTGGAGAACAGGATCCGTAGGTACTCCATACCGCCGGCGGGGTTCGTCGCCTTCGCCGGCACCAGGAACGATTCGCTGCTGGCTGCCTGCAGTGCGGTGTGCTTCAGCACGTCCGCCGAGGTCCGCGACGGCACCGGACCCATCACCATGTCGAAGCTCGGTGCGGTGACGCCCTTCTGCTCGCTCTCCAGCCACGAGCCGCATGGGATGAACGCGGCCTTGCCCTGCGACCAGGCCGCCTGCGCCTCGGTGTGGGACAGTGCCTCGGAGCCGGACATGATGTAGCCCTTGCCGGCCAGTTCCGCGAAAGCCTCGGCCGCGCCGATCAGACCCGGCGCCTTCCACGCGTTCGGCTCGAGGTTGTCCACGGCCTTGACCAGCGACGGTCCGCCGGTCTTGGCGGCCATGCTGAGCAGCGGATCGTTGATGTACTCCGGGTACTTGCCCTGGTACGTCCAGGGCGCGATGCCGGCCGCCTTGATGGTCGCGCAGAGCGTGAGCATCTCGTCCCAGTTCTTCGGGTAGCTCCAGCCCCTGGCGGCGAAGAGTGGTCTGGAGTACCAGAGGCCCCAGGCGGTGTAGGTGAAGTTGAGTGTCAACGGCACCGTGTCGAACGTGCCGTCGTCGACCACGCCGGGCAGCAGTGTGTCGCGCACCGTCTTGCCCGGGTCGTCGTACGCGGGAGCATCGAGCAGCTGGCTCAGATCGCTTACCTGTTTGGCGGAAACCAGCGTGGCGATGTCCAGGCGGCTGGCGCCGGTGTTGTCCACGACGTCCGGTGGGGTGTTCGCGACGAACCGGGGCTGCAGAGCCTCACCGATCTTCTGGATGCCCTGATGGTCGATCTTCGCGCCCGCGTACTTCTGGGTGTACAGCGTTCCGGCGTGCTTGGCGTAGTCGTCGCCGTACCCGCCCTTGAAGATCACGACCTCGAGCGGGGCGTCCGCCTTGACGCCCAGCGGGTTGTCGGCGCTTTTGACGCCGGTGTTGCCGGCGGCCGGATCCTCGTCGTCGTCGCCGCCGGTCACGCAGCCGCTCAGCAGGGGTAGCGCGACACCGGCCGTCACCGCCGCGCGCAGCATGGTTCGTCTCGTGGGGTACGGTCCTGACAGGAGTGAACGGTTCATCAGCTGGGCCTTTTCCCTATGCGGTACGCCGGATGCGACCGGCGTACCGCTCTTCGATGTGTTTGTTGTGCTCCCGCCCGCCCGGCACGTTGTCGGACAGGTAGACCGGCGGGGTGACGTTGAGCGCCAGCAGCCGTGCCACCACCTCGGTGACGATCTGCTGGGCCAGCAGTGCTGCGGTGATCGACGAGACGGCCCCGACCGCGCCGTCGCCGTAGTCGAGGGACGCGTCGCCGTACGGCGCGCCGTTGTCGAGCACGATGTCGGCGAGGTCGGCGAGCTTGAGCCCGCTGTCGTGCCGTGATTCGACCCGGGCGGAGTGCGCGATCGAGGTGATCGCGATCAGCGGGTGCCCTCGCTGTTTCACCAGGTGTGCCATCTCCACCACGGCGCCATTGACGCCGGAGTTGGAGGCGATGACGAACGCGTCGTCGGGCTTGATCGGGGCGAGTGCGTAGAGGCGGTGCGCGACGTCGGGCGTGCGCTCGAGTTGCGGGTCGCTGAGCACGCTCGTCGGCTCGCCACCGTAGAGGACGATGTCGCGTAGGGCGATCTTGTTGGTCGGGACGAGGCCGCCGGCCCGGCCGGCGATCTCCATGGCGAGTGCCTCGGAGTGTCCGCAGCCGAACGCCTGGATCACCCCGCCGGCCTGCAGCGTCGCGGTCAGCAGGTCGGCGGCTTGCGCCACCCGGTCGCCCTGGGTGGTGCCGACGCGTTCGATGGCCTTGGTGATGACCTCGACATAGTCTGCGCTTGTGATCGTCACAGCGGCTTCTCCCTCCGTGCTCGCTTGCGGTTCGCATTGGTGTCCGGCATCCGGTGTGCGTCGACGGCCCGCACGGTGAGTTCGAGCGCTTCGGCGGTCCGTTCGTAGGTGCGCTGTGCGACGGCGACGTAGATGAGGTCGAGGATCAGTAGCTGCGAGTGCAGCGCGGAGAGGGCCGCGAGCCGGAACGTGGTTTCGTGCACCGAGGTGGTGAAGACGAGGTCGGCGACCTCGGCCAGCGGTGAGCGGGCGAACGACGTGACCGCCACGGTCAGCGCGCCGTGATCGGCGGCCTCGGCGAGCATTTCGATCGCCTCACGGGTCCGGCCGGAGTGCGACAGGCTGATTGCGACGTCGCCCGGTCCGAGCAGCGCGGCGTTGGTGAGGGCGGTGTGTGTGTCTGCGCGGTACCGCACCGGGATGCGGATGCGTTCGAGTCGGAACGCCATTTCACTGCCCGCGGTGCCGCTGCTGCCCAGCCCGAAGATCTCCACCCGGCCGGCGGTGGCGATCGCGGCGGCCACCCGTTCGACCGCGGAGGTGTCCAGGCCGGACGCGGTCGCCTGGATGGCCCGGGTGTCCGCGGCGGTGATCACGTCGAGGACGCTGCTGATCGGATCCTCCGGTGCGATATCTCCGGAGATGTCGGTCTCCCAGCGTGCCTGCTCGGCCCGGCCGGTTTCGGTCGCTACGGCGACGCGTAGGTTGGCGTACCCCTTGAAGCCGAGTGCCCGGCTGAAGCGGGTGACCGTCGCGGTGGAGGTCCCGGATCGTTCGGCCAAGTCGACGATGCTGGCGTGCGCTGCCGTCTCCGGATCGTCGAGGATGGCCTCGGCGATCTTTGCCAGGGCCTCCGGCATGGTCGGCCCCTCCATGCGCAGCCGCACCAGCAGCCCGCCACTCTCACCCGTCACCAGTGATCGTCCTTTTCATCGAGAAGCTGTGGCCATGAAAATTACGACCGCAATGACGTCTAGTCAACAAAAAGTTTCTATGCTTCGATCAGCGTCATGGTGCTGGTATTGGGTGTTGACGCCGGTGGCACGGCGTCCCGGGCGGTCGTGGCGACCCGGGATGGCACCGTGGTGGGCCGTGGCTCGGCTGGTCCGGGCAACCCGACGGCAGCGGGGCCAGCGGCCGCTCGCTCCATCGGTGCGGCGGTGCGCGATGCCCTGGGGAAGCACGACCCAGCATCGGTGCTCAGCAGCGTCGCAGGCATCGCCGGCGCGAGCATCATGGCGGACCCAGAGATCACCGCGGCCTTTACGCATGAGTGGGCCCAACGTGGATTGACCTGCCCGGTCACCGTGGTCGGAGACGCGGTGACAGCCTTCGCGGCAGGCACATCGGCGCCCTCGGGAGCAGTGCTCATCGCCGGCACCGGCGCGGTCGCCGCCCGCATCGACGACTGGCGCGTCACCCGCACCGCCGACGGCCTCGGCTGGCTGCTGGGCGACGAGGGCTCGGGCATGTGGCTGGGCCTGCAGGCGGTTCGCTCGGTCGCCAGGGCCTGGTCGGGACCCACGGTGGACGCCGGGCTGGCGGCCACGATCGCGGCGCAGGCCGGTGTGACCAGCTGCGACGAGCTTGTGCGCTGGGCCGGCCGCCAACAGCCGGCCGCATTCGCCGCGCTGGCACCCCTGGTGTGCGCGCGAGCCACGGCCGGCGACGCCCTCGCCGAGCGTCTGACCGCCGAGGCCGCCGCTCGACTGGTCGCCACTCTCGGCGAGTTGGGCCCGCCGGACGGCCCCGTCGTGCTCGCCGGCAGCATCCTGACAGAGACCACGTCGGTGCGAGCGGAGGTCCTGGCCACCCTCGCCGGCCCGATTGCGACCGCCAGAGACCCGGCGGTCGGGGCCGCCTGGCTCGCATTGCGTCAGATCACCGACCAGGAGGAGGCGGTGCGCCTGCACCACCGCATGCTTCGGCGCGGTCTTGGACCGTAGCCGGTCAGCCGTTGACCAGGACCGCAGATCACGCCGTCCGTCGCCGTTCGGGATGAGGGCAAGGATCCTCGGCGACCACGCTCGCCCTGCCCGGGCCGCATCCGGACTAGCGGGCGGGAGGAGGGGCGCCGCCCCGCTCCTCCCGCCCTCGATGGATCAGATGATCGGTTCAACCCAGATGTTGCGGTAGACGATGTTGGCGCCAGGGTCACCGTGGTCCTGCAGACGGATCGGTCCCGCGGAGGGGCCCTCCGCCGCGCCGTTGCCGGTGGACCCGTTGATCTGGGCGTTGTTGTGGATGGTGACGCCGTTCCACACGACCGTGACTCGGGCGTTCTCCGTCTTGGCTCCGGAGGCGTTGAACCGGGCGGCGCGGAAGGTGACGTCGTAGGTCTGCCAGGTCTGCGGGGCGGTGGCGGCGTTCACCGACGGTGCCAGTTTCTCGTAGATGGAACCGCCCTCGTTGTTGGCGGGGGTGGTGTCTCCGAAGGAGTCCAGGACCTGCAGCTCGTAGCGGTCCTGCAAATAGATCCCGCTGTTGGCGCGGGCCTGGCCGGTTATCTCCGGCGGCAGGTTCGGCAGCCAGAACTCAATGTGCAGCTTGAAGTCGCCGAACGCCTGCTTGCTCTTGATGTCGCCACCCAGGACCTCCATGCCGCCACCGGCGAGCGGCCAGGTGGCCGGGCTGCCGTTGGCCTGCTGAAAGTTGTTCAGGTTGGACCCGTCGAACAATGTCACCCGGCCGGCGGCGCCATACACCTCGAACTCGTAGATTCGCGCGGCGGTGTCAGTGGTGCTCGTGCCCGCCGTGACGTTGATCCGGGCGTACCTGGCCTGCGTGGTGGCGATGTCGTGGGTGGTGGTGCTGGCCGTGTTGCCGGCGACGTTCGCGACAGTCGTCCAGGAGGTGCCGTTGGTGCTGACCTGGAGGTTGAAGTCGCGGGTGTTCCAGGCGGCGTCCTCACCGCCAGCGCCGGCGTGCTTGACGACGAAGCGGCTCACACTCTGGCTGGCGCCGAGGTCGACCTGCAGCCACTTGGTGGCGCCCAGGGAACACCACTTGTCGGTGTTGCCCCCGCTGACGCTGCCGTTGACCGCCTGGGCAGGGCCCTCGGCGGCCGAGCAGGAGCTGTCCGCGGTTGCCGGCTTGTTCAGGGCGATGTTGCCGGCCGGTGGGGCGGAACCCCCGTAGACCTCGAACTCGTAGATCCGGGCCGCGCCGTTGCCGGAGGTGCCACCGTTGGTGACGTTGATCCGGACGTAGCGGGCCTGGGTGGCGGCGATGGTGTGCGTGGTGGTGTTGGCCGTGTTGCCGGTGACGTTCGCGACAGTTGTCCAGGAGGTGCCGTTGGTGCTGACCTGGAGGTTGAAGTCGCGGGTGTTCCAGGCCGCGTCTTCACCGCCAGCGCCGGCGTGCTGGACCACCAACCTGTTGATGTTCTGCGTGGAGCCGAGGTCCACCTGCAGCCACTTGTTGGTGCCGAGCGAACACCATTTGTCGGTGTTGCCGGCGTTGATGGTGCCGTTGACCGCCTTGGCCGGGCCCTCTGCGGTGGCGCAGGAGCTGTCGGCGGTTGCCGGCTTGCCGAGGGCGAGGTTGGTGGCGACGGCTTGACCGGGGATCGCGTTCAGCGTGTACCAGACCTCGGTGCTCCAGAGCGACTGGCCGTTGCTCGCCGCGAACGGCTTCGGTGAGCGGATGTGCACCACCCGGCCGGGCTTCAGGCCGTTGATCGCGAGTGTGACCTTCTTACCGTCGGCCGACAGGGTCGCCGAGGACACCGACAGGGTCTCCTCGTCGATCTTCGGCCCACCGTAGGCCGCCGTCGGGACGTAGCGCCACTGCTTTACCCGGTACTTGGTGGCTAGGGCGGTGGCGGTCGCCGCGGACAGCGGCTGGGTGTACTCGATCTCGAACCCGTTGGGCAGGGCTCGCATGGCCAGCATGTCGAAGGCGTTACCGCCGTTCGGGGTCAGCTTCTGCAACCCGTAGTTCAACTTGCCGGACTGGCCCCAGTTACCGCCGGCCCCGAGCCCGCCGACGTAGATGGCACCGTCCGGTCCGAGGTTGACCTCCGAGACACCGGCCTCCAGGCCCTGGGTGAGCCGGAACAGCGCACCCTGGTACTCGCCGTTGACCTTCTCGACGAAGCCCCGCTGCAGCCCGCCGTAGGTGACGTCACCGATCACGAACTGCCCGGCGTAGGTGCCGGTCGGCATCAGCAGCGGCGTGCTCGGCGAGTTGCCGATCTCGTTCTGCGGCATCCACAACACAGGCTGGGTCACCGGCGCGTTGTCGAACGGACCCGCCGGGTTGAGATAGTGGTTGAAGAAGCGGCCCTGCTTGATGTGCACCAACTTGGACGCCGGCTGCCAGCCACCCTGGTTGTCGGTGACGAAGATGCCGTTCTCCGGCCCCCAGCCGATGCCGTGCGGCGTCCGCAGTCCACCCGCCACGTACGACAGTGCGCCGGTGTCCTTGTTCACCTTGATCGTGGTGCCACGGTTGGCGACCGTCTGCGGATTCGTGGTGTTGCCCCCGTAGTCGATGCCCACCGACAGGTTCACGTAGAAGAACCCAGCCTGGTAGAGCAGGCCGAAGGCGAACTCGTGGAAGCCGCCGCCGTAGGGCCAGGTGGCGACCGTCTGGTACTGGTCGGCGACCTCGTCGCCGTTGGAGTCGACCAGCCTGGTCAGCCGCGCCTTCTCCGTGACGTAGACGACGCCATCAACGACCTTGAGCCCCATCGGCTCCTTGAGGTTGCTGCCGATCCGCTTGGTCGTCACGTTCCCGGGTGAGGTGTTGCCACCAGTGTTGGAGAGGATGTAGACCTCACCGGCCTGCGAGGAGCCAGACTGGTCGCTGCCGCCCCAGGTGGAGATGACCAGGCGGCCGTCGGGCAGCCAGTCCATCCCGGTGACCTTCGGTTGGAAGCCGTTGGGTCGAAGGTTGGTCAGCGAGAAATTTGGGTGCACCGAGGTCAATGGGAGTCCGTCGCCCGGTGAGTCACCGGCGGCTTCGCACTCCTTGCGGCCCGGAGCGGTCACCCGCACGACGCCGGCGTCGGTGCTCAGCACCGAGCTGGGCACGTTCACGAACGACGTCGAGCCGGGTGTCTGCCACTGCAGGGTCAGTTGCTGTCCGGCGGTCGCCTCGAAGTGCTCGATGCGCAACGAGTGATAGCCGGTGGTCAGGTTGATGGATCCGTCTTTCGGAGTCGGTCCGTGCAGGCCGTCGTGGTTGATCACCAGCGTGTCGTCGATCAGCAGACGTGAGCCGTCGTCGCTGGTCAACCGGAACGTGTAGCTACCGGCCTGTGGGATGTTGACGTTGCCGAGGACCTGGGCCAGGAAGTTGTCCTCCAGTCCGAACTCGGCTGCCGTCGTCCAGTTGACCGTTGACATGAGCTTGTCGATGTTCGGCGTCTGTGCCGCCTTCAGCGTGCAGAGGCTGCTCAGAGAGGTCTGCAGGTCGAAGATCCGAAGTGTGACGCCGGGCTCCTGTGGTGGTGGAGCTGCGGGTGCGGCCGTGGCCGCAGTGGGCAACCACAGGCTGGCACTGGCGAGTGCAGCGATGAGCGCACCCGCCATGGGTAGGCGCGCTCGTCGGGACGGTGCGAACACTTTGCCTCCAGTGGACGCGGGACAACGACGCACGATCGCCGACACGGCATCCGCCAACGACGTGTCAGGGCAACCGATGACAACGATGTCACCTTGGGGTAGTTGGCCTGGCACGCCGCTGCCTGGCGCAGGCAAATCTATGTTTGTTTCATCCAGATGTCTAGATGTTTTGGGGAAACGGAGTCAACTTCTGCTCCATCGAGCAAAAGTTCGGCCATGGCGGACCCGCGCCGCTGGTTCGGCTGGGCCCAGAGCGCGGCGAGCCGTTCAACAGGCACGGCAAGATCCCGTACGAAGGAGCGGGTGAGAAACGCGTTGGCAACGTCGTCATCGCACAGCCCCTGAGTGAACTGGTCCGCACCGCCTGTCTCGGTCCCGTGCCACCGCGCCGGGAGCTGGTTCTCAGCTCTTGACGGAGCCCGCCATCAGGCCACTGATGAACCATCGGCCGAGCAGGACGTAGACCAGCAGGGTGGGCAGCGACGTGATGAGGGCACCGGCCATCGAGGCGGCGTAGTCCGGTGACTGGGCTCCGGCCAGCGCGTTCAACGCGATGGTGATCGGGCCGTTGCGGGTGTTGGACAGGAAGATCGCGAAGAGGTAGTCGTTCCACGCCGAGGTGAACTGCCAGATGACCGTCACCACGAAGCCGGGGATCGAGATCGGGAGGATGATCGACCAGAACGTGCGCAGCAGGTCGGCGCCGTCCACCCTCCCGGCCTCGATGAGCTCCTCCGGGACCGTGGTGGCGTAGTAGTTCCGAAAAATCAGCGTGCAGATCGGGATGCCGTAGACGCAGTGCACGAAGATCAGGGTCGGGATGCCCGGCTGGATGCCGATCGTCGTGACGATCTCGCGCAGCGGGATCATGACCGCCTGGTACGGAATGAACATTCCGAACAGGATGAAGGTGAAGATGACGTCGGCGCCCGGGAATCGCCAGCGGGACAGCACGAACCCGTTGGCCGCTCCAACGATCGACGAGATCACCGCGACGGGGATGGCCAGCTCCAGTGTTCGGATGAACGACGGTCGCAACGCCGTCCATGCCTTTCCCCAGGACGCGACCGTCCAGTGCTCCGGCAGATTCCACTGGCCGGTCACACCGATCTCCGAGCCGGACTTGAAGCTCGTAACGATCAGTACGTAGGCCGGCATCAGCACGACCGCCAGGAAGAAGAATGCCAGAGAGTACTTGATCAGACGGCCCGCCATGGAGCCGCGCGTGTTGGGCCGCCGCCGCGCAGGCGGTGGGGAGACTCGGCCGATCGTTGCCGGTGATGCGGGAATACGAGTCGTGGTCACGCTCGGCGCTCCACCCGGTTGGTGTAGATGAGGTACGGGACAATGACCAGCGCCACGAGCACCAGCAGGATCACGGAGATCGCCGCGCTCTTGGCGTAGTCGCTGGTCAGTAGTGCTTGCCAGACGTAGACGGCGGGCACCTCGGTGAGCCATTGCGCGCCGGACACGCTCATGATCAGGTCGAACATCTTCATCGACATGTGCCCGACGATGATCAGCGCGGACAGCGCTACCGGGGTGAGCTGCGGGAAGATCACATTGCGGTAGAGCCGGTAGGTACTTGCGCCGTCCATTGCTGCGGCCTCCCGCAGCTCCTGGGGGATGCCGCGGAAGCCGGCCAGGAACAGCGCCATCACATACCCGGAGAGCTGCCAGATGGCCGGCAGGGCCATCGCCGCCATGCCCCAGTCCGGGTTGGTCCACCAGGTGTTCTCCAGGAAGCTCAGGTGCAGCCCGCCGAAGACACGGTTGAGGCCGCCTGCGTTGTCACCGGTGCCGGGGTTCATCAGCCAGCGCCACACCACCCCGGAGGCGATGAACGAGACCGCCATGGGGAACAGATAGACGGTCCGGAAGAATCCCTCACCGCGGACGCCGCGCTCCAGCAGGAACGCCCACAGCAGACCAAGCAGCATCGTTCCGACCATGAACACTGCGGTGAAAATCAGCAGGTTCTTCAGTGAGTGCATGAACCGGCCGTTGATGTCATTGGTGAACAGGTCCGTGTAATTCTGCAGCCCGACGAAACCCTTCGACCCACGGGCGTTGTGCTCGTCGGAGACCGACACCTTGATGGTCCAGGCGATCAACCCGTAGACGAAGACGGCGAGCAGGATCAATGAAGGGGAGATCAGCAGCAGGCCTGGTCCCCATTGCCGGATTTTACGCATCAGATCCTTCCGCGGCGCGAGCTCAAGGGCGGGACGACCTCAGTCGTCCCGCCCTTGAGCGATGGCTTACTTCTTGGTGAACTGACCAGCGGCGGATGCCAGAGCCTTCTGGAGGCTGGCGACGTCCTGCTTCGTGGAGAACGCACCGAGAGCGGAGTTGGCCGCACCCTGCCAACCCTGGGAGCAGGCCGCGCCATGGGCGCAGGACGGAACCTGGGTGGCCGACTTCCAGTCGGCCATGGCGGACTGCTGGTACTTCGGGTAGTCGGCAGGCACGGCGTCCGTACGCGCCGGGATGGACCCCTTCTTGGTGTTGAAAGCCTTCTGTCCCTCAGCGCTGCCGACCGTCTTGAGCCAGCACTCGGTGCCGCCCGCGTTCTTGGCGCCCTTGGGCAGTACGAACGAGTCGGCCAGCCACTGGAACGTGCTGCCGTTGCCGGGGAAGGTGAGGTAGCCGTAGTCGGTGAATCCCTTGGCGTCGAGGTCGGCGGCCTCCCAGTCACCCATCAACTGGTAGGCAGCTTTGCCGTCCATGACCAGCTTTTCCGCGTCGGTCCAGTCGAGGGCGTCGCGGTCGGAATTGGTATAGGTCAGCAGCCGCTTGAAGTCGTTGATCGACGTGGTGACGTCGGCGCCGTTCCAGTCGGTGCTGCCATTCCACAGCCCGGTGAACTTTTCCGCGCCCAGATTGCTGATCAGAACCGACTCGAAGAGCATGAGCTGAGTCCAGTCCTTACCAACGGCGAGCGGCGCCTTGACGCCAGCGGCTCTGACCTTGTCCAGAGCGGCGAAGAACTCGACCAGGGTCTTGGGGTCGGTGGTAACGCCGGCTTCGGCGAGGACCTTCTTGTTGGACCACACCACGTTGGCTCGGTGAATATTCGCTGGCACCGAGTAGATCTTGCCGTCGACGGTGAGGTTGCTGATCAGGCCGGGCGGGAAGGCCGCCTTGAGGCCCCACGTGTCGTAGTTGGCACTGATGTCCTCGATCTGCCCAGCGTCGATGTAGTCGAGCAGTTCCGCACCGGCGTGCGCCTGGAAGGTGTCCGGCGGATCGCCCTGCTGCAGCCGCGAGGCGAGAACCGACTTCGCGTTGGCGCCGGCACCGCCGGCGACGGCACCGTTCTGGAACGTCTGACCCGCACAGTCGGTGTTGAACCGGCTCACCAGCCCGTCCAGCCCGGCCTTCTCGCCGCCGTCGGACCACCAGGTGAACACCTCGACGTTCTTCGAATCAGCGCCGCCGCCGTCGTCACCGCCGCAGGCTGCTGCCGACAGCAGGGCCGCGACGCCGACAAAGGCCACCGCAGCCCGTCGCGTAAAGCTCATGGTTCCTCCAGGTATGAGTCAATGACATCGTTGTCGCACCTGCCGGCAGACCCTCCTACGTGGATGTGCGGGTGTCAATGAAGCCTCGCTTTCTGTGTCCCTGTCGTAACGTCGGTGGGACTCCCTGCCTGACGAATGTCGTTCCACGATGGATCGCTTAGCTTCGCGTCGGGAGGCCGGTCGGGACGTCTGGAAGCCACACTGGTAACCCAGGGCGCAGGTGCTGCCCGAGCCGGCCGCCTCCCCGGCGATCGTGACCGTGCCGGGTCTCCGCCAAGGCGGGCAATGTTGGAGCGCATCCGCCGCAGCGCCGGCTACTGGTCCGCAAACCATCATCGACAGATCCGCCCGCGCCGCCGACGTCGAATGACGGATAGATCAGAAACCCGAACGCGTTCAGCCGATAGGTGACCGAGACCGCCGTCGAGGTTCGGGGGGAGGCCCCAGACGCCGGTCCAGGATCGTGGCCGGGGGTGAGTGTGGGGCTGGTCCGTTGGGTGTTGCGGGTGGGTGGGTAGCGGACCAGCCCCGTTGGGTGGTGCGGTTGTTATTCGGGGTTGGTCAGGTGCGTGACCATTTTTGGTTGGGGCCGCCGGTGCAGGTCCAGATCGCGAGCGGGGTGCCGTTGGAGGTGCCGTGGGCGGTGGCGTCCAGGCATTTACCGGAGCCGACGCCCACGATGGTGCCGTCGGGGTTGACGGTCCATTGTTGGTTGGTGCCGCCGCTGCAGTCGTAGATCTGCACGGCGGTGCCGTCGGTGGTGCCTGCGCCGTTGACGTCGAGGCACTTGTTGCCGTAGACGGTCAGTTGCCGGGACGCGGTGGCGGTCCAGGACTGGTTGGTGCCGCCGTTGCAGTCCCAGAGCGCGACCACGGTGCCGTTGGTCTGGCTCGCGCCTGGCACGTCGACGCACCGCCCCGACTCCTGACCCCGCAGCACACCCGACTGCGTCGGCGGCGGGCTGCCGCCCAGGGCGGCAACCAGGGCTGCCCCGGCGCTCGCCTGCGTGTTGTAGTTGACCCCTTGGACGGGCCCGGCCCACACCAATCCGTGTTGTCCCGCGCTGTTGGTATTGCGGGTGATGATCGAGTCGGCCTGGGTCCGGATGAACCCGTCGTAGGCGGTGGTGTTCGCTGCGGCGGCCAGCGTCCGCAGCCCGCGCATGAAGATGCCCTTGAACGCGGGCCCGTCGGCCCCGCAGTTGCCCGGCTCACAGTTCTCGGTCAGGATGCCGTTCCTGACCATGCGGGTGGTCGCCGCGTCGGCGATCGACCGGGCGGTAGTGAGCAGGCCGGTGTTGCCGGTCGCGCGGGACAGCTCGGACAGTCCGGCCAGTACCACGCCCTGGTTGTAGGTGAACGTCGAACTGTTGTAGCTGCAGTTGTTGACGTTGATCCCGTCGATGACCAGACGGGAGCCGTTGATGAGACCGCTGCCGTTGAACCAGTTCCACGTGGCGTTCGCCCAGCCGAGGTAGGTGGCGTCACCGGGTATCCGATTGTGCAGAGCAGCCGTGACCTGGAGGAAGAGTTCGTTGGCGATCGAGGCCTTGTAGGCCTTCTGGGTGCTCCAGTAGATGCCGCCACCACATCTGGAATCCCAGTAGGTGTGCATGAAGTTGGCGTCGGTCTGCGCCATCTGCAGGTAGGCGGTGTTCCCGGTGATGTCGTAGGCCTGAATCCAGGCCAGCGCCCACCATCCGATGTCGTCCAGGTATTCGTTGATGAAGTTCCCGGACCTGTTCTTGTTGAACCCTTCGGAGATCGCGTAGTCGTACGACGAGTCGCCGGTCGCCTGCCGGTACGTCATCACCGTGCTCAGCGCCACCGCGCCGGTCCACCAGCCACCGCCGATGCGCCCGGAATTGGTGTCGTAGGACTTCATCAGGGTCGCGATGCTGGCGGATGCAGGGGTCGGGGCAGCGGCTGCGGCCGCTGCCGGCGTCCGGTCCGCTACTCCTACCAACAATCCCAGCCCGATGACTGTGGCTGCCGCGCCGCTCAGACAACGTGTGAAGAACGAATTGCCCATCTCGTTTCCTTTGATCGTCGGGAGGTGGTTGCGATGTGACTGTTGGTTGACCCGCCGGTCACGAGACCGAAGCTGATCTGTCGCTGTCATGCCGTGACGGGACGTTCACGGGATCGCGGTCCAGGATCGTGGCCGGGGGTGAGTGTGGGGCTGGTCCGTTGGGTGTTGCGGGTGGGTGGGTAGCGGACCAGCCCCGTTGGGTGGTGCGGTTGTTATTCGGGGTTGGTCAGGTGCGTGACCATTTTTGGTTGGGGCCGCCGGTGCAGGTCCAGATCGCGAGCGGGGTGCCGTTGGAGGTGCCGTGGGCGGTGGCGTCCAGGCATTTACCGGAGCCGACGCCCACGATGGTGCCGTCGGGGTTGACGGTCCATTGTTGGTTGGTGCCGCCGCTGCAGTCGTAGATCTGCACGGCGGTGCCGTCGGTGGTGCCTGCGCCGTTGACGTCGAGGCACTTGTTGCCGTAGACGGTCAGTTGCCGGGACGCGGTGGCGGTCCAGGACTGGTTGGTGCCGCCGTTGCAGTCCCAGAGCGCGACCACGGTGCCGTTGGTCTGGCTCGCGCCTGGTACGTCGACGCACCGCCCCGACTCCTGACCCCGCAGGACACCGCCAACGTTGCCGTCGCCGGGGCCGTTGGGGGTGACCGTCAGGTTGTCGAACTGGTTGGTCTGGTAACCCACAACGCCGATGCCGACCTGTCCGGCGCCGTACGAGGCGTCGTTGACGGTGCCGAGGGTGGCGCCGTCGAGGGTGGCGGTGATTTGGGTACCGGAGAAGAGGAGCTTGATGTTGTGCCAGGTGTTCAGGCCCAACGCGCTACGGGTGCCCGAGGCCAACGTGGTCGTCGTGTTGCTGGTGGTGTGCTTGGCGATGGACCAGCTGCCGGTGTTGCTGATCCGCAACTGGTAGGCCGCCTGCCGGTTCTGCGGGCGGAGTTGGGTGTTGGCCCGTCCGAGCAGGGTGACGGTGCCTGCCTGCTGCATGTTGACGTCGGTGCTGACGGTGTAGTTGCTCCAGGACGTGTCGCCGACCAGGCCGAAGGCGTCACTGTCGTCCTGCCAGTTGATCGGCTGGACCGGCGCCACCTGCTGCAGGCACCGGCCGGAGCGACCGGCCGCGCAGTCGCGTACCTCGTAGGCGCCCTGCATGGTTTGGAAGTACTTCGCCATGCCCCGGTTGGGGTAGCTGTCGAAGTTGTCCGTGTACGGCAGGGCCAGCGCCCTGGTCGCCGGGCTGGTAGCCGTTCCCTTGCCCTGGCCGGTGGTGGTGGTGAGCGTGTAGATCCGGTTGGGCTGCATGGTGAGGGAGTAGGACCCGTTCGACGGGGTGATGTCGGCCTGCCTGGCGAAGTGGGTCGCCGGGTTCGACGAGCCCATGTCGGTGGACCACACGCGCACGGTTCCGGTGCTCAGGCCACCGGAGACGGTCACATTCACCGTCTGGGTGGACGTCGTGCCGCTGGTCTCGTAAATGGTGGAGTAGTCGGTGTTGTTCGGTGACTTCAAGCTCACGTAGCTGCCGTTGGCCCGGTTGCCGCCGAGGTAGCCGCTGGCCGAGCTGTTCAGATACCGCCAGCCGGGCTGCGTGAACTGGGCGTAGTGGGCGTTGGCCCACAGGTTCTTGCCCACCCGGTACGACCCGGACCACGGTGAGCCGGCGTCCATCAGACCTACTGTCGCGTACGGCAGGTTGGGGGTGATGGCGGCGATCAGCGGCCAGTTCATGTAGCCGGTGATTTCCGCGTCCAGGTAGCCGCGGTTGACCGTGCGGATGTACGGGACCACTCCGTCGTTGTCGTCCTGTGAGCCGAACTCGCTGGCCCACAGGGGTTTCCCCGAACTTCGTGCGTTCTGGGTGGTGGAGCAGGACTCCGCCTGCGACAGATAGCCGCACACGTAGTGGTTACCGAGCACGCCCACCGCGTTGCGCAGTGTCGGGTCGTTCGCGAACTCGTCGGCCATACCCCAGCCGCTGTCGTCCCCGACGATCTGCACCGAGCCGTACCCGGCCGCGTTCAGCGACGAGCGCAGGTTCTTGTACCAGCCGCTGTCGTGGCCGCGCTCGTTCCAGCCGCCGAGATAATTGATATTGAGTCCGTGCTGCCGGGCGCAGTTCAGCCACGAGATGTCGTAGTCGATCATGTCTTGGGACCAGAAATTGTGGTTTCCGATCCAGCCGGGTGCCGTCCACGGCAGCGCGACCAGTTTGATGTTGGGGTTACGCGCGACCGCCTGCTCGCCGAGCCAGAACTCGTAGCCGACGTTGCAGTTGATGTCACCGCGTACGTGCTGGTGACTCGGCTCCGCGCCGTCGGTGGAGTTGGCATCGCCACCGATCTCCAGCTTGAGCAGCTGCACTGCGGCGCCGTAGTTCGGCTTGAACAGGTAGTCGAGGATCTGCGAACGCTGGGGTTCCGGATAGTCGATCAGCAGCCGGGAGTTGCCGCCTCCGCCGCTGATCGCACCGACCCCGTCGAACGTCCGGCCGACGATGCTTCCGTTCACGTTGACCGTCGTGGTGGCGGCGCTCGCCGGTGTCGCGCTTACGGCGTAGGCCATCGTGAGGAGCAGCAGGGACACGGCCAGGACGCTGAGACGGCGGAGTCTCGGTCTGTGTTGCGCAGGGGACATCAGGTGTTTCTCCTTCAGGGTGGTGGTGGGTGGGAGCCCGCCCGCGCGGGATGTCAACGTTGTCACCGAGCACAAGCGGGCTCCCTGCGGATTCGGGTGTCAGGGCACGGGTGAGGACCGGCCGCCGACGGTGGTGCCGCCGGTCGGCTCAGCCGACGTGCCATTTCTGGTTGGCGGTGCCGGCGCAGTCCCAGAGGATCAACCGCGCCCCGTCGTTGCTGTTCCAGCCGTCGATGTCGACGCACTTGTTGGCCTGCGGGTTCACCAGATCACCGGCGGCCGAGAGTACGAACTGCTGGGCGCCGGTTCCGTTGCAGGACCAGAGCTGGATCGTCGTACCGTTGGCGGTGGAACCGCCGTTGACGTCCATGCACTTGTTGTTCTGAGCCCGCAGCGTTCCGCCGGTGAACGTCCAGGCCTGCGCGGCGGTCCCGTTGCAGGACCAGGTCTGCAACGGCACACCGTCGGAGAAGTTGAGTCCGGGTACGTCGATGCACTTGTTGTTCCAGTTACTGATCAACCGGGTGTTCCCGCCACCGCCACCGCCACTGGTGACCAGGTTGAGCCCGTACGCGTTGAGAATCTCGTTGACCGGCTGGAACCACATCGTGCCGCCCGAGCTGCAGTTGCCGGTACCGCCCGAGGTGACCCCCTGAGCCTGGTTCCCCGAGATCCACGAGCCGCCCGAGTCGCCGCCTTCGGCGCAGGCGTTGCTGCGGCTCAGGCCGGAGACAGCGCCCTGTGCATAATTGATCGTCTCGTCGCGGCCCAGGATCGTGCCGCAGCGCCAGCCGGTGGTACGACCCGAACGACACACCGAGCTGCCGATCGCGGCGTCCTGCGAACCCGCCACGGTGACGTTGCCGCCGGAGTAGTTGTTGACCCACGGCTGCGGGGTCCACGAGCTGTTGGTCCGGATCCACGCGTAGTCGTTGCCGGGGAAGGACGAGCCGGCGAAACTGCCCTGCGAGACGTTGTTGTAGCCGAGCGTTGGGCTGCCGGTGCCACCACAGTGCCCGGCGCTGACGAAGCCGCCGACGACCGCGAAACCGACGGAGCAGAGCGTGTTGCCGTTGATGACGTACTGGTCGCCGCCACGAATGTCGTACAGGGGCCGAGGCGCCTCGGGGGACTCGACGACCGCGATGGCGTCGACAGCGACGCCGCTGTCTCTGGCGAATGCCCTGGCGGCCGGCGCGCCGCCGCGCTCCGCCAGCACGACGACGCGGTTGCTCATGACGTCGACGCGCCAGCCGTAAATATCCCTGCCGGCCTTGGCGCTACGCCGGTCGAGGGCCTTCATCGTGGCGTTGAGCTGCCGCTCGCCGTGAGGGACCACCGTGGCATCGGCGCCCGCGGCGCGTACCGTGGCGATGGCCGAGGGGTCGGTGACCGCGACCGTCAGGCGGTCGCCGCCATCTGGGATCCAGGCGCCGGCGAACGACGAGCCGAGCCGTTCGCGCAACCCACTCTCGACCGTCGGCGCTGCCGCCTCGGTCCGCACCCGCTTGGCGATCTGGGCGTCGGTGAGGTGTAGATCCCGCCGCATGGCGGCGACCATTCCTGGTGCCATGTCCAGGGCGGGCGTCGCGCTTGGCGCGGTTGGCGGAGCCGGCCGCGCGTCGGCGTGGCCGATGGTCGGTGTGAGACCGAGCAGGGTGATTGCTGCGGCGGCGACGCCCAGCATCTTTGGTGCACGTTTCATGGGATTCCTTCCATGCTCCCAGCCACGCGTCGACAGCGGATCGGCGGTGGCGAGGGGTTTCGGGACGGGTGAGAGAGCGCTCTCTGCGCCAGAGTCTGGACTCGTGATAGAAATATGTCAATCTAATGACAAGGTTTACCGTGCGCGGTGAGCTGCGCGTCGTGCGGTTCGCGAAGCCGGGCACAGCCGGGTGCGGCGACGTGCGCCGAGGCGGGGACATGCCGCACAGCGGGCGTCTGCCGGGACGGCCACGGCACCAGCGTGTCGATCGGTCTGCGGCCGGCATTCGGGCCCCCGCTGGCGAAGCGAGAGGTTGGGCGGCCGTCCGACTCGGACGGCCGCCCGGATGCGTCAGCTGCCGTAGACCTCGATCTCGTAGACACGGGCCGCCTGATCGGTGGTCTGCGTCGGGGTGAGGACGTTCAGTCGCACATACCTGCCGATGACGGCCAGCGGGTGGTTGCTGACGTTGGCCGTGTTGCCCCGTACCTGCGCCGCGGTCGTCCAGGCGGCGCCGTCGGCGGACACCTGGAGATCGAAGTCCCGGGTGTTCCAGGCGCTGTCCTCGCCGCCCGCCCCCGCGTGGTGCACCGTGACGGACTGGATGGAGCGGCTGGCGCCCAGGTCGATGCGGAGGAACTTGGTGCCGCCCAGCGAGCACCATTTGTCGGAGGCACTGCCGTTGACGGCCTTCTCGGGTCCCTCCGTGCTGGAGCACTGGGAGTCGGCGGTGGCCGGCCGGTTGAGCGCCAGGTTGGTCGGGCCGCTACCGCCGTACACCTCGAACTCGTCGATTCGGGCCGCGCCGTTCCCGTCGTTGGCCGGCGTGGTGGCGCTGAGCCGAACGTAGCGGGCGGCCACCGCCGAGATCGGGTGGTACGTGCGACTGGAGCGGTTACCGGACACCGTGGTCCGCGTCGTCCAGGTGGTGCCGTCGGTGCTGGTCTGGATGGTGAACGCGCCGGTGTTCCAACCGGTGTTCTCGCCGCCGAGCCCCGCGTGTTTCACGACAAAGGACCCGATGTTCTGGTTGGACCCCAGGTCAACCTGGAGGAACTTGGTGCCGGCCGCGAGGGAGCACCACTTGCTGGTGCTGCCGAGCTTGCCGTCGAACGCCTTCTCCGGGCCCTCCGCCGCGCCGCACGGTGCCGATCCGGTGGCCGACTTGCCGGCGGCCAGGTTGGCCCCCAAGTCCGGCGCGGCGGGTGGCGGGGTGGACCCGTCGGTGAATGACGGCGGCACGTTGGCCGGGTTCGTGCCCCACGACGACGGCGAGTTGCCCATGCTGTACGAGAGGGTGGCCCCTGCGGCAATGTCGCCGTACCGCAGCCAGGTGCGCTGCGTCGACGTGCCGTTGACCGACACACTTTGCACGTACTGGTTGCCCTGCCCGGCGTTGGTGCCGTTGATCTGGACGTCGCCGGTCGGTCGATCCACCAGGATCGAGGAAAAGAGCGGACCGTGCAGCGCGAGCGTGTCCGCCCCCGGGGTGGGGGGATACATGCCCAGCGCCGACCACACGTACCACGCGGAGGTGGCGCCGAGGTCGTCGTTGCCGGGCAGGCCGCCCGCGCCGGTGGTGAACGACTCGTTCATCACCCGGCGGACCGCCGCACTGGTGCCGGCCGGCGCCGCCGCGAAGTGGTAGGCCCACGGCACGCCGTGCTCCGGCTCGTTGCCGATGTAGAAGAACGGCTGCGACTGCCCGCCGTTCGTCTGCGTGAAATGGTGGTCCAACCGCTGGAGGGCGGTCTGCCGGCCGCCCATCAGGTTGATCAGGCCGGCGAAGTTGTACGGGACCATCCAGGTGTACTGCGACGCGTTGCCCTCGGTGTAGCCGGACTGACTGGCCGGGTCGAGCGGCCATGGCCAGGTGCCGTCGGCGTTGCGCCGGTGGACGTAGCCGGACTCGGTGTTGAAGACGTTGCGCCACCACTGGGCACGCGTCATGTGGGTGTTGTACTTCGCGGTGTCGCCCAGGGCCCGGGCAAACTGGGCGACGGCGAAGTCACTCGCCGAGTACTCCAGCGAATCGGACGGATCACCGTCGATGTACTGCCGCTGCACGTACCCACTCTGCCGACCGCGGATCGGGTTGCCCTGTGTGGTCCCGCCATTTGAGGCCTTCTCCATCAGGGCCAGCGCCGCCGCGGTGTCGAAGTCACGAGCGCCGAACTGGTAGAGGCTGTCCACGATGATCGGGCCGGGATCGCCGTTCATCACGAAGGTCTCGTTGGTGTTGTGTGACCACTTGGGCAGCAGGCCGCCCTGCTGGCCGTCGAGCACCATCGACTTGGCGATGTCGGCCGCCTCCACGGGTGCGATGAACGCGATCAGCGCCGACCACGATCGGTAGATGTCCCACCCGGAGTAGTTCTGGTACACGGGGTGGCTGGCCGTGTGGATGGCATTGTCGAAGCCGCGGTACTGCCCGTTGACGTCGTTGGACACGTTGGGGTTGATGAAGACGCGGTACAGCGCGGTGTAGAACTTCTGCAGGTCGGTGGCGGTGCCACCGGTGGCCTGCACCCGGTTGAGGATCGCGTTCCACTGCGCGTCGGCGTTGGCACGGACGGTGTCGAACCCGAAGCCGGACTGCTCGCTGGCGAGGTTGGCCTGGGCGCCCGCCTGGCTGACGAACGAGATGCCGACCTTGACCTGCACCACTGGGTTGCTGGCGGTGTCGAAGGTCAGATATCCGCCGGAGTTGGTGCCGCTGGCACTGGCGGAGCCTGCGCTGACGGTGCCGCCGAGCCAGGTGCCGACACCGGTGGGCGCGCGGTCGAACTCCATCCGATAGAAGATCTGGTAGGTCCTGCTGTTGCCGCAGAAGCCACCACCGGTGACGCTGCCGGTCACGGTGGAGCCGTTGATCGAGATCGAGCCGTTCCGGCTGCCGGTCGCACTGCGGCTGGTGTTGAGCAGTACGCGCGCCGTGTTGGTGGACGGGTAGGTCAACCGCAGGGCAGCCGTACGTTTGGTGGCCGACGCCTCGACCCTGGTGTTGCCGTAGTTGCTGAGCACGGCCTGGTAGAAGCCGGGTCGGGCCTGCTCCTGACTCTTGTTCTGGGTGGCACGGTAGGACGTCCACGAGGTGCCCGGCGAGGCGCCGATAGCTCCGGTGATCGGCAGGATGCCGAGGTCCTCGTTGTTGGAGCAGCCGGCACCGTTGAAATGGGTGAGGCTGAACTCCTCGATCTGTGTGTCGCTGAACCGGTATCCCGAGGGTGAGGCGGTGGGCGTGTCCGGGCTGAGCTGGACCATGCCGAAGGGCTGCACCGGGCCGGGGACGGTGCTGCCGCCGGCGCCGCCCCCGACGGGGTTGGGGGCGTTGCTGTCGTCGGTGCCGACGAACGGGTTGACGTAGCCGGTCAGGTTGAGGGGTGCGGCCGTCGCGGGCGAGGCGACGGCGACGAGCAGGGACGTGCCGGTGACGGCGGTGGCCAGCAGGCTGAGCAGACGGGACGGGCCTGGTCGGAGCATGGTGGGGTCCTCCTTGGGGGCGCGATGCGACTCCCGCGACAACGTTGTCATCGAACAACGTCGAATTGATGTCTAGTCCTCCGGACTGCGTGTGTCAATGCGTCGCGGGTTTTTCAGATGCGCGCCCTGCCGGCCGAAGCTGCTCAGCCCAACCGGTCGGCCGGCGCACGCTCACCCGAACCACGCGCCAGCAGCTGGGTCGGAATCACCGCGCGCCGAGCCGGGCCGACATCGCCGTTGATCCGATCCAACAGCAGCTGAGCCGCCCGCTGACCCATCTGCTCCGTGTCGTGCGCGATGACGCTGACCCCCAGCAGCTCGCCGAGATCCAGGTCGTCGAAGCCGATCAGCGCCGGCGGTGCCGGGTGGCCGCGTAGTGCCCGGAGCGCGCCGTTGGTGATCCGGTTGTTCGTGGTGAACAAGGCGGTCGGGGGAGGGGTGCGGCCGAGCAGCTCGCGTACCGCCCGTTCTGCTGCCGTGATGTCGTGCGCGTTCTCGACCAGGTATTCAACCCAGTTTGTTATGCCTGCGGTTGTCATCGCCTCGGCGAACCCTGCCACGCGGTCGCGGTGGGTGCTCAGCCGGGACAGGTCCCCGACCACGCCGATGCGCCGGTGCCCGGCCGCTACCAGGTGCGCGCCGGCTTGCCGCGCGCCGTCGTGGTTGTCCAGCAGGACCGCGTCCGCGGTCAGGTTGACCGGAGGACGGTCCACGAAGATGAACGGGATGCCGTGGCGGTGTTCGGAGGCGAGGTGACCGTGCTCGGCCGCGGCCGAAGCGATCACGAGTGCCCGGACCCGCCGCTCGAGCAGGGTGTCGACAAGCAGGCTTTCCCACTCCGGGTCCTCGTCCGTGCTGGCGGTGATCACCTGAAAGCTGTGAATGCGCAGTTCGCGTTCCAGCCCGCTGGCCAACCGGGAGTAGAACGGGTTGGCCAGGTCGCCGGTGAGCAGACCCACCAGCGTGGAGGTGTTGGCGCCGCGACGCAATTCGCGGGCGACGCCGTTGAGTCGGTAGCCGAGCTGGTCGGCGGCCTGCTGCACCCGCGCGCGGGTTTCGGCGGCCACGCGAGGCTCACCGCCCAACGCCCTGGACGCGGTCTTTACCGAAACCCCCGACAGCGCGGCAACCTGTATGAGGCTCGGCCTGGCGGGCGATCGATCGTCGTTCATGGCAGGGATTATCGCACCGATGCCGCACCTGGCGGTCGGTCCGTCGGGGGCTGGTGGAGTCACGGCGCCATGCGCGGCAAGCGCGGGGCGGTCGAAGCGCGGGAGGGCGCCTATCGTCCTCCGCGCAGTCGCAGCGTCGTCGGCAGCAGCACCTGGGCGACGGGCTCGGTGCTGCCACGGATTCGCCGGAAGAGCAGCTCGGCCGCTCGCCGGCCCAGCTCGACGCCGTCGTAGGTGACCATTGCCACCGGGCGCGGCAGCAGGTCGGCAAGCTCCACATCGTCGAAGCCGGCCACGTCGATCCCGGGCTCGTGCTGGTCGACGATCTGTAGGACGCCGAGGCAGATCTGGTTGTTGTCGGCGAAGATCGCGGTCGCGGACGCCGGTCCGGCCAGCAATCTGGCTGCTGCGTCCCGGGCCCCCGCTACTCCGTGGACGTTCAGACTGACCAGAGCTGGGTCGTAGGGCAGGCCGGCCTCCTCCAGCGCCCGACGGTAGCCGGCTCGGCGTCCGGCCCCGGTCCCCACGGCCGGGTCGCCGCCGATGTAGCCGATCCGGCGGTGTCCGCGCGACAACAGGTGACGTACCGCCTGGTGCGCGCCACCGACGTTGTCCAAAATCACCGAGTCCGTCAGAATCCCGGCCGGGGCGCGGTCGATGAAGACCATCGGTGCGCGGTGAGCCAACTCCCTGTGCAGCTCGGCATGGTCATCAGCGGTCGGCGTCACCAGTAGTCCGTCAACCTGCCGGCGCACCAGGTCGCGCAGGAGGTCGCGTTCCTGCTCGAAGCTCAGCCCGGTACTGCCGACGATCAGTACGTGCTGATGCCGCCGGGCGATCTCCACCACGCCCCGTGTGATGGCCGACCAGAAGGGATTCGCTGGATCCTCAATCACCAGTGCGATGGTCGCGGTGGCCTGGTCGGGTCGCCTTGGCATCTCGCAGTCTCCTCGGTGATGGGCGAAATGTCTGATCTTTAGCCGCTTTCGGCGCAGCGACCACGGCGGCCAGAACATCGAGAGGCGATGATCGAAGCATTGTTGAAATCAACGTACCTGATCGGCTTCCTGCTGCCGACCAGCAAAGACGTGCCGAGGAGCCTGGGAGCGTGACCATTGGCATTCGACGTCCGAGGCGGACGTCGCGCGTCACTTCGTCGTCACACTGCGCTACAGCGGTGGCTTGCTCGCCGGGATCCGACCCACCCTTGAGGGCTGCCCCGGCTGTCGCTTGCCTTGCAGTCCACCGCGCACAGTGATCACATGGTGACACTGCGGGCGCTAGTCCGGGTTGGTCGGAAAGTATGGACGACGGAGCCGAAGGATTGGCTACTTCTTTGGTTCTGTCCGACGACTACCAGGCCAGTGGCCGGGGCGAGCCCGAGGCGGGTCGAGCCGCTTGAGGTTCCATCGGGTAGCCGATCCCTCCCGTCTCGTCCCGGAGATGAGCGACTCGAGTCGGCGTCGATCAGGTGCCGGGTCGGGTGGGCGAGAAACGCCGGCGGAGGTGCACGGCGTTCCTCACCCGGTGGTTCGGTTGAACCCGACGGTCGGTCAGCTACGGGACCATCTTTGCGTGGTGCCGCCGTTGCCGGTTGAGAGGTTCAGTACGGTGCTGTTAGTGGTGCCGTGGCCAACCTCGTCGAGGCACTTTTCGGGCTCGGGGCTCTCTCGTGATCGCATGGAGGCTCCAGGTGTCATTGGAGAGTGAGGGCGTACAGCTGGATCCGTGGGTCGTCGGGGAGGGTCACCGAACGCAGTTCCTTGCCCGGGTTCAGCGCGACGGCGACGCCGAACAGGTTGACCGGTGGCCCGTCGAGGCCTTGACCGGCCTTGATTCGGTGCGGCATGGCGAGCACCGTCATGCTGTCACCGGCGGGGCCGCACCAGTCTGGGACGGTCGCCGTGGCCGCGGCGGTGCTGCCGTCGGTGTACCGGATGGTTACCGCGCCGGTCACCGGGCCGTGGTGGGCGGCGGCGACGAGCCGCAGGGTGCTGCGCCGGACGGTGGGTAGCGGCAGGGTTTGCCGGCCGGCTTGGACGAAGTTCTTGGCGGTGCCCCCGGACGGCGGCGTGCTGTAGACCACGCCGCCCCAGGTCACCGCGCCGGGTGGCGGAAGGAGCGCGGCGTCATAGCTCCAGCCGCCGCCGTCGAAGTTGCCCTCTCCGGTCGCTGCCACGGTGGCGGTGCCGTCCGTGGTCCGGACGGCGGAGAGATCGATCCCGCACTGTGCGCCGGAGGTCACGGCGCAGGTCTGCGACGCCGCGGTGTTGACCGAAGGCGGCTGGTCGGCCACGGCGGTGCCCCAACTCGACTGTGACGTGCCGACGGTATGCGCGATGGTGCCGCCTCGCGCGATGGTCTGCCAGGTGAGCCAGTTCGGGGTGTGCGCCCGCCCGTTGACCTGGACGGACTGCACGTACCGGCGGGTGTCACTGACATCCGGCGCGGTGATCGTCAGGGTGCCGCCCTGCCGGTCGGCGTATCCGCCGATGCGCACGGTGGCTGAGGGGAACTGCGGGCTGTTCACGGTCAGGAAGTTCGCGCCGCTCATGGTCGGGTAGAGGCCAAGGGAGGAGAAGACGTACCAGGCGCTCATCGTGCCGAGGTCGTCGTTGCCGGTCATGCCGTCTGGACCCGTGGTGAACAGGGTCATCGCCGCGCGGACCACGGTGGCGGTCTTCGCTGGGGCGCCGGCCCAGTGGTAGACGTATGGGGCCAGCAGGTCCGGCTCGTTGTTCGGGTTGTAGGTTGCCTTGCTGTAGTAGTCGTACGGGCTGGCGATCCAGTCGGTGCGGGCGGTGCCGGCCGGGTCGGTCAGCAGCTTCGGGTACGCGAAGAAGTCGTCGAGTCGCTGCTCACCCGGCTGTCGGCCGCCCATCAGCGACAGCAGACCCGCCGGATCCTGCGGCACCAGCCACTGGTACTGGTAGGCGCCGCCCTCGTGGAACTGGTGGCCGGCGTCGACAGGGTTGTACGGCGTGACCCAGGACCCGGAGGTGGTCCGCGGCCGGAACTGTTTGATCGAGCTGTCCCACAGGTTGCGGTACCACTGACCGCGTTCGGTGAACGTCCGGGCGTCGTCGGTTCGGCCCAACGCGCTGGCCATCAGGGCGAGCGACGCGTCCGCTGCGGCGTACTCGAGAGTGGCCGAGGCGGGGTGGGCACAGTCGTTGTCCCCGCCCTGGTGCGCGCAGTTCGTGCCGAGCGTCAGTCCGGACGGAATGAAGCCGCGGTCGCTGTAGTACCCGTTGCCGCTGCGTCCGTTGTACTGCGAGCCGGCCGGCGGCCTCCCCAGGGCGTTGGACCGTAGCAGCGCGTACGCCTCCTGTTCGTATCCGGCGAGCAGGCCCTTGGACCACGCTTCGACCAGGAACGGTGTGACCGGGTCGCCGGTCATGATGTTGGTCTCGCTGTTGGCCAATGCCCAGCGCGGCAACCAGCCGCCGTCGCGCCCGATCGCCAGCACCGACAGCGCCACGTCGCGGGCGACCTGCGGCGTCAGCATCTCGAGCAACTGGTTCTGCGGTCGGTAGGTGTCCCACAGCGAGAAATTCTGGTACGGCGTGTAGCCACTCGCCGTGTGCACCTTGTCGTCGAATCCGATGTACCGCCCGTCGACGTCCCCGGCGAGATTGGGGTGCAGCAACGAGTGGTAGAGCGCGGTGTAGAAAACGCTCTGCCGGCCGGCCGAGCCGCCGGTGATCCGCACGGCGTCGAGTTGCTGCGCCCAACTCGCGCGCAGGGCGGCGCGGGTGGCATCGAAGTCGTACGAGCCGCCGGTCTCAGCCGCGAGATTCTTCCGCGCTCCATCCGGTCCCGTGTAGGAGAGCGCGACCTTCACCACGACGTCCCGGTCGGCGCTCGGGTCGAAGGTGACCCAGCCCCCGTTCCCGCCGGTGCCCGCCGCGTCCCGGACGCCTGCACTGCGGGCCGAACCGCGCCAGGTGCCGAAGGAAGCGAAGGGCCGGTCGAAGCTGGCCGAGAAGTAGACGGTGTGGTCGTCCTTGCCGGCGCAGAAGTTGCCCGCGCGCACCCGGCCCTCGACCGTGCGGTCACCGACGATGTGCACTTCGGAATCCAACACGCTCTGGTTGGCCTTGCCGGTGTTGAACAGGACGTTCCCGGCACCGGACGCGGGGAAGGTGTACCGCTGCCAGCCGGTGCGCGCGGTGGCGGTCAGCTCGGCGTTCACGCCGTATTTCGCCAGGCCGACCCGGTAGTAGCCGGGTGTCGCCTGTTCGTCGGCATGGCTGTACGCGGAGCCGTAGACCTGGGGGTCGACGCTGCCGACGGCACCCGTCGTCGGCATCATCGGCAACTCGCCGGCAACGCCGCAGCCGACCCCGGACAGGTGGGTCTGGCTGAAGCCGTAGATGCTCGTCTGCTGATAGTCGTACCCGCCCTGCCCGCCGGTGTCCGGACTGAGCTGAACCATCCCGAACGGCGCGCTCGCACCCGGGAAGGTGTTGCCAAAATTTTGGGTGCCGACGAATGGCCGCACCAGGTCGACCGGCGCCGGGGCAGCGTCGGCGGGGCTGCCACCGACGACCAGGGTGGCGGCTGTCAGCAGCACGGCGGCGGCCAGCCGGGGGAGTCGCGAGGCCACGGGGGTTACCTCCGGGTCAACGGCGGAAGACGATGGCGACATCGTTGTCACAGAAGGTTAAGGGAGTCAATATCTCCGCGTCATCTCGGCAATCCCGGGAGAGCCTGATGTTGGAGGATCAGTGACGGCGGCGAGCTGTGACGATCCTCCGAGCGCTCGTACGCGACGGCGGTGCGGTTGCCGCCGACCAACGGGATGTCGCGGTGACACACCTCGTGTCGGCGGGCGGGCGGGCGGGATCCTCGGCAGTGCCGGCGCGTGATCCCCAGGACTGGACCACGAAACATCAAGGACGGTCACCATCGGACATTGATGCACAACGTTGACACTTTTTCGAACAAGTGACAACGTTGACACTAATCCGAAGCGTCGCTCGAGTAGGAGGTGCCGCCGGTGCGCCGGTTCGTCAACCTGTCGGTCGTCGGTGTTCTGCTGGCCTCGCTCGGTGGAGTCGCCGCCGCGAGTCCGGCGGCCGATCCACCCTCCGATATCTACCGCTACCTGGACGATCCGCGGATGGTGCAGGAGAACCAGGAAGCGCCGCACGCCGAGTTGCGTCCCTATGCCAACGGTGAGGCGGCGCGACTCGGCGGCAAGGATTCGCCGTGGATGCGATCTCTGGATGGTGCCTGGCGGCTGTCGATGGCCGACCGTCCGGCGGACGTACCCCGCGAGTTCTACCGCGAGGGTTTCGATGTGTCGGACTGGCAGACAGTCTCGGTGCCACACACCTGGCAGTCGGATGGTCTGGACCATCCGCTGTTTCGCAACCTGGTCACCGAGATGGTCCCGGACGCACCGCCGACGGTGCCGCGCGACATCAACCCGACCGGCGCTTACGTGCGCACTGTCGACCTGCCGGAGAGTTGGGATGGCCGCCGCACGTTCCTTCGCTTCGAGGGGGTGACGAGCGCCTACCTGGTGTGGGTCAACGGGAAGTATGTCGGCTACGACCAGGGTGGATACACGCCGGCAGAGTTTGACCTGAGCACTGCGGCCCGTCCGGGGCGCAACACGATCGCCGTGCAGGTCCACAGGTGGAGCGCCGGAAGTCACCTGGAGGTGTACGACCAGTGGCGGTTCTCCGGCATCTTCCGCAGCACGTGGTTGTACTCGACGCCGCAGACGTATCTGCGGGATGTGACCGTGACAACCCCGGCGAATGCGGGGCTGCGGGCGGTGGTTGACTTGGCCGCTCGTGGCGGCCCGGCAGGTGCCTACACCGTGCGCGGCCGGTTGTACGATCCCAAGGGTCGGCCGGTAACCACAGCGACAGCCTCCGCCGAACTCGGCACCGAGCCGGGCAAGGTCACTCTGGAGGCAGCGGTCGCCGACCCGCTGCCCTGGACGGACGAAACCCCCAATCTGTACGCACTCGTCGTCGAGTTACTCGATCCCACCGGACGAGTCACCCACGTGACGCGGCAGCCCGTTGGGTTCCGCACCGTCGAAGTCCGCGACAAGCAACTCCTGGTCAACGGTAAGCGGATCCTGGTGCGGGGCGTGAACCATGCCGATGCCGACCCCGACGGTGGCCGGCACGTTCCCCGGGCCCGGCTCGAGCAGGACGTCGACCTCCTCAAGCAGCACAACGTGAACGCGATCCGTACCGCGCACTATCCCAGCGACCCGTACCTGTACGAACTGGCGGACAAGCACGGGCTCTGGGTCGACGACGAGGTCGAGGTGGAGACCCACCACCATGACAACTGCCCATCCAACTGCCTGGCCGACCTACCGGAATGGAAGGACGCATTCCTCGACCGGTTCATCGGCATGGTGCAGCGGGACAAGAACCACCCCAGTGTGCTGATGTGGGACACCGGCAACGAGGCGGGGCTGGGCGCGGCACATTTCGCGATGGCCGAGTGGGCCGACCGCAATGAGCCGACCCGACCGCTGTACCACCAGTCGAACAGTCCCGACGGCGACGCGCCCTTCGCCGACGTGTGGGGGCCGCGGTATCCGTCACCGGCTTCGCTGGAGGACAAGGCGAGGACGACACAGAAGCCGATCGTGATGGGGGAGTACGTCCACGCCCAGGGCAACAGTCTCGGCAACTTCCGGGAGTTCTGGGACGTGATGCGCAAGTATCCGTCGGCGCAGGGCGGCTTCATTTGGGACTGGGTCGACCAGCAGCTACGGCAGCCACTGCGCATTGTTCCGGACGGGTCCGGCAACGACATCCAGGCGTGGATCAACGGGTTGCCGGACACGGTGCCGGGCCCGCACGGCGGTAACGCGCTGGCGCTTTCCGGCTTGGACGACTTCGTCGAGGTCTACCGGGATCCGACGTTGGACGAGGTGTCACGTGGCCTGACGCTGGATGCCTGGGTCAAACCCGCCCGTCCCTGGACCGGTGACCTGACCATCGTCGCGAAGGGCAACACCCAGTACGCGATCAAGATGAAGACCGAGGATCAACTCGAGTTCTTCGTGTACGGCGAGGGCGCCTATCACACCGTGCAGGCCCCGGTTCCCGCCGACTGGTACGACAAGTGGCACCGGGTGTCCGGAACCTTCGACGGTGACGTGCTGCGTCTGCACATCGACGGCGTGGTCGTGGGCGAGACCCGGTGGACAGGGACAATCCAGCGGTCCGCGTGGCCGGTGAACATCGGCCGCAACGCCGAGTCTATGCGGGAAAACACCAACAACACCCGGATGGCTCACGGCGCGGTTGACGATGTGCGGATTTACCACCGCGCCCTGACCACCACCGAGTTGGCCGACCCTGCCGTCCAGGACGACCCGGTGCTTGCGCTGAACTTCGAGAACATCCGGACCCGCGGAACTTATCTGTCGTACGGCGCGGGCGAAGCCGGCAACGACGGCATGGTGAGCCCGGATCGCGAGCCGCAGCCGGAGGCGACTGCGCTGTGGGCCGTGCAGGCTCCCGTCCGGTTCGCACTCGCCGACGGGGCGCTAGCAGTGACCAGTGAGCGTGCCTTCACCGACACCGCAGACGTTCGGGTGCGCTGGGAATACGTCGAGGGTGACAGGGTCTTGCGCTCCGGCTCGGCCGCGGTGGTCGTGGCGCCGGGGACGACCGCGCGTCTCAATCTGCCCACACCGCCGGCCAATCCTCGGCAGGCCCAGCGTCACCTGACTGCGCGTGCAGTTCTGGCGAAGGACGCCGGCTGGGCGCCTGCCGGACACGTGGTGGCGGTCGAGCAGTTCCCGCTGGGTGGTGATCAGGTTCCGGGAGTGTTCGCCCGTGAGGCATCCGGTGACGTGACCACGCGCACGACCGCCGACGGCGTCGTGCTGAGCGGACGCGACTTCGTCTACACCGTCGACCGGCGGTCGGGGACTCTGACGTCGATGAAGGTTCGGGGGACGGATCTGCTCACCGGCGGGCCCGAGCTCGACGTCTGGCGGCCGCCGGTCAGCAACGACGTCGACGAGGCCCGGGCCTGGCGGTCGGTCGGACTTGACCGCCTGGCCACCACGGTCACCGGGGTGAGCACCTCGGGCTCCACCGTCACGATCCAGAGCACCGTGGCCGCCGCGGGCGTGACCGACGCCGGGTTCCATCAGGAACTTCGGTATGCGGTCGCAGCGAACGGTGATGTGCGGGTCTCGCATCGGGTGACTCCGTTCGGCAGGATGCGGGATCTGCCGATGTTGCCCCGGATCGGTCTGCAGATGCGGCTGCCGTCGAAGCTCGGCACTTTCGTGTGGAACGGTCGCGGTCCGGGCGAGACATACCCGGACCGGATCGACGGTTCCCCGGTCGGCGTCTGGCGTTCGACTGTGGAGAAGGAGTACGTCGCCTACAGCGCTCCGCAGGAGTACGGCAATCACGAGGATGTCCGGTGGGCGGCGCTCTCTGACGGCCGCTCGTCCGGACTTCTCGTGGCGGGTGATCTGTCGGTCGGCGTCACGCCGTTCACCGGCATTGACCGGGCGCAGTACCCGTTCGCCCTGAAGCGGACTCCGGGCGAGTTCACGCTACGTGCCGACCACGCGGTCAGCGGAGTCGCCGAGACGTTCCATTCGGTGCTGCCGCAGTATCAGGTCCCAGCCGACCGGGAATACGCCTACGCCCTGCTGCTGCGACCATTGACCCGGACCGAGGCGGTTTCCGGGCGTCCGGACGGACCGGCGACCTGTGCGCCGCGCGCCACCCTTCCGGCGGCGGCGTCGCTGGAACCGGAGACCTCGACCACCCTCAAGCTGACGATCCACAATCCCTGCCCGGGGGCGATCCGCAATCTCACCGCGTCCGTCGAGCTGCCCACCGGCTGGTCGGCCGGCCCGGTACAGGTCGGCACTTTGGCGTCGGGTGCGTCTACGACCCGGGAGGTGCGGGTAACCCGTGGTCCGAACACGGCCGTCGGGGAGTATCCGATTTACGCGAGCCTCACTGGGACCGGGGCAGGCAACGCCCGGGTGTACGCCCGCACTGCGGAGGGCATGGTGGCGGCGAATCCGGCTCCGCCAGCCGGTGACACCGCCCTTGCCGACGTCCAGTTTGTGCGCGTCCGCAATGGATGGGGTCCGGTCGAGAAGAACACGAGCAACGGTGAGAACGGCGCCGGGGACGGCGCCGGCCTGCGGATCGGGGGAGTGGCGTACGACCGGGGTCTGGGTGTGCACGCCGACTCGGCGGTCGTTGTGCACCTGGGCGGTCGATGCACCTCGTTCACCGCCGCGACCGGCGTCGACGACGAGGTCGGCGATGGCGGCAGCGTGGTCTTCGAGGTGTGGGCGGACGGCGTCCGAGCCTGGGCCGGGCAGCGGGTGAGCGGGACCGACGGCCCGGTCGCGGTGGACGTTCCGTTGACCGGGGTGAACCGGGTCGAGCTGCGGGTGACCGATGCGAGTGACGGCAACGCCCTCGATCACGCCGACTGGGCGGACGCCGTTCTGCACTGCGCGGCGTAACCACGGCAGGAGGCACAGGCGCGGTGGTCATGGCACTGCCCGGGACGCAGGCGTGGGATGCCCCAGCGTACGTCCGGGTCGCACAACCGAATATTTCGTAGCGAACGGTTTGTTTATAGCGGCATAGCGGGCCGGCCTTGGTGGGCGGTGTCGTGAGCGGTCATCAGAGCGCTCCCGGCACCGCCCATCTTTGTGTTTTTGTGATTGCGTTACTTCGCGCGCTCGGACGAGCTGCAACATCAATTTACGCCAATGTGTAAAGGGATTGACATGGCGAGTTAATCGAGGTGTAGTATCACATACATCCTGCAGCCCTCTTCCCCCCGAAAGGTGGCAGCGATTCCTTCGTCCGCACGATTTCGAAGACAGTGCTCGGCACTGATCTCGGCATGTGCGGCTCCGTCCGACCCGGAAGGTTTCACAATGAGCAGACGCACCTCCATGTCCGCTGGAATGGCTGCGGCCCTGGCGGTCACCATGGTCGCCACGCTGACGCCGGCCGGCACGGCGAGCGGCGCGCCGCCGGAGCCGAATTCGGCCTCCGTGCTGACCGTCAACCTCGACTCGGCTTTTGCGGCGATGAACAACGCTTTCCTCGTCAGCAACGGTTCGCAGCGGTATTACAAAACTTCCCTGAACAACGGCGAAAAGGACTATTTCTGGCGTCAGGCACTAGACATCCAGGCTGTCCAGGACGTGTACGACAGGACGGGGAGCTCGGCGACCCGCGATCTGATCAGCCGCCTTCTCGACACGTTCCTGCAGCAGAACAGGGGTGGTGGTGGCCTCTACGACTGGAACTGGAACGAATACAACGACGATCTGCTCTGGGCTGGACTCGCCTTCGCCCGGGGCTACCGGATCACCGGCAACCTAACCTATCTGAACCAGGCGCAGTACGCCTTCAACCGGGTCTACGACCGAGGGTGGGATTCCAACCTGGGCGGCGGCATCTGGTGGGACATTCGAAGGAGGGACAAGAATGCTCTCAGTAACAGTCCGGCGGTCATTCTTGGCGTCCTCATCTTCGAGTCCACCAACGACCGCGGATATCTGAACAAAGCCCAGGCAATCTTTGATTGGGTATGGGCGACGCTGCTCAATCGCAGCACCGGAGCCGTGCACGAGACGATATGGTCCGATGGCCGGCTCGCTGGTGGGCAAACCGTTTACTCGGCCGGCGCCTTTGTCAGCGCCGCCCAAGCCCTCTATCGAAACAACAGGCGACAAAGCATTTTCAATGATGCCAAGCGGACGACCGACTGGGTCATTCGCGACCGTACGACAAACGGCATCATGACGAGTACCCAACGCGAGGGAACGTGGCAGTCCGAGTTCGCGCGAGGAATGGGCGAGTTCGTGCGCGAAAACAATCTGTGGGACGAATACTACGATTGGATGAGGCGCAATGCCGACGCGGCCTGGAACGCCCGGCGTACCGACCTCAACCTCACCTGGAACCGTTGGGATGCGCCGACGCCCCGAGACGACACCCGGACGGTCGAAATCATCGGCTCGGTGATCATGCAAGCCGTTACCCCGGCGACCAGACCTTAGCGGTACGGCTGCGAGGAGGTGACGGTCATTGTCAGGTTCGCGAGGTGCGGCCAAGGTAGGCGGTCGTGCATGAGGGTCTAGATCCGGGTGCTGGTCGGGGCTGGGGTGCTGTAAATCCGCATCGCTGTGTTGCCGCCGCCTCCAACAAATTCTCACATGGGTCATCACGACATCTCACCGCGCTTCAGACTTGTGAGTCCGATGTGTTTAGGAGCGGGTGTGTTGTTCTTGTCGCCAGCCGGTTAGTCGACGGTGAGACCAGGCATTCCCCTTCGCTTGACACAATCAGACTGACGTTGTTCTATGTAAACATAGTCGAGCATCAACGAACGAGTTTCAACATCGCCGGGCTGCCGCCCTCTCGGTGGAAGACCGCCTTTCGTTCGCGATTGCCGGCTCTGTGCGCCCCTCACGGCGTCCCTCGGTCTCGGAAGGCATCCCTATGCGTGAAGGAAAGCGCCGACGCGCGTCGCTGGGCTCGGCCCTGGCGCTCGTACTGTCAGCGGCGGTCCTGTCTGCCGCCCCCGTGCCCGCCTCTGCCGCCACCACCTGGACGATCAACGGCCCGTCCACCGCGTCGCCCATCGCGGCCCAGGTCGTTCTGAACGACAACGGCACGCTGTCGTTCGCCGTTTCCCATCAGGGCCGCGCGGTGCTGTCCCCGTCCGCCATCGGCATCGAGACCGGTGCCGCCGACCTGACCCGGAACCTCACGTTCACGGGCCGCGCCGACCGCACGGTCACCGAGGCTTACACGATGACGACCGGCAAGCAGCGCAGCCGGTCGACCGTCTATACCGAGACGACGCTGTCGTTCGTCGGTGCTGGCGGCGCGAGACTGGACGTCGTGGTTCGCGCGTCGAACTCCGGTGCCGCCTACCGGTACGTGCTGCCCGGCAGCGGATCGGTCACGGTCCGGCGTGAGGCTTCGTCCTGGACCGTGCCGACGTCGTCGAACGCCTGGCTGTTGCCCTCCCACAGGGAGGACCAGGGATATCCGGTGCAGACGACCGCCGCCGCCGGCACCTTCCGGGTGCCCGCGCTGTTCGAAGCCGGCGGAGCCTTCGCGCTGGTCGCTGAGACCAACCTCGACGGTCGGTACGCGGCGGCGAGCCTCACGCACTCGTCCGGCTCCGGGACCTACGGCACCGTGCTGGACAGCTCGACAGTGACCACGAGCCTGCCGCTGTCGACGCCGTGGCGTACCGCGGCCGTCGGCACCCTGGCCACGGTCACGCAGTCGACGATCGTCGACGACCTCTCGGCGCCGTCGCGGGTCGCCAACCCGTCGTGGGTCCGGCCCGACACCGTGGCCTGGTCCTGGTTGACCGAACACTCCAGCCCGTCCAGCGAGAGCCGGCAGCGTCAGTACATTGACTTCGCCGCGCGCAACGGTTGGGGCTACGTGCTCATCGACGAAGGCTGGCAGGAGAGCTGGGCACCCGGAGTGGTGGCCTACGCCCAGTCCAGGGGGGTGCAGGTGATCCTCTGGTTCAACTCGTCCAGCCTCTGGACCGCGGCGCAGCGTGAGACGTGGCTGCCGCGGATCAAGAGCTGGGGCGTGGCCGGCATCAAGGTCGACTTCAGCTACGAGTTCACCCAGCCGACCCTGCAGTGGTACGACGCCATCCTGGCGCGTACCGCCGAATTGCAGCTCATGGTCAACTTCCATGGCTCTGCCACCCCACGCGGCATGCAGCGCACCTGGCCGCATGTCCTGACGGCCGAAGCGGTACACGGCGCGGAGCAGTACCTCCGTGCGTCGAAGAACACGATGCTGCCGTTCAACCGCAACATCATCTCGAGCATGGACTACACCCCGGTCGTGTTCAGCCCCTACAACCGGGACACCACGCCGGCACACGAACTCGCCACGTCGATCGTCTTCGAGTCCGGCTGGCAGCACCTCGGCGACAACCCCGAAAGCTACGAAGCCCGGCCCGAGGCACTGCGCATCCTCAACCAGATCCCCACCGCCTGGGACGAAACCCGGTTGCTCGGCGGCCGGCCCGGTCAGGATGCGTACTTCGCCCGCCGCAACGGCGGGAGGTGGTACCTCGGCGGCATCTCCGCCCAGTCCGCCAGGACCTACTCGACACCACTGAACTTCCTCGGTGGCGGTCAGTGGCTGTTGGAGACCGTCCGAGACGGGTCCAACTCGGCGCTGGTCCGCGAGACCAGAGTCGTCACCAACACCGCCAGCCTGTCCGTGGCGATGCTGGAGCGCGGCGGCTTCGCCTCCGTCGTCTGCCCGTACACCACGGGCCTGACCACCTGCGGATCCGACACCGGCGCGGTCCTGCGGGGGCAGGCGTCCGGGCGGTGCGTCGACGTGCCGTTCAACAGCCAGACCAACCGGACCCGTGTCGAACTCTTCGACTGCCACGGCGGTGCCAACCAGGCGTGGGCGGCGACAGCGTCGCGGGAGCTCAGGGTGTACGGCACGAAGTGCCTGGAGGTGGACGGCGCGAGTACCGCCGACGGGGCAGGGGTCACCATCTTCGACTGCAACGGCGGCGCCCATCAGCAGTGGAACGTCAACACTGACGGCACCGTCGTCGGCGTCGCCAGCGGAAAGTGCCTGGACGCGACCGGTGCGGAGACGGCCAACGGAACTCTGCTGCAGATCTGGCCCTGCAACGGCGGCGGTAATCAGAGGTGGTCACGGTCCTGACACCTGACGGAACGGATGGCCTGCCCACGTACCCGTGGGCAGGTCAGTCGTCACGGATCTGCTGGCGTCAGCTGCGCTGGCGGTGCGCGCGGAGCGAGATTGGCGGACCCCGTCCTGGGCTGTGGCGGTCGGCGAATCACCGGCAGTGTCGCGCTGCCGCCATGTACTGGCACGACGAGAGCACGGATCCGACGCCGGGGCTGACCTACCAGTCCGGTGACCGATTCCGCGAGCACAATCGTCCGATCTGCGTCCAGCAGGGCGTCGCCCACTGCCCGCCCCGGCAGATGGTGTGGGCGGTTCCCGGCGGCGGTTCGGTCACCACCGGGTTCGCGCTCGACGATGCCGAGGACACTCGGGTGACCTGGTCGTTGGAGCTGCGGGGCGGCTGCTCGCCGGTGGTTGACTCGGCGATCACCGCACAGGGCCGGACGGTCGCCGGGGACAGATTGCGGGTCAGGCTGGTGGACGAGCAGTTCCTCGGCGAGGCCCGGTTGCTGCGGGACGACCGGGCCGTGACCTGCGCCGCGCGGCGTACCGATGGTGGCTCCTGCGAGGCGGTACTGGTGTGGAACGCCGCGGGTACGACGACCGACGAGTGACCCGGGGGGCAATTCCGGCGCTGGCTTGCTCACCAAGCCGATCGGCCGTCGGCTTCCTCCTAAAGCGCGGCGGCGAGCTGCCTAATCTGGGTGTCGGGTCTTAGCGGTCGGGGTGGCAGGGAGCCGGCGCAGATGCAAGCGATCCGCACCGGTCTCCTCGTGCCTGTCCGGCTACGGGGCGGCGTTGAGCAGGTCTACCGCTATGTGCTGGCGGGCCGCGTCGGTGGCGTCGACCGGTCCGGCCCAGCGCAGGCCGTAGGTGTCCAGCGGGGTGCGGTTGTTGGCGAATGCGGTGTCGGCCTGCATCCGCAGATAACCGGTGTACGGATGGTCGCTGAGGGCGGCGTTGAGCTGGCCGAGCCCACGGACGTGCGGGCCCTTGAAGGACGCGCCATCGGCCCCGCAGTTGTTGTTCGGCTCGCAGGGATCGCGCAGGATGCCGCCGGTGGCGCGGTGCAGCTCGGTCAACCCTGCCAACAGCACACCCTGGTTATACGACCACACGGCGCTGCCGTTGTTGCGGCAGGTCGACAGGCTGATCCCGTCGTTCACCAGGTTCGAGCTGTTGATCATGCCAGTGTTCTGGAACCAGGCCCACTCCTGCTGCGCCCGCTGGAGATAGGCGGTGTCGCCGGGGATGCGATTGTGCAGCGCTGCGGTCACCTGTAGGTAAAGGCTGTTGGCGATGGCCGCCTTGTAGGCCCGGGCGGTGCTCCACCAGATGCCGCCGCCGCACCGGTTGTCCCAGTAGGCGCTCATGTGATCGGCGGCGGCGCGGGCGGTGGCCAGGTAGCGCGTCTCGCCGGTCAGGTCGTAGGCGGCGATCCAGGCCATGGCCCACCAGCCAGTGTCGTCGAGGTACTCGTTGCGGAATTGACCGAGCCACTTGTTGACGTTGCGGTCGTAGGTGTTGGCGATCGCGTACCGGTAGCTGCCCATCCCGCTCACCCGGATGTTCTCGATCACGGCGGTGAGCGCGTTCGCGGAGTTCCACCAGCCGGTCGTGTCGAACAGGCCGGTGTCGAGGTTGTAGCTCATCATCAGCCCGGTGGTGGCGGCGGTTCGGCGGTTGCTGGCGTTCCAGGTCGAGCGGGCCTACGCGGTGCGGGCTGTCTCGGGCCGGTCAGCGGCCTTGCCGCAGGCGCGCAATGCTCCGACGCGGTTGGTGGCCCAATTGTCCACGTTGTACATGGCGGTGCGGCCGGTGCGTACGCCGGTGGGGATCGGGGTCAGGCCGAGCCGGCCGTCGGCGGCGGCGGCGGCGGCGCAGGACTTTGCCCCGCTGTCTGCGAGTCGGCGCTCGCCTGCCGACGAGATCGTGGCCCGGGTCGAACGTGGGGACGAACGATGCCACGTCGCGTACGCACTCGATCGGCCGAAGCAGCGAGGGCAAGAAACTCGCGCATCAGGGCCTCGGCGATCGCTGTCGCAACGAAACTTCGCCCGTACGCGGGTGCTACGCCGCTCGTCAGCGACGGCCGGTGCGCGTCTCGGGTGACGTGCCGCCGTAGGTGGACGGATCGACGCTGATCAGGGCTGGGTGGATGGGACTTCGCTGTCGGCGGGCTGACCGTGCGGGCCACCGTGGGCATGGGGGATCGCTCGGCGGCCACGTCCCGGGATCGGCCGGGGCGGTGGTGGCGCCGTCGAGGCGCGGACGACGAGCTCGACCGGATGGTCGGTCGCCGGTGGAAGCTCGACGTCCGGCTTCTCGATGACCTGTACCAGCAGCGCGAGGCCCTGCCGCGTGACCTCGTCGAACGGCTGCCGCACGGTGGTGAGCGGGGGAGTGACGTAGGCGGCGACCGGGATGTCGTCGAACCCGACGACGCTGATGTCCTCGGGCACGCGGCGCCCGGCCTCGAGCTGCGCGCGGATGAGACCGATCGCCATGTCGTCGTTCGCGGCGAACACCGCGGTCACGGTGCTGTCGCCGGCCAGTTCCCGGCCCGCCGCGTAGCCGGACGCGGCCGACCAGTCGCCCTCGACGACCGGCGGCTCGTCCGCGCCGTGGGCTCGCAGCGCCTCGCGCCAGCCGGCGAGACGGTCCCGTGCCGAATACCACCGCTGCGGGCCGGCCAGGTGATGGACGGTCGCGTGCCCCAGCTCCAGCAGGTGCTCGGTCGCGGCCCGCGCGAGCCGGCCCGCGCCGACCCTGGCGGTCACCACCTGCGGCGCGGCGAAGGTGGGCGGCGCGCCGAGGACCAGGACCGGCACGTCGACGCTGATGAGGCCGACGCCCTCGTCGATCGGCTCGGAGATGACGACGCCGTCCACGCCCTGGCCCAGCAGCGACGCCAGGGCGCTCGCGATGCCGCCCGGGTCGCCCTCGATCGTGGCGGCCACCCGCAGCGTGTAGCCCACCTCCCGGACCGCCCGCTCGATGCCCATGAGCCACGACGCCGGCCCGTACAAGGCGCTGCCGAGCGTCACCACGCCGATCGACCGGGTCCGCCCGGAGGCCAGCGCCCGGGCCGCCTGGTTGCGCCGGTAGCCGAGCTCCTCGGCGGCGTCCAGGACCCGCCGGCGCACGTCGGCCGAGACATACGGCTCGTCGTTGAGGACCCTGGACACCGTCTTCTGGGAGACGCCGGCCAGCCGCGCGACGTCCACGCTGCGCGGCGTCGGAGGGCTTTCACCCGGCCTCGCCAGTCGCGTCACGGCACCTCCCATCGCCGGCCATAGTCCTGTATGATTGCGCGGTCATGTCTACGCAGTCAGACACTCACCGTTAAGAGCCCGCAACCCGCCCGTGACGCTGGCGAAGCACGTTCCCTACCAGCACCCTAACTCCAGTTTCGAACCGAACAAATCAGGCCGGGCCGCCCGCCGACTTCACCGAAGACCACAGTGCTGCTGTCCACGCCTTCAGCGTGTCACGCGGCCGGGCGCCGCAGAGGCGAATCGGTTCGCTATCCGATCGGCGCCGCGTCGGTGGGCCGGCGACACGGAATGCCTGAGCGTGCTGCCCTCGTGCTCCGGAAGGGTCGTACTTGTCGGCGGCCACTCGAAGCTTGCGAGGCGTCAGGAGCAGGAAGTAACCGTCCTGAAACCTTGACTTCACGCTCGATATGCTCATTAATACATATATATCTATGTATCTGGCCGCAACCACCCTTCCCGGGTGGTCGGCGACGCCGGCAGATTGTCGAATCGATTCGAGTGTCGGCCTTGAGGCTGTGCCCTGAACCGGTGTTGCAGAAGCTGGCGGATGAGTCACAGGAGGTAACCGTGCATCGTACGAACGTCCGCTGGGGTGGCCGATTGTCGGCGTGGGCCAGAGGGCTGGCCGCGACCGTGGCGCTCT
>NZ_JBEXHQ010000041.1:0-68631 GCF_040607915.1 Micromonospora sp. NPDC005215 | reverse complement strand
GAGCGGTATACCTCAGAGTCATATTCATACCTCTGAGGTATACCGCTCATCAGCACATGGACCTGGCGGGCCAGCCACAGCGGAGGGCAGAGGACGTGGGCAACGGGTCGCCGACGGCGTCCGGACCGGCGACTTCGGCTACGTGTTCGGCTCCCGGTACGTCGATGTCGCAGGCGACGACCGGCGGTGGAGGTTTCTCGACGAGCACGGGCTCACCACCGGCCCGATCCGGCCGGAGATCTTTCCATCCAACCGTCGACCCGAGCCGTGCACGCGACGAACGCCTGACCGCGTATCCGGGGTAGCCTCGGCGTCGTGCTGCGGCGGTGGATCCTGGCGATCGTGATGGTGGCGTGTGGCGTGCTGGTCCTGGTGGCGCAACTGGCCGCCGGTCTGCCGGCCGTCGGCGGCGTCGAGTTGTTGATCTTCCTGGCGCTGGCATTCGTGCTGTCGCCGTGGGCGTTCCCCCGGTCGGCGGACGCCGCCGAGGCGCAGCGGGCCAGCGCGGCGGACGGACGACCGGTCGTGTACTGGCGCCCCGGCTGTCGATACTGCCTCCAGCTCCGGTTCTCGCTCGGCCGGCTCGCCCGGCGGGCGCACTGGGTGGACATCTGGCACGACCCGGCGGGTGCCGCCGCGGTCCGCGCGGTGGCCGGCGGCAACGAGACAGTGCCCACCGTCGTGCTCGGCGGTAAGGCGGTGGTGAACCCCGACCGGGCCTGGCTCCGCGAGCAGCTCCGCTCGGGCTGAGCACGCCGACGGTCGACGGACGGTGTCATCGCGCCAGCGCGTCGCGGCGACGGGGGAGAGCCGGCGGCCGGTTACGGCAAACCTTCCCGCAGTGGCCCCGGTTGCCGGCACCATGAGATGGATTGCCAAGTGGCGCGGTGAGCGGGGGTCGGCCGTGAACGACGGATTGGTGACCAGGCGGAGCGCCCGCGATGTCGGCGAGACAGTTTCGGCGCTGCGGGCTGAGGCGGAACGCGTGGGCGCTGCGGTGGCAGCGGTGGTCGACCATGCGGCGGCCGCGCGTAAGGCCGGGCTGACCATGCCCGACACGCAGGTCATCATCTTCGGCAACCCGCAGGCGGGCACACCGCTCATGCAGGCCCGTCCCGAGATCGCCATGGACCTGCCCATGCGACTCAAGGTGCGCGACGACGGCCAGCCCGGGGCGCTGATCACCTGGCAGGACCCCGCGTACCTCGCCCAGCGCTACGGACTGGGCGAGGACCAGCTCGCGCCTCTGCACGCCCCGGCCAAGATTGCCGCCACGGTCGACGGCCACTGAGCGCGGCCCGAGTCGGTGCGTCGAGAGGCGGCTCGGGCCGGAGCGTGCAGCGACCGGTCACCGCGTCACGGCAGGGTTTCCGCGCGCAGACGTCGATGACCCTGCCGGTGAGCAGGAACGCGGCCTTCTGTGGGAGCCGTCTGGGAGTGGGCACTCGAATCTCCTCCGACGCTGGACAGTGGACGGTGGATCGTGTGTTGTCGGCGGAGCTGTCCCAGATCGAGCCGGGGCGTGCCGGCCTGTCCCTGACCACTCTGGAAGACCAGGCTGACCGCATCCTCACCGGGTACCACCGGATCCGACTGTTCCGACTCGTCCTCACCACGCTGGACGAGCGGCTCGACTTCGTCCGAACGCTGCACCAGCAACTGGTCGGCCGGCTCCAGGACCGCCGTTCCCGTCTGCTCAACGAACTGGTCCTGGCCTTCACCTTCCTCAACATCTTCGCCATCGTGCTCGCCGCCCTCACCTTCGTGGCGCTGCCGAGCCTCGATGTGGGGCTCGTGGCGTCGATGATCGGGACGGTGATGCTGCTGCTGAACCTGGGCGCGTACCTCGTCTTCCGGCGTCAGATCAACGACCCGGGCTCAAACGCACGCGCGACTCCCGTGTGATGCCCCGGGCGCGCGACGGCTTCACCGCGGAGCAGCGGCAGCAGCTGCGTACCCTGGCGTTCGATCTCCGGCAGGTAGGGCGTGTCGGAGAGCACGAAGTGCGTGATGCCGAGACTCGCGTACCTGCGCAGTGATCGCGCCACGTCCTCGGCCGAGCCGACCAACCAGGTGGTGCCGGCCCCGCCGCCGCCGTACCTGCCGGGGGCGGTGTAGAGGTTGTCGTCGAGCACGTCTCCCCGCGCGGCGAGGTCGAGCAGCCGCCGCTGGCCGACGGCGGCCTGCCGGTGCGGGTGGCGTTCGATGCCGCCGGCGCGGTGCGCCAGCTGGGCAACCTTCGCCTCGGCGTCGGCCCACGCCTGCTCGGTGGTGTCCCGGACCACTGTGGTGATCCGTAGCCCGAACTCCAACGGGGCGTGCTCGCGCCCCAGTTTCTCGCTGAGCTGCTTCAGCCGCCCGATCCGCTCGGCCACGCCGTCGAGCGGCTCGCCCCAGAAGAGCTGGACGTCGGCCTCGGTGGCGGCCACCTCCTCGGCGGCGGCCGAGGCGCCACCGAAGTACAGCGGTGGGTGCCGGCGCTCGCCACGGACGACCGGTCGGGGCGCCAGGGCGGAGTCGGTGACGCTGAAGTGCGCGCCGCGATAGGTGACGGTGTCGTCGGTCCACAACCTGCGCACGATCTGGATGAACTCTCGGGTCCGGGCGTACCGGGCGGCCTGGTCGCCGTCGGTGTCGCCGTACGCGGCCAGGTTGTCCTTGCCCGAGACGATGTTGATGAGCACCCGCCCCTGGGTGAGGTGGTCCAACGTCGCGGCGGCAGCGGCGAGGTTGGCCGGACGCCAGTAGCCGGGCCGGATCGCGATCAGCGGTTGGAATGTCGTAGTGCGGGAGGCCAGTGCGGTGGCGACAGTGAAGGTGTCGGGGCGACTCCAGCCGGTACCGATGAGCGCGCCGGACCACCCGTGCTGCTCGATGGCCTGGGCGTGACCGGTCAGGGTGTCGAGACTGTTGTGCTGCTGGACGACGTCGTCGCCGCGGTGGCCAGGTTCGACCTGGTTGGGGATGTACCAGAGGAACGTCGACCTCGTCAGCCGGTCCTTCTGCTCGGTCGGGGGAGCCGGTGGGGTGTCCCACCGCGACGTCGGTGGGGCCAGGGTGTCGCGCGCGTCCGCGATCGGCGTCCGTTCGCCGGTCACCGGACATCCTCGGCGAGGTGGGGCGACGACGCGCCGCGACGTCGGTGCGCCGGGTCGGTCAGCGACGGCGGCTGGTATCCGGCGTCGGCGGGGTTCAGCGTGGTGCCCGGCGGGACGATGGCGTCGATGCGGTCCAGCACGTCGCGGGACAGGGTCACCTTGGCCGCGCCGAGCTGCGACTCCAGATGGGTCATCGTGCGCGGGCCGATGATCGCCGACGTGACGGCCGGGTGCTCCAGAACGAACGCGAGAGCCAGGTGGATCAGCGACAACCCGGCCTCGTCGGCGAGGGCGGCCAGCTTGTCGACGGCGGCGAGCTTGGCGGCGTTCGCCGGCCGGGTCGGGTCGAACCGGGCGGGGAGCCGGTCGGCCCGGCGGGAGATCGGGGCGTCGAGCCCGCCGTGGTAACGCCCGGAGAGCCATCCGCCGGCCAGCGGGCTCCACGGGATCACCGCCAGCCCGTGGCGCTGCGCCACCGGCAGCACCTCGCGTTCGATCTCGCGGGCCAGGATCGAGTACGGCGGCTGCTCGCTGACCACCCGTTCCCGGCCGCGCCGCCGCGCGAGCCACTGACCCTCCACGATGGCCGACGGCTCGAAGGTGGAGGTGCCGATGTAGCGGATCTTGCCCTGGTGTACCAGGTCGGTGAGCGCGCCCAGGGTCTCGTCGAAGTCGGTGTCCGGCTCCGGCCGGTGCGCCTGGTACAGGTCGATCCAGTCGGTGCCCAGCCGGCGCAGGCTGTGCTCCACGGCCCGGATGATCCAGCGGCGGGAGTTGCCCCGGTGCTGCGGGTCGTCGCCCACCTGGCCGTGGAACTTGGTGGCGAGGAAGACCTCGTCGCGACGCCCCCCGGCGAGGGCCTTGCCGACGATCTCCTCCGACTCGCCCTGCGAGTAGACGTCGGCGGTGTCGATGGCGTTGATTCCCGCGTCGAGCGCCCGGTGGATGATCCGGATGCCGTCCTCGTGGTCGGGGTTACCCCGTTGGCCGAAGTTCATCGCGCCCAGCGTCAGCGAGCTGATCCGTACGCCGGTGCGCCCGAAAGGTCGTTGATCGACCATCGTTCGTCCTCTCCAGGTGGTCAGTGGGAAACGGCGGCGAGCCGCCGTGCGGACTGGTTGACCGGGCGGGGCAGCCCGTAGTGGTCGCGCAGGGTGGTCCCGGTGTACTCGGTGCGGAACAGACCCCGGCGCTGGAGGATCGGCACGACGTGGTCGACGAACGTCTCCAGCCCGGACGGCAGCACCGGCGGCATGATGTTGAAGCCGTCGGCGGCGCCGCTGCGGTACCACTCCTCGATGGCGTCGGCGACCTGCTCCGGCGTGCCGGCGAAGGTGCGGTGCCCGCGTCCGCCGCCGAGCCGGCCGATGAGCTGGCGTACGGTCAGGTGTTCCCGCCGGGCCAGGGTGACGATCAGCGTGTACCTGCTCTTGGCGCCCTCGATCTCGTCCTCGCTGGGCAGGTCGGGGGGCAGTTCCCGGTCCAGGTCGAGGTCCTCCGGGGCGACCCGCAGCGTGGTGGCGAGCTGGGCTCTCGCGTACTCGGGTTTGATCAACCGATCCAGCTCCTCCTCCAGCGCGCGGGCCTCCGCCTCGGTGGCGCCGACCGCAGGCACGATGCCGGGCAGGATCTTGACGGTGTCAGGGTCGCGGCCGAACTGCGCGGCACGCCGCTTGAGGTCGCGGTAGAAGCCCTGCGCCTCGGTGAGCGTCTGCTGTGCGGTGAAGACGGCCTCGGCGTACCGGGCGGCCAACTCCTTGCCGTCCTCGGACGACCCGGCCTGCACCAGCAGCGGGTAGCCCTGCGGTGAGCGGGGCACGTTGAGCGGGCCGGCAACCCGGAAGTGCCGTCCGACGTGGCGGGGCGGGTAGAGCAGGGCGTCGTCGCCCCACCGGCCGGCGTCCTTGTCGCCGAGTGGCGCTTCGTCGTCCCAGCTGTCCCAGAGCTTGAGCGAGACCTCCAGGAACTCGGCGGCTCGCTCGTAGCGGTCCCGGTGGGCGGGCAGCTCGTCCAGGTTGAAGTTGCGAGCCGCGTCCACGCCGGCGGTGGTGACGATGTTCCACCCCGCCCGGCCGCCGCTGATGTGGTCCAGCGAAGCGAACCGGCGGGCCAGGTTGAACGGCTCGTTGTACGTCGTCGAGGCTGTCGCGATGAGCCCGATGTGGTTGGTCGCGCCGGCCAGCGCGGTGAGCAGCACCGTCGGTTCGAGGGTGCCCGCCGGCCGCCGGCCGATGCTGTTCCAGAGCACCGGGCTGTCGGCGAGGAAGAGCGAGTCGAGCTTGCCCCGCTCGGCGATGCGCGCCAGGCGCGTGAAGTGCTCGACGTCGGTCTGCGCGAACGGGTCGCTCTCCGGCAGCCGCCAGGCCGCCTCGTGGTGGCCGACGCCCATCAGGAACGCGTTGAGGTGCAGCATGGTCATCCCTCCGTCGGGTCGACGCCGAGTGCGCGGAGCAGGGTTTCGCGGTACGCGAGGAATTGCGGCTGCCGGTACGAGCGTGGGGCCGGCAGGTCGATGGCGAGGTCGACGGCGATCCGACCCGCGTCGAGGAGCAGCACCCGGTCGGCCAGGGTGATCGCCTCGTCGACGTCGTGGGTGACGAGCAGGACCGTGGGCCGGTGCCGGGCGCACAGTTCACGCAGCAGGCCGTGCATGCGGAGTCGGGTCAGCGCGTCCAGCGCACCGAACGGCTCGTCGGCGAGCAGCAGGTCCGGCTCGGACACCAGCGCCCGGGCCAGCGCCACCCGTTGCTGCTCGCCACCGGACAGCTCGTTGGGCCAGGCCCGCTCCCGCCCCGCCAGGCCGACCTCGGCCAGTGCCGCGTGGCCGCGCTGGTAGGCGTCCGGACCGCGCAGGCCGAGGACGACGTTGTCCAGCACCCGCTGCCAGGGCAGCAGCCGGGCGTCCTGGAAGACGACCGAGGAGTTCTCCGGCACGTCGACCAGGCCCGAGCCGGTGGCGTCGCCGTCCAGGCCGGCGAGCGCACGCAGCAGGGTGCTCTTGCCCGAGCCGCTGCGGCCCAGCAGCGCGACGAACTCGCCAGCGCCGATCTCCAGGTCGAACCCGTCCAGGACGGCCCGATCCCCGAAGCCGCGGCTCAACCCCTCGACCCGGACGGTACGGGTGGCGGTCAGTCCGCCATGGTGCGTCGCCACGACAGGGCCCTCCTCTGCGCGAGCCGGACGGCGCCGTCGGACAGCAGCCCGAGGAGTCCGTACAGCACGAGTCCGACGATGATCACGTCGGTCTGGCCGTACCCGCGGGCCAGTTCCATCATGTAGCCGATGCCGCTTGTCGAGTTGATCTGCTCGACGACCACCAGGGACAGCCACGCCCCGACAACCGCGAACCGCATGCCGAGCAGGAAGCCGGGCAGCGCTCCGGGCAGCACGATCCGGCGGAGGAAGGCGGTCCGCCGCAGTCGCAGCGACTCGCCCAGCTCGACGTACCGGCTGTCGATGGTGCGCAGCCCGTTGTGGGTGTGTATGTAGACGGGGACGAACACGCCGAGCGTGATGGTGATGACCTTCATCTGCTCACCGATGCCGAACCAGAGGACGAGCAGCGGGATCAGCGCGAGGGCCGGGATGGCCCGCTTGATCTGGATCGGACCGTCGAGGATGGCCTCACCCCAGCGGCTCAGGCCCGCGAGCACGGCCAGCACGGTGCCGACAACGGTGCCGATGGCGAGGCCCAGGCCGGCGCGCTGGGCCGAGATGGCCAGGTTGTCCTGTAGCCGGCCGTCGGCGATGAGGTCACCCGCCGTCGTCACCACGGTCCAGGGCGCCGACAGGGTACGGCTGTCGATCCAGCCGACTGCCGAACCGGCCGCCCACCCCGCCAGGAGCAGGAGCGGACCGATCGCCGCCCCGAACGGGATGGGGCGACCCGGCTTCAGCCGACGCCGCGGGCGGCTGGCGGAAACGGTGGCGGCCGGCCGGGGCCGGGTCAGTGTCGAGGCGCTCACTGGGCACCTCCCACGGTCAGGGCCTGCGCGGCGACGGATTCGTACCGTCGGTCGTACAGGCTCTCGGCCCTGAGGGGTTTGTTGCCCGTCTCCCTGGCCAGCAGATCGATGGTTTCCTGGTGCCGGCCGATGGCCTCGGTCCAACTGGCCGGGATGTCGGCCAGGCCGGCGTTCTCGACCAGCCACCTGCCGTCGTCGCGGGTCAGTCCCTGGTCCTTGACGTAGTACCGCTCGATCCACTCGTCGGGGTTGGCCTCGCGCCACCGCCAGGCCCGCGCCCACGCCTGCACGTACTCGCGGATCGCCGCCGCCTTGGCCGGGTCGCCGAGCACGGTGACCGGCGCGTACAGGTGACCGGGGTCGTCGCGCAGTCCGTGTGCGATGGCTGTCGCGCCGTCGCGGCCGTACCTGGTCTCGTAGCGTTTGATCTGCACGCCCCCGATCGGCGCCACCTCGACCTGGCGGCTGGCGAGCGCTGTCACGTAGACGTCCCCGGTGCTCGGCAGCTCGATCAGCTTGACGTCCTTCTTGCCGAGGCCGGCCTTCTGCAGGACCCGCAGCACCAGCGCTCCCTGCGCCTGTCCCGGGCTGTACGCGATCTTCTTCCCCCGGAGGTCGGCGAGGGTGGCGACAGTGACACCGGGTGCGATGCCGAGCCGGTAGAGGGCGTGGTTGAGGGGGTCCTGGCGGTACTTCGAGGCGACGATCTTCGTGGGGATGCCCGTCCAGTGCGAGTGGATCGGCGGGATGTCCGCCACCGCACCGACGTCCAGCGCCTTCGCGCGGAATGCCTCAAGGGTCTGTGGGCCGCCGCTGATGTTCGCCCACTCCACCTCGAAGGTCAGCTTCTCCGCCTCTCCGGAGAACTCGATCGCCTTCTGGTGCTCCTTGTCTCCGATGACGAGCTTGGTGTCCTTCGGTACGGCCTGTGGCAGTGGCGCGCCGGCGGCCAGGGCCACGGCGGGTGTCTCGTCGCCGGCGCAGGCGGTCAGGCCCAGCGTGGCCACGCCGAGGGTGGCGGACAGGACGGCCCGGCGATTCAGGAGGGGTGGTGACGTCACTTGCGACTCCTTCGTAGCTGGTTGCACGACGGGACCGCGCCCCACGCGGTCGGGGGGCGGCGCCGTCGCCGTGACTGCCGATCAGCGGCTCGGCGAGCACGATCGCGTGCGCGCCGCCGGGCACCCGTTGGGTGACCGGACAGGAGCCAGGCACTCGGCTCGGCGCACATCCGTTTGTTGGTTCGAGGAGGCGGCTGCCGGTCGTCGTCGAGCCGGCGGCGCCGCGGGTGGGAGAGGCGGGTAACGCTCGCTCAGCGGCAGCAGCCGCAGGCGGCGGTCCAGCCACGGCAGCATCCCCGCGACACCGCGATGGCGGTGCCCCGAAGCAGGGTGTGCTGGCTGGTCATGGATACGACGCTAACCCACAATCCCTATGTGTCAAGTAGGATTTCATGCCCTGGGACGCGCGAGGTGCGACAATAGATAGAAATACGTGAATCTTTAGCCGAAGGCTCACACCCCGACGCCGGGTCAGACCTGAGGGAGCCAGCGCCATGACCATGCCACGTCGAGGACGCGTACCCGCCCCGGTCCGCTCGGTCCTCGCCGCCGTGTCCCTCCTCGTGGTGGGGGTGCTCGCCAGCGCCGGTCCGGCCGACGCCGCCGAACCGCCGCACCGGGTGGACAACCCGTACGTCGGAGCCCGGGTCTACGTCAATCCCGAGTGGGCCGCGCACGCTGCCGCCGAGCCCGGCGGTGCCGCGGTCGCCGGTCAGCCGACCGCCGTCTGGCTGGACCGGATCGCCCGGATCGAGGGAAAAGACGGGGTGCTGGGCCTGCGCGAGCATCTGGACGCGGCCCTGGCGCAGCGCGCCGACCTCGTCCAGGTGACCCTCTACAACCTGCCGGCCCGCGACTGCGGCCGGCGAGCCCCGCAGGGTGAGCTGTCGATCGAGGACGGCACCCGCTACCGGGCCGAGTTCATCGACCCGATCGTCGAGATCCTCGCCGCTCCCCGCTACGCCAAACTGCGGATCGTCGCCTTCGTCGAGCCGAACTCACTGCCCAACCTCGTCGTCAACACCGGCACCCGTTACACCGCCACCCCGGCCTGCGACGAGGTGCTGGCACGCGGCACCTACCTGGACGGGATCGGGTACGCCCTGTCCCGGCTCGGCGGCGTGCGCAACGTCTACCCGTACCTGGACATCAGTCACCACGGCGAGGTCGGCTGGCCGGAGGACTCCGCCGCGCTGACGGCGCTGCTGCGCCAGGCCGCGACCTCCGCCGGCAGCACGGTGGCCAACGTGCACGGCTTCGTCGCCAACACCGCCAACTACTCCGTCCTGCGCGAGGAGCACTTCCGCGCCGACGACGTCATCAACGGCCAACCGGTGTACCAGTCGAGGTGGGTCGACTGGAACCCGTTCGTCGACGAGGTGCCCTTCGCGCAACACCTGCGTGCACAGCTGACCGGAGTGGGCTTCTCCCCGGCGGCGGGTGTCGTGGTCGACACCTCGCGCAACGGCTGGGGTGGCCCGAACCGACCCACCGGGCCGGCGACCGCGGGCGACGTGAACCGTTACGTCGACGGCAGCCGGATCGACCGGCGGGCCTTCGTCGGGAACTGGTGCAACCAGGTCGGCTCCGGCCTCGGCCACCGACCCACCACCGAACCGGAGCCGGGCATCGACGCCTACGTGTGGGTCAAGCCGCCCGGCGAGTCCGACGGCGCCACCGGGAGCCCGAACACGGGTCGGCCGTACGAGCCGTTGTGCGACCCGTACTACCTCCCGCCGCGCGGTTTCCCGTACGACACCGGGGCGATGCCGGCCGCCCCGCCGATCGGCGAGTGGTTCCCGGCGCACTTCCGTCAGCTGCTGCGCAATGCCTGGCCGCCGGTGTGACAGTCGTTCCGGTTCGGCGGCACCGGCGCGGGGACCGGTGTCGGACTCACTAACCTGGCCGACGTGACGGCATTCGACTGGACCGCGTTGTCGGCCGCGAGGAACGCGAGACCGGACGCGACTCCGGGGACGATCAACCATGCGTTGCGGTTTCTGGAGGATCTTCTGGAAGAGACCGATCACGTGTGCACCTTCACGCTCACCGACGGACCGCTGCTGGGCGACGTGAGCACTGCCGTGGACGCGTTGCTGCCGACGAGTTGTCGGGCTTCCCGCCTGGCGCCGGTCAGCTCCTGGTCCACGCTGGTCGACGCGGCGCTTCCCGGGCTGTTCCTCCCCGGGCATCCGGCGTACGTGTGGGCCGAGCGGATGCCAGCCCGGCAGTTGGCCGAGTCGGTCGCCGGCTGGGTCCTGGCACTGCTGCGGCGGATCTGGCCGGGCTCCGTGGAGTCCTGGGAGCTCACCGTCGACACCAGCCACTGGTACGAGGCCGTCTACGTCGATCTCGTCGTCCGGGTGGACGAGCGGGTGTGGCTGCACACCTCGGGCTCAGCGACTGACGGCACCGGGCCTCGTTGCCCGGCCGCCACGCGGGGAGCGGAATAGGCTTCAGCCATGAGTGGCCTGCTGAGCGACACCCGGAACTCGACGAACCCCCTTCGCCAGCTCCCGATCGACCAGCTGCGCCAACGGACGAGCCTCAAGTGGCGGGAGTACCCCGACGACGTGCTGCCGCTCTGGGTAGCGGAGATGGACGTGCCGCTGGCCGAACCGGTCGCCTCGGCGATCACCGACGCGGTCGCGCGCGGCGACACCGGCTACCCCGCCGGAACGGCGTACCCGCAGGCGCTGGCGGAGTTCGCCCGGCGGCGGTGGGGTTGGGACGGACTGGCGGTGGAGCGCACCGCGCTGGTCCCCGACGTGATGCACGGCGTCGTCGAGGCGCTGCGGCTGGTCACCGAGCCGGGGGACGCGGTGGTCGTCAACTGTCCGGTCTACCCGCCGTTCTACGAGTTCGTGGCGCACGCCGACCGCCGGATCGTGGAGGCGCCGCTCGGCGCTGACCTGCGGCTCGACCTCGGAGCGCTGCAGGAGGCGTTCCGCCGGGCTCGGATCGGCGGGCGAGGGGCGGCGTACCTGCTGTGCAGCCCGCACAACCCGACCGGTGTCCTGCACACCGCGGCCGAGTTGGCCGCCGTCGCCGGGCTGGCCGGGCGGCACGGGGTGCGGGTGGTCGCCGACGAGATCCACGCTCCAGTGGTGGAGGCGGGAGCGCGCTTCGTGCCGTACCTCTCGGTGCCCGGCGCTGAGGACGGCCTGTCGCTCATGTCGGCCTCCAAGGGGTGGAACCTGGCCGGCCTGCGCGGCGGGCTGCTCATCGCCGGCCCGGCCGCGGCCGGGGACCTCGCCCGCGTTCCGTTCGGGGTCAGCGTCGGCACCAGCCACCTCGGCGTGATCGCGCACACCGCCGCCTTTCGCGACAGCGGCGAGTGGCTCGATGCCCTGCTGGCCGGCTTGGACGACAACCGTCGGCTGCTCGCCGCGCTGCTCGGCGAGCACCTGCCGGCGATCCGGTACCAACCTGGTCAGGCCACGTACCTCGCCTGGCTCGACTGCCGCGCCCTCGGCCTCGGCGACGACCCCGCCGCGGTGTTCCTCGATCGTGGTCGCGTGGCGCTCAACTCGGGGTTGGCCTTCGGCACCGGCGGCGTCGGGCACGTCCGGCTGAACCTGGCCACCGCACCGGAGCTGATCACCGAGGCGGTACGCCGGATGGCGTCCGCCGTCGCCGGATAGGTCTGGTCACCGCCACAGCCGGATGTCCACTCGGGACGTTCCGGTCGCTGCGATCTCCACCCGGGCTCGATGCCGACCCGGACCAGGGCTGACCGCCAGCGGTCCGGCCGGCGGGGACAGGTGCGGTGGGTGACGTCAGTTGTCATGCTGGAGGGATGAGCCTGCCGCCCAAGATGCTCGTCGCGCTCGGGATGTTCCTGGCCGGCATGATCGGCTGTGTCGTCGTGCTGAGCGGCCTGGGCCTGGACCAGGCGGAGAAGTGGGCCTCGGTGGTCGGGGTGTTCGTCTCCGCCGGCATCGGCGCGGCAGGTCTGGTGCTCGGCTGGCGTGCCCTGCGACAGCCCGGCGCGACGGCTGGGTCGGCAGCTGTTTCGGCTACCCGTACGGGCCCCGCGGTGGCCCGTGGTCCGGGCAGTAGGGCGAACACCGGTGTGTCCGGGGTGGCGCCGGGCGGGTCAACGGTCGCGGGGTCGGGCGCCGCCGAGGCGGAGGACGGCGGACGCGCGAACACGGGCGTCGAGAACCCGTGAGGTCAGGTGGCCGGTGAGTGAGTATGCGGACATCCGGGTGCGCGGGACCGGCTCGGCCACGGCAGCGTACGGCGGGGTGGCGATCTCCGGAGTGGTCAACGGCCCGGTGGTCGTGCAGCCCCGGCCGGTCGCCCGATCGGCGTACCTGCGGCAGGTGCAGCGCATCGCACCAGCGGTGCTGCTCGCTCGCTCGCTCGAGCTGGCTGAGTTGGGTGATTTCTGTACCAGTCCGGAGGCTGGTCCGTATCGCCTGCTACGCGCCGGGCCCTGGGCCGGTAAGTCGGCCCTGACCTCGTGGTTCGTCCTGCACCCTCCGGCCGACGTGGACATCGTCTCGTTCTTCGTCACCGCACGGTTCGCCGGGCAGAGTGACCGGGTGGCCTTCACCGAGGTCGTCATCGAGCAGTTGGCCGAGCTGCTGGACGAGCCGATGCCGAGCCAGCTGACCGACGCGACCCGCGACCAGTGCTTTCTCGACATGCTCGGGCGGGCCACCGAGTCGCGGCGAGCTGCGGGGCGCCGACTGGTCCTGCTGGTCGATGGTCTGGACGAGGACCGTGGCGTCGTCGCCGGACCCGATGCCCACAGCATCGCGGCCCTGCTGCCCGCCGCACCACAGGCCGGTCTGCGGATCATCGTTGCCGGGCGACCCAATCCACCGATTCCCGCTGACGTCGCGGACGGACACCCGCTGCGTGACCAGTCGACGGTTCGGGCGCTGACACCGTCGCCGGCCGCCACCGTCGTCCGCGCGGACATGCTGCGAGAACTCAGCCGGCTGCTCAGAGGGGCGCCCACCGAGCAGGACATGCTCGGTCTGCTCGTCGCCGCCGGTGGCGGTCTGAGCGCAGCCGACCTGTCCGAGCTGCTCGACGTGCCGGCCTGGGAGGTCGAGGAGCACCTGACGACGGTCGCCGGCCGCTCGTTCACGCCTCGACCCAACCGGTGGCATCGGGCGGCGCCTCCGGTGTATGTGCTCGGCCACGAGGAGGTGCAGCTCCTGGCGGTGGACCGGATCGGTCCGGCCGGGTTGACCGCCTACCGGCACCGACTGCACGAGTGGGCTGACCGGTACCGGGCCGGGGGCTGGCCGGCAGCCACCCCCGAATATCTGCTCCGGGGGTGGTTTCGGCTGCTGGAGGCGACCAGGGATGTCTCCCGGATGGTCCAGTGCGCCACCGACGAAGCTCGGCATGATCGAATGCTCGACCTCAGCGGCGGCGACACCGCCGCGCTGATCGAGATCGACCGGGGGCGAGACGCCTGTCTCGCCGATCCGGTGCCGGATCTCCCCTCGCTGGCCCGCATCGCGGTGCACCGGAGTCGGCTGGTCGAACGCAACGCCAACCTGCCCCGGGGGCTACCCGCCGTCTGGGCGGTGCTGGGGCGGGAGTCCCGCGCGGAGGCGCTGACCCGGTCGATGCCGACGCCGGAGTTCGAGGTGGAGGCGTGCCTGGATGTCGCCCACGTCCTGATGAGAAAGGGGAACGAGGAGGGCGCCGCCGCCTTCGTCGGCAGCGCGGAGGCGGCCGTGCGGCGGGTCGTCGACGAGGACGTCCGGCCGACACTGATCGCTCGGGTGATCGTGGCGAGCGTGTACGTGGGCGACATCCGGCAGGCGATCCTGCTGGCGAAGGCGGTAGGACCGGCGGAGCAACGCGTCGAGCAGATGACGACGGTCGCCAGAATGATGGCCGAGCACGGCGAGAGGGAGGCTGGCCTGACGTTGGCGGACCAGGCCACCGAGGCAGCCTGGCGGCTCACCGGGGTCGGCGAACGCTGCCAGGCGCTCGCTGGTCTCGTCGACGTCCGCGTGGGCTACGGCGCGCTGGCGGCGGCCCGCGCGCTGGCCCGGTCGATCAGCGAGTTCGTCACCACGATCACCGATCCCACCGAGCTGGCGGTGGCGTGGTCAGCTGCCTGCGAGGCGCACGTGCTCGCCGGAGACGCGGCGGAGGCGGCCCGGCTGCTGGGGCTGGCAGTGGAGGCGGTCTCGACGGCCGAGTCCGTCGGCGCGCGCCACCTGATCCGGGTCGCGATCCTGATTCGGGACGTGGACACCGCCGAGGCGCTGGCGCGCTCCACATCAGGCCTGAACGACTGTGCCGAGGAGTTTGTCGCCGCCGCCGAAGCGGCCGACCCGCAGTGGGCGCTGACCCTCGTGGGCCGGTTGGCACGGCTGGCGCGGGAGCTTGCCGACCCGAACGAGCGGGCAAGGGCGTTCGGCCAGGCAATTTCGATCATGACGAACCTCGGCGCCACCTCCGAGGCCGGCACCCTGGCCCAGCAGGCGACCGTGATCGTGCTGACCGAGCCGTTGGCCGACGGACGAGGCGGACCTCGACTGTCGCACGGATTGACCACCCTCGCCGGCGCGGTGGCGGGCGCTGGTCGCCTCGATCTGGCGGCCCGCCTCACTGACCTGTTACCCGACCCGCAAGCGAGGGACAGAGCCCTGGCTGATGCGGCTTCGGCAGCTGCGCACGCTGGGCACCTGGACCTCGCCGAGCGGATGGTCCCGTCCATCACCGACGACGCCATGCGCCGCTCTGCCCTGCTCCGACTCATATCCGTGGTCGTTCCCCACGATCCCGACCGGGCGGTCCGGCTCATCGACGAGGTTGACGATCCCGCAAGTCAGGCTGCCGCCTACACCGCGCTGGCCAGGCGAGCGGCGGAGAACGGGGAGAAGGACCGCGGCTACGCGCTGGCGATCCGGGCCGAGACGACCGCCAGGTCGGTACTCGACCTGGACCGCCATCTGTCGGCACTGCGCGCACTGGTCACTGTCACTGAACGAGACGGGCTTCGCGAGGCGGTCCGGCGGGTCGTACCAGCCGTCCTGGCCTCTCCCGCCGACCTGCGCGGGGCTCGTGTCGATGTGGCGATGGACCTGCTCAGTCGCCTCGGTGAGCAGGAGGAGGTCACCCGGCTCGCCGAGACGACCCAAATGGAGTTCAGCGGCCTGGTGGGGACCCGCAGCACCTTCCGTTCGACCCGGCCCGCTACCTACATCGCCTGTGTCAGATCGGCGGAGTGCGGGGACGTCGAGCGGGCCGAACAGCTACTGAGGTCGATCGGTAACAGCTACCTGAGGTCTCAAACAGGCGTCGTGGTGGCCAAGGCCCTGGCCCGGGCCGGCAGCCTCCACTGGGCGGCCGAGACCGCCGCCTCGATCACCCATCCCTACTACCAGGCGGACGCGCGTTTCGCCGTTGCTGACGCGCTCGCCATCGCGGGGGCGATGACGAGCGCCAGCAGCGTCGTCGCGGAGTCGCCAACGCCGTACTACAGGGCATGGGTGTCCACGAAGCTCGTCGACAGTGCGGTCAGCGTCGACGACAGGGACGCGGCGGGCGACTGGGCGCGGTTCGCCGAGACGGCGGCGGCCGAGATCACCCAACCGTACTGGCGGGCCTCTGCCGTGGCGAGACTGGCGATTGCTGTCGTGGCGGCAGCGGATCACGAGTGGGGCGTCGCGCTGACCGGCCAGGCCGAGCGTCTGCTGGACCGGATCGCCGGCGCGAACCAGGCGCTGCGCGCGACAGCCGCCACCCTCGACGCTGTCGCCGCGCTGGGCGACGACGCACGGTTCGAAGCCCTCGCTCGCCGCGCCGATGACCTGCTACTGGCCATCAACGAGCCGTACGCCCGTGCCTGCGGGGCCGCCGCGCTTGCCCGGGCCTTCCTCGGCAGGGGTGACCTGGGCGAAACCGAGCGGATCCTGGCTTCGCTGGGCGAGGTCGACGGGCGCCAGAACCTGGTGGTGACGCTGGTGAAAGCCGTCGCGGTACGCGACGGCGTGGACGCTGCCGAGGTGAGGGCCGGCCTCGCGGGCGATCCCCTGCTGCGGGTGGGCGCGCTCGCGCAGGCTGCCATGACCAGTGGCCCCGAACTGGCCGGGCCGCTCGTCGCCCGCGCGCTGGGCGGCGGCGAGTGGACGGCGTCGGTCGACGCCCTCGCGTCGATCTGCCCCCTCGCGGTGGACGCCCTCGTCGACGAGTACCTTCGAGTGCTGCCCTGAGGCCCGTTGCGTAAACAGGCTGGCCGGCCTGCGGACGTCGACTCCGAGAGCGTGGTGGGGCGGGGACAATCGTGGGCGTGCCACCTGCCTTCGTGCTGCACCACCACCGCAAGCCGCGACCGCACTTCGACCTGCGGCTTGAGGAAGCTGGTGTGCTGCGTTCCTGGGCGGTGCCCCGCGGCCTGCCGGACAATCCCCGCGGCAATCGGCTCGCGATCGCCGTGGCGGACCACCACCTCGATCACCTCACCTACGAGGACGCGGACAAGTCGATCGCCGACATCGGCACGTGGGAGGAGCACGACCGCGACGAACGCCGCCTGCTGTTCACGTTGCACGGCCGCGCCGGCCGACGACGGTACGCGCTCATCCGCACGGGCGAGGGGTGGCTGCTGCACCTGACGAAGGAGCAACCCTCGGACGAGTGAAGGGACCGGATGTTTCGGTCTCGCGTGACGGGTAATCAGGCGCACCGGCGTGGCCGTGGTGGCCGTGGTGGAACAGTGGCACGGAGTAAGGGAGTGCGTGTTATGTCTGATCCGCAGCCCACCGTCGTTCTCGTACACGGGGCGTTCGCCGAGTCGGCGAGCTGGAACGGCGTGATCGAGCGGCTGGGCGCCGCGTACGACGTGGTCGCCGCCGCCAACCCACTGCGGGAGGTCGCCGGCGACGCCGCATACCTGCGGGACGTGGTACGCGGGATCGGCGGCCCGGTCATCCTCGTCGGACACTCCTACGGTGGCATGGTGATCACGCAGGCCGCTGCCGACGAACCATTGGTGCGGGCCCTCGTGTACGTCAACGCCTTCTCCCCGGACACCGGTGAGTCGGCGCTGTCGCTGTCCGGAAAGTTCCCCGGCAGCACGCTCGCCGACACGCTGGTGCAGTACCCGCTGTCGACCGGCGGCAATGAGGTGGCGATCGGCCAGGACACCTTCCACAAGCAGTTCGTCGCGGACGTGTCGGCCGACGTCGCCGCGCTCATGGCCCGCACCCAGCGGCCGATCACCGAGAAGGCCCTGGGTGACGGGCTCACCGGCGACCCGGCCTGGCGATCGCTGCCCAGCTGGTTCGTGTTCGGGGACGCCGACAACAACATCCCGGTCGCCGCGCATCGGTTCATGGCCGAGCGGGCCCAACCGCGGGGCCAGCGTGAGGTCGTCGGCGGCTCGCACGCCATGGTGGTGGCCCTGCCGAGTGAGGTCGCCGAGACGATCATCGAGGCGGTCCGGGGCGTGGGCGGCTGACGTCCGCTCTCGGTGGGCACGTCGTAGACCGCTGGTGCCGTCGCGGTCGGCCGGGGTGCCGCACGTCTGCTGGTCTGCGGCCCTGCGACACGACGCGGGGCCGCTGTCGTCCGTCCACCAGCGGTTCGCGCCGGCTGGTCCCGACGATGTCGCAGTGCGTGTCGGTGTCGGCGAGGACCCACCGACGGCTCGGTCGCGACCGGCGAGGACCGACCGGTCCGGGGTGTCGGGGTCGGTGCACGACAATCGCGTCCATCCCCGTTCATGATCAGTTATCGAGCGGTCGGAATTAGCGCGTCCTAATGGCGATGGCGGATCCGAGTCGGATCCATGACGCAGGCGTAATCGAGGCCTTACTGGCCAACGATCCTGCGTGCTAGCCTGCCTCAAATCTCGCAGGTGACGCCCCAATTCGGCACCGATTGTCTCGGGTGATTGTTGGAGGGCACATGGACAGACTGCAGGCTCTTGCGGTTATTCGTGAGGTTGCGGTCGAGGTGCTGGTGGTCGAGCCAGAGGCGGTGACCGAGGACGCCGACTTCCGCAAGGATCTCGACGCGGAGAGCCTCGACCTGGTGGAGCTGTTGATGGCGCTGGAGGACCGGCTCGGAATCCGGTTGCCGGAGGACGGGCTGCGCGGGATCAACACCGTTGGGCAGGCGCTCGACATGGTCCTCGACGGTGGGGCCGGCGATGTCACTGAAGGCGGCGTCGTTGCCGAGGGCGCCGGGGTGGTGGGGGAGGCCGAACGGAAGACGCCCGCCTGATGGAGGGCGACAGTCCCGTCCGGCACCGGGTTGCCGTGACCGGGGTGAGCGCCAGGACACCTGCCGGCGACACCGCCGACGCACTGTGGTCGGTGCTGCGCTCCGGGCGTTCCGTCATCGGCCCGATCCGCAGCTTCGACGCCTCCGGGCTCGCCACCCGCATCGCGGGTGAGATTCAGGGCTTCGATCCGACCGCCCACCTCAGTCCGAAAATGGTCCGGCAGACCGATCGCGTCAGCCAACTCGCCTTCGCGGCGGCGCTGGACGCGTTCGCCGACGCAGACCCCAGGCAGTTCGACCCGGACCGGTGCGCGGTAGTGGTCGGCACCGGCATGGGCGGATCGGACAGCTTCTACCGGCAGGTCCGCGCGTTCATCGAAAACGGTCCGGACCGGATCAGTCCGTGGGCGATCCCGATGATCATGCCGAACGCGGCGGCGTCCCTCATCGCCCGGCAGCTACGGTGGCGCGGGCCGAACTTCTGCATCTCGACCGCCTGCACGGCCGGTGCCAACGCGATCGGCGAAGGCGTCCGACTCATCCGTGACGGCAGCGCCGACGTCGTCCTGGCCGGCGGCGCGGAGGCGGCGGTCAACCCCATCGTGGTCGCCGGGTTCGCCCGGATGCACGCGCTGAGCACCCGCAATGCCGAGCCCGAGACCGCCTCGCGTCCGTTCGACGGCGCACGGGACGGCTTCGTGCTCGCCGAGGGCGCGGCCTTCGTGCTCCTGGAGCGCCTCGACCGGGCGCTGGCCCGGGGCGCCCGCATCCACGGTGAGGTCGCCGGCTACGGGTTCAACAGCGACGCGTACCACTCCACAATGCCGCACCCGGAAGGGCGCGGGGCCGTTCACTGCATGCGCCTGGCGCTGCGCGACGCCGGCGTCGACCCGGCCGACGTCGGCCACATCAACGCGCACGGCACCTCGACGACGCTCAACGACGCCGCCGAGGCGCAGGCCATCCACACCGTCTTCGGTGGCGCCGCGCCGCCGACCACCTCGACGAAGGGTGCGCTGGGACACCTGATCGGGGCCGCCGGTGCGGTCGAGGTCGTCGCATCGCTGCTCGCTCTGCGCCATGGCGAGATTCCGCCAACGGCCAACCTGCGCACCCGCGGGTCCGACATCCCCATCGACGTCGTCGCCGACGCCCCGCGCACCGGCCGTCCCGGCCCGATCCTGACGAACTCGTTCGGGTTCGGCGGGCACAACGCCTCGCTGGTGCTCGCCTCCGTCGACGACGCCGGCGCCATCGTCAACTCCAACTGAAGCATCCGCACCGTCCAACTGAGACAAGGTGGTCGAGGGTGAACGTCCAGGCCGCCCCTGCGGGGGCCGGCAGCGTCATCGACAGCATCGGCGTCGCACTGCCCGACCGGGTCATGACCACCCGCGAGGTGCTCGACGGTTGCCGGAGCCGGCTGGCACTGCCGCTAGAACAGACCACCGGCATCGTCTCGCGGCGCATCGCTGGCGACGCCGAGTACGCCCTCGACCTGGCCACCCGGGCCGCCGAGGACTGCGTCTCCCGCTCGTCGATCGGGCTTGGCGACGTCGACCTGCTCATCAGCGCCAGCATCTCGCGGGTCGACAGCCCGGACCGCTCGACCTACGAGCCGTCGGCCGCCACCCAGCTGCGCCACCGGCTCGGCTGCGAACGGGCGTGGGCGTTCGACGTGACGAACGCGTGTGCCGGCCAGTTCACCGGCATCTACTTCGCCGACGCGCTCATCCGGGCCGGCGAGATCGGTTCGGCGCTGATCGTCAGCGGGGAGTACATCTCCCACCTGATGCGCACCGCCCAGCTGGAGATCGCCGACGAGCTGGACGCCCGCATCGCCTGCCTGACGCTCGGTGACGCGGGCGCGGCGGTCCTGCTGACCCGGGCCGACGACGGGCCGGGGGGCTTCGAGCACATCGGCATCCGTACCGTCGGCCGATACCACAACCTGTGCGTGGCCGGGCCGACCGATCGGCCGCACGGTGGCGTGATCATGAAGACCGACATGATGGGTCTGGCGGCCGCCGGCATCCGGGAGATGGTGGCGCACACGCAGCAGGCCCTCGGCACGATGGGCCTGTCGCCGACGGACTTCGACCGGTTCATCCCGCACCAGACGTCGACGCTGGCCATCCAGGCCGCCGTCCGGCGCACGAACAAGGTCTTCGGCGGCGTGGTCCTGGACGAACGGGACGTCATAAACAACCTGCCGAGGCGCGGCAACACCGCGACCACGACGCACCCGGTCGCGCTGCGCGACGCGAGCCTCGACGGGCGGATCCGGACCGGCGACCGGGTGCTGTTCGAGGTCGCCGCGTCCGGCGTCAACGTCGGCACCGCCGCGTACCGGCTGGACGGGCTGCCCGACCGGCTCGCCCGGGGGATCCGGTCACCGCGGACCGCGCCCCCGCGCCGCCGCCCGGCACCATGGCCGCACCCGGTGCGCGCCGTCGCGATCGGCCTCGCCGAACCCGGACCCGGACCCGCAGCCGGACCCGGACCCGCAGCCGGACCCGAACCCGCAGCCGGACCCGGACCCGGAGCCGAACCCGGACCCGGACCCGGAGCCGGTCCCGAACCCGCGGCCGGCGCGACGACGCTCCAGCTCATCCGCGCCGCCACCGACGACTGCCTGCGCCGGGCGGGCGTCCGCGCCTCCGGCGTCGACCTGCTCATCCACGTCGGGGTGTACCGCACCGGCATGATCGCCGAGCCGGCGATCGCGGCGATCGCCGCGGGCGAACTCGGCTTCGACGGCAGCACCGCCGCCACCGGCGAACTCCTCGCCTTCGACGTCACAAACGGCGCGCTCGGCACGCTCGACGGCTGCCGGATCGCCGCCGAACTCATCCGGGCCGGCAAGGCCGACACCGCCGTCGTGGTCGCCTCCGAGGTCGAGCAGCGCGAGCCCGGCGCCGCCGGACCGGCGGTGGCCAGGTGCGGCTCGGCGGTGCTGCTGCGCCTCGACCCCGACCGGGCCAGCGGCTTCCTGGGCTTCCACAGCCGCTCCGTCGCGACACCCGCCCCCGAGCGGGGCGCCTGGGCGATGCAGGACGGCGGGTACAACTTCATCCGCGCGACCGACCGCACCGAGCCCGCCGCGGCGTACGCCGAGCACCTGCCCACGGTCGTCGCCGAGTTGCTGGACCGTATGCGGGTGCGGCCGGACGCGATCCGCGCGGTAGTGCCGCCCTGGCTGCCACCGCCGGTCGAGCGCCGGCTGCGCGACACCTGGCCGGTGCTCGGTCCGCGGCTGGCCACGCTGCCGCCCGCCTCGGACGGCACCGACCTGTTCACCTCGGCCCTGCCGGTCGGTCTGCGCGCCGTGTCCGCTGGCGGCGGCGTTTCGCCAGGCGAACTCGTGGTGGTCGTCGGCGCGAGCACCGGCATGGAGATCGGCGCCGCGCTGTACCGCATCTGAAGGGAGCGCGTATGTGTGGTGTCGCCGGCATCCTCGATCTCGACGCCGCTGTCGAGCCGCACCGGCTGGCCCGGATGGCGCATTCGCTGGCGCATCGTGGCCCCGACGGCGAGGGCTACTTCGTCGCCCCGGGGATCGGGCTGGCGTACCGCCGGCTCGCGATCGTCGACGTGGCCGGCGGGCAGCAACCACTCAGTGACGAGCGCGGCGACATCCAGGTCGTCTTCAACGGCGAGATCTACAACCACCGAGCACTGCGGGCCCGGCTCGTGGAGCGCGGCCACACCCTCACCAGCGGCAGCGACGGTGCCGTGATCGCCCACCTCTACGAGGAGCACGGTCTCGGCTTCGTGGACCACCTCGACGGGGACTTCGCCATCGCGTTGTGGGACGGTCGCCTTCGTCGGCTCACGCTCGCCCGGGACCCGGTCGGTGTCAAACCGTTGTACTACCACGTCGCCGGCGGCCGGCTTCAGTTCGCCAGCGAGGTGAAGGCCCTGTTCGCGTCCGGGCTGTGCGCGGCGCGCGTCGACCCGCAGGGGCTCCGCGACGTCTTCGGTTACGGCCAACCGACCGCGCCGGGCACCTTCTGGGCCGGCGTCCACGACCTGCCGCCCGGGCACCTGCTGGTGGCCGACGAGCAGGCGGTCACCCTGCGCCGGTACTTCACCCCGCTGGACGGGGACCCGAACGACCTGCTGAGCGGGCGGCCGGCCGTCGAACAGTTCCGCTCGGCGCTGGTCGAGGCGGTCCGCAAACGGCTGCCGGACGAGGTCGCCTTCGGCGCGACGCTGAGCGGCGGCCTGGACAGCACCGCCGTCGTCGCGACGATCTCGGCCATCCTCGGCACGCCGGTACAAACCGCCAGCATCCGGTTGCCCGGCTCGGACCTGGACGAGGGCCGCTACTCACGGCTCGCCGCGAAGGCGCTGGGGGTCGACAACGTCGAGATCGAGTTCGGCGGCGCCGAGGCGTGCGCGCACCTGGCGAAGACGCTGTGGCACCTGGAGGCGCCGCAGTGGTTCGGCGTCGCCACGCCGTTCCTGAAGGTGACAGGGATCGCCGCCGAGCGGGGCGCCAAGGTCGCGCTGACCGGCGACGGCGCCGACGAGCTGCTCGGCGGCTACTCCTGGTACGTCCTGCAACGGTTGGAGCAGCGGCTCGGCCGGCTGACCCGGGCGGGTCTGGATCCGCTGCGCCGGCTGATCCTGGGCCGGGTGCTGGCCCACAACGCGGCCCCGGCCGGCGCCGCCGCCCACCTGCTCGCCGTGCCGGGGCGGCTCGCGGACGCCGGCGATCGCTTCGGTGGTGGCGCACCCGCCTGGTACTACCTGTGGTCCGCGATGGACGCGGTCGCGCCAGCGCTGCTGCGCCCGTCCAGTGGTGCCCTCGCCCCGTCGCGGCTGCCGGCCCCGCCGACGCACACGGCGCTGCACCGCTCGTTGCACTACGAGTACCAGACCCGCCTGCCCAGCTGGGTCCTGATGCTCAGCGACCGGCTGTCCATGGCCAACGGCGTCGAGGTACGCGTGCCGTTCATGGACCGGGCGCTGCTGGACCTGTCGGCCCGGCTGGATCCCCGGGTGCTCATGCGCGGCACCAGCGAGAAACACATCCTCAAGGAGGCCCTTCGCGACGTGGTCCCGGCACCGATCCGACGCCGCCGGAAGAAACCGTTCTTCACCCCCATCACGCCGTGGTATCTCACCGGCCCCGGGGAGGAACTCGCGGCGACCTATCTCGGCCCGGCGGCGGTACGCGCCAGCGGGCTCTTCGACCCGGCGGAGGTGACAGCGCTGCACCAGGCGGCGCTGCGGGGGGCCGGACGCACCTGGGAGGGCACGGTCGCCGAGTGGGCCAGCATGGCCGTCCTCACCACCCACCTGCTGCTGGAGGTGTTCCACGACGCGGCGGCCACACCAGCACCGACCGCGCTCCCGGCGGCGCTCGCCAGCGCCCTGCAACGCGCCGAGCGGCGATGACGGGCACCGAGCGGCACCGGTGGCCGGGCGTCGAATCGCGTACGATCCTGGTCACCGGGGCGACCGGCTTCATCGGCGCCCGGCTCGTGCGCCGGCTGGCGGACCTGGGTTGCGCCCCGGTGGCAATGGTCCGCCCCACGTCGGACCGCACGGTTCTGGCCGGCATCCCCGGGCTGCGCTACGCGGTCGCCGACCTCGACACCGGCGCGGGCGTACCGGCGGCCCTCGCCGGCGTCGACACCGTCGTGCACCTGGCCGGCCGGGTGAAGGCCCGCCGTCCAGGTGCCTTCCGCCGCGGAAACACCGAATCCACAGGCCGGCTGGTCGCGGCCCTCGCCGCCGCCGAGCCGCCCCCTCGGCTGGTGCTGTGCTCGTCCCTGGCCGCCGCCGGACCGTCCCACCCCGGCCGACCCCGGGACGAGTCCACGCCGGTCGCGCCGGTCTCCGAGTACGGCCGCAGCAAGCTCGCCGCCGAGGAGATCGCCCGCGCCGCCGGTGTGCCCACAGTGGTCCTGCGCCCGACCATCGTGTACGGCCCGGGTGACCACGACTTCCTGCCGTCCTTCCTGCCGATGGCCCGCCTCGGCACCCACCTGCGCCCCACCCGCCCGGAACGCGAGTACTCCTTCGTGCACGTGGACGACCTGTGCGCCGCCCTGACCGCGGCCGTCGTCCGGGGCGGGACGCTGCCCCCGCACGGCGGTGCCGAGGGGGTGTACCTCATCAGCGACGGCGCGGTGTACGGCTGGAGCGACTTCTGCCGGGAACTCGCCACCGCGGTCGGCCGCCCCCACCCGCGCTTCATTCCGGTCCCGGGTCCGCTCGTGCACGCGACCGGCTGGCTGTGCGATCTGAGCCCGGTTCGCCGCGGCCCGGCACTGACGATGAACCGGGATCGCGCGCACGAGATCCGGCAGCTGGCGTGGACGTGTGCCACCGATCGGGCCCGGGCGGACCTCGGCTTCACCCCCGCGTACCGCCTGCCGGAGGGCCTGGCCAGCGCGGTGGCGTGGTACCGCGGCCAGGGCCTGCTTCGCTGACGGCCCCCGCGCGCGGCTACGCCGGCGGTTCGACCGCCTCGACGAGGACCTGGAGCACGTGCCGGTACGGCTGCCCGGTGGCCCGGCTCATGCCCATCTCGCAGGTGCGGTTGCAGGAGGCGTACGCGTCGTGGTCGCGTTTGTTGATCTCGGCGGCCTGGGCCGCGGTGGCGCCGGCGGTGACCTCGGGGTGCAGCAGCCCCCGGTCGCCGGCGAACGCGCAGCATCCCCAACTGTCCGGCACTGTCACGGTGTCGGCGACCGCTCGGGCCACAGTGCGCAGGTCGTCGGTGCCGCCGAGGTGCACAGTGGAGCAGGTGGGGTGCAGGGCCAACGAGCCCAGTCGCCGGGGCTCGGGCAGCGCCGGCAGGAGGTGCTCGACGGTGAACGTGACGCTGTCGACGAAGCGCAGGTCGCGGTAACGCGCCCGGTCCTCCTCGGCCAGCGCGGCGGTCAGCTGCGTCAGCCCGTGCGTGCAGGACGACGCGTCGCAGACGACGGGCAGGCGACCCTGGTCGCTGGCCGCCCAGAGCGCGGCGAGGGTCCGCTCGGCCATCTCGCGGTGGCCTGCCGGGTAACCCTTGGACTGCCACGGCGTTCCGCAGCACAGGCCCGCCGTGCCGGCCGGTACGACGACCGGCACTCCCGCCAGCTCGCACAGGCGCAGGAACGCCGCCGCCGCGCCACCGGCCGGGCCGTCCTCCGGGGCGAAGAGGCTGCCGACGCAGGCCGCGAAGAACACCGCCTGTGCGTCCGGCGCGCTGCGGGGTCCGGGGCGGGGAGCACCGGCGCGCGGCATGTCGTCGCTCCACTGGGGGATGAGGTCGGTGGCGCCGAGTCCACGGATCACACCGGTGGCGGCGCGGGTCAGCGGTGTCGGTACGGCGTGCGCGGCGGTCAGTCCCACCCGGACGCCGGTCACGGCGGCCTGCCAGTGCCGCGCGGCGGTGCGGGCGGTGCGCTGGGCGCGAGGGCTGTGCCGCTCGGCGCGCAGCCGCTTCATCGCCGCGCCGGTGTCGATGCCGACCGGGCAGGCGGTGACGCAGAGGCTGTCCGCGGCGCAACTGTCCACCGCGGCGTACGCGTAGTCGGCGGTCAGCTCCCGGCGGCGCTCCTCGTCACCGGCGGCGGTGGCGAGGGCGATCTGCCGTTGCAGGACGATGCGTTGCCGAGGGGTGGTGGTGACGTCGGCGGTGGGGCAGACCGGCTCGCAGTAGCCGCACTCGACGCAGGCGTCCAGCTCGCTGTCGACCGTCGGGACGGCCTTGAGCTGCCGCAGGTGCACTGTCGGGTCGTCGTTGAGCAGCACACCGGGGTTGAGGAGGCCGCTCGGGTCGCACATCCGCTTGAGGTCGCGCATCACGTCGTACAGCTCGTCGCCGTACTGGCGGCGGACGAAGGGCGCCATGGCCCGGCCGGTGCCGTGTTCGGCCTTGAGTGTTCCTCCCTCGGCAAGCACGAGGTCGACCATGTCGTCGGTGAACCGGGCGTAGCGGTCGATCTCGGCCGGTGTGTCGAAGGACTGGGTAAGCATGAAGTGCAGGTTGCCGTCGCGGGCGTGTCCGAAGATCACCGCGTCCGGATAGCCGTGCCTGTCGAACAGGCGGATCAGCCCGTCGCAGGTGCCGGTCAGGCGCGGCAGCGGCACCGCGATGTCCTCCAGCAGGGCCGTGGTGCCGGGCGCGCGGGCACCGGCGACCGCCGTGTAGAGGCCCTTGCGCAGGTGCCAGAGCCTGGCCCGTTCGCGCGGGTCGTGGGTCAGGCCGGTGCCGGCGACGGCGGGCAGCCGGTCGAGCACGGGCTGGGTGTCGGCAAGCGTTGCCGCCAGCTGTTCCGCGCTGTCCTCGGCGAACTCCACAAGCAGCGCGGCATGCCCGGTGACCGTCAGCCCGCGCAGGGCCGCGCTCGCGTCGGGGTCGCGCTGGCTGACCCGCAGCGCCGCCGCGTCGAGCAGTTCGGCGGTACGCGCACCGGCGGCGAGCAGGGCGGGCAGCGCGTCGGTGGCGGCGCCGAGGCCGGGCAGGATCAGCAGTCCGGTGGCGGCGTGTTTGTGGATCTCGACGGTCCGGAAGACGGCCTCGGCCACGAAGCCGAGGGTGCCCTCACTGCCGATCATCAGGTGGGTGAGCATCTCGACGGGGCTGTCGTGGTCGAGCAGGGAGTTCAGCCCGTACCCCATTGTGTTCTTCATCGCGAACAGCCGCTCGATCGTGGCGCGTGACCCCGGTGTCGAGCGCACCCGGTCGCGCAGGCGCAGCAGCCCGGCGTGCAGCTCGGGCTCGTCGGCCCGCAGCCGGTCGTCGGCGTCTCGCGCGGCGGAGTCGACGACGGTGCCGGACGGGAGGACGAAGCGCAGCGACTCCATTGTGCGGTACGCGTTGTCGGTGGTGCCGCAGGTCATCCCGCTGGAGTTGTTGGCCACCATGCCACCCACCGTGCAGGCGGCCTCGCTGGCCGGGTCCGGGCCGAGCCGGCGGCCGTAGCGGGCCAGTCGGGCGTTGGCCTGCCGGATCGTCAGGCCCGGCTGGAGCCGGATGCGTCGGCCGTCGTCGAGCACCTCGGCGTGCCGCCAGTCGGTCCGGACGTCGACGAGCACGCCCGCGCCGCCGGCCTGTCCGGCGAGGCTGGTGCCGCCACCGCGCAGGGTCAGCGGCACGCCGGCCTCGCGGGCGCCGGCCATCAACGCCCCCACCTCGGCCGCCGAGGCGGCGCGCACCACGGCCTGCGGCTCGAACAGGTACGGCGAGGCGTCGTGCGCCGCCGCCAGCCTGCGGGGCAGCTCGGTGCTGGCCCGGGTCGGATCAGCGAGGCGCGAGCGCAGTAGCTCGGCGACCTCGCGGGCGCGGACGCCGGCCGCGGTCGGCGCGGGTACGACTGTGCTCATTGGCGGATCCTCCCGGGAGGGGTGGTCAGTCGGGCGTGTCGATCAGCAGCCGATCGGGCGCGGTCTCGGCCGGCGCGGGCAGCCGCAGCGGTTGGCGGCCGGGGGTGATGCTGCCGAGCACCGAGGCGTGCCGCGCTCCGGTGCCCGAGGGCAGCGTGCCCGGCAGCCCGTGCACTGTCAGGTAGCCCAGCAGCGCGAAGGCCAGCGCCTCCTTGGCGTCCGACGGCACACCCACCTCGTCGCTGGACGTCAGGTGAACGTCGGGCAGCTCGTCGACGAGCATGCCCATCAGTGTCGGGTTGTGTGCCCCGCCGCCGGAGACGATGAGGCGGGTGACGCCGTGGTCGCGGCAGGCGTCGGCCACCGTGACCGCCGTCAGCCGGGTGAGCGTGGCCAGCACGTCGTTCGGTTCCGGCGTGGGCGCGTCGGCGAGGGCGGCGAGCAGGTACGGCCTGTGGAACAGCTCCTTGCCGGTGCTCTTCGGGCCGGGCAGCAGGTAGTACGGCTCGTCGAGCAGCCGCCGCAGCAGGGCCGGGTTGACCTGCCCGGCCGCCGCCCCTTGCCCGTCCCGGTCGTACTCCTCGGTGCCGCCGCTGAAGTGGCGCACGGCGGCGTCGAGGAGCGCGTTGGCCGGTCCGGTGTCGAACGCGAGCGGGTCCGCGTCCGGCGCGACGACGGTGATGTTGGCGATGCCGCCCAGGTTCAGCGCGGCGGGGACACCGGGCAGGCCAGCCAGCAGCAGGGCGTCGAAGAGGGCGACCAGGGGTGCGCCCTGGCCGCCCGCGGCGACGTCGCGGCTGCGCAGGTCGGCCACGACCGGCAGGCCGGTGGCCTCCGCGATCCAGGCCGGCTGACCGAGCTGGAGGGTGCCTCGGACCATCCCGCCGTCGACCCAGTGGTGCATTGTCTGCCCGTGCGAGACGACCAGGTTGGCGTCTCCGCCGCACAGTTCCGCGAGCGCCCGCACGCCGGCCTCGGCGAAGGCCTGGCCGATGCCGGTGTCCAGCACGCAGATCGCCTCGGTGGTGGTCGGCGCGGGCGGCAGGGCGGCGGCGATCCGGGTGCGCAGCCGATCCGGGTACGGGTGGCTGAGCCGGCCCAGTGGCCGCATCCGCAGGGTGTCGCCGCTCAGGTCGAACTCGGCGGCGGCGGCTTCGATGCCGTCGTAGGAGGTCCCGGACATCAGGCCGATCACGCGCATCACGTTCTCCTTCACGCCCGGCCGGCGGGCTCTGCCGCCGGATCGTCGGCTTCGTCGCTGCGCCGGTGGTCGTAGGGCGTTGCCGGGGCCGCGTGGAAACGGCTCGACACCGCGCCGACCAGCAGGGTGATCAGGACTCCGATCGGCACCAGCCACTGCGCGGCGATGGCGGTGGGGACGGTGTGCCCGGCCGTCGTGACGTCGATCTTGACATACCGGACGATGTAGGTCATCACCGCCACGGTGACGAGGAACGCGACGAACGCGTCGACCTGGTTGGCCCGGCTGACCAGGCGGCCGAGCAGGAAGGCCCCGAGCAGCGCCCCGTAGGTGTAGCCGGCGATGGTCAGACCGGTCAGGTAGACGTTGCCGGTGCTGGAGCTGAAGGCGCAGGCGAAGATCGCCATGAACACCGCCCAGACCAGGGTCATCACCCGGGCGAGCCGCAGCATCGCGTCGTCCGACGGGACCTTCCGGAAGAAGCTGTGGATGAAGTCGGCGACTGTGGAGTTCGACATCGAGTTCAGCGCCGACGACAGCGAACCCATCGCGGCACCGAGGATGCCGGCCACCAGCAGGCCCGAGATGCCCACCGGCAGGGCGTGCAGGATGAAGCTCGGGTAGAGGTTGTCACTGCTGGCCAGGCCGAGTTCCTTGAAGGTCTGACCCTTGTTGTACGACCACAGCAGCGCGCCGACCAGGGAGAACGCCGCGAACTGGATGACCACGAAGATGCCCGAGGAGATCATCGCCTGCTGACCCTCGCGCAGGGTGCGGGTGGACAGGATGCGCTGGACGATCAGCTGGTCCGAGCCGTGGCTGGCCATCGCGAAGATCGCACCGCCGATGATCGCGGTCGGCAGGGCGAACGGGCTGGTGAGCACGTGCGCGAGGGCGAAGTCGGTGTCGAAGAGGTGGAACTTGCCGGCGTCCAGCGCCTGCGAGTAGCCGTCGAAGCCGACGGCGTGGCTGAGCACCGCGATGGCCAGGATCGCCCCGCCCAGGTAGAGCCCCATCTGGATGGCGTCGGTCCAGATGACCGCCTTGATGCCACCGAGGTAGGTGTAGACCACAGTGATCAGGGTCAGGACCACGATGATGGCCTGGTAGCCGACCTGAAGCCCGAACTCGTCGAGGAGCAGCTTGATGGGGATGGCCGAGGCGAACAGCCGTACGCCCTCGGCGAGCAGGCGGGTGAAGACGAACGTGATCGACGCCAGGCCCTGGAGTTTCAGGCCGAACCGCTCGCCGAGGTACTGGTAGGCGCTGACGAAGCCACCGCGCTTGTAGAGCGGGATGAGCACCGCGGCCACGACGACGCGACCGATCACGTAGCCCAGGGCCAGCTCGACGTTGCCGAACCCCTGACCGCTGTAAGCGCCACCGGGAACGCTGATCACGGTCAGGACGCTGGTTTCGGTGGCGACCACGGAGAACGAGACGGTCCACCAGGGCAGCCGCCCCTCGCCCACGAAGTAGTCCTTGGCGGACTTCTGCCTGCCCGACAGGCGCAGTCCGACGTAGGCGATCACCACGAGGTACAGCACGATCACGACAAGGTCGAGTTGACGCACGGCTCGCTCCCAACCAGGGGTTGTCAATAAGTGACGCATGTCTAGCGTATCGCGAAACTTTTTGCCAGTTCCCGTCCGGCCTGGCTACGCTGTGGTCCCAGCCTGCTGATATGGGGGATAACGGTGGCCCGCCGGCGTCGCCACCCATCCGCCTCAGGCCGACCGCGGCGGCCAGCCGCGCACGCGCTCCACGTCGACCGCACCGGCGAGCGGCTGCCCGCCGGGCGGCGACTGAACACCAGCGAGAGGAACGAACACCCAGTGGACCTCAGCACCCTCGGCACCGAGACCCGCAACGACAAGACAAGCGATCTCGACCGGATGTCTCCCACCGAGTTGCTCCTCGCGATGAACGACGAGGACCACACTGTCGCGCTGGCCGTCCGCCGGGCCGTGCCGGACATCGCGGCCGCCGTCGACGTCGTCGTGGCGTCGCTGCGCCAGGGCGGGCGACTGATCTACCTCGGTGCCGGCACCAGCGGCCGGATCGGCATGCTCGACGCCGTCGAGATCCCACCCACCTTCGGTACGCCGTCCGATCGGGTGCTCGGCCTGCTCGCCGGCGGGGCGGGCGCCTTCGCTGTCGCCGTCGAGGGCGCGGAGGACAGCCCGGCCGGCGCCGTCGCCGACCTCGACGCGGTCGGCCTGACCGCCCGCGACACGGTGGTCGGGCTCGCCGCCAGCGGCCGTACGCCGTACGTGGTCGGCGGGTTGGCGCACGCCCGCGCGCTCGGAGCGTCGACCGTCTCCGTGGCCTGCAACTCCGACGCGGTGATCAGCCGGTACGCCGACGTCGCCGTCGAGGTGCCCACCGGTCCCGAGGTGCTCACCGGCTCGACCCGGCTCAAGGCCGGCACCGCCGAGAAGCTCGTCTGCAACATGCTCTCGACAGCCACGATGGCCCGTCTCGGCAAGGTCTACGGCAATCTGATGGTGGACATGAACGCCACGAACGAGAAGCTCGTGGACCGGGCGCGCCGGATCGTCGCCGAGGCCGCCGACACCGACCTCGACACCGCCACCCGGGCGCTCGCCCAGGCGCACGGGCACGCCAAGACGGCAATCGTGCTGCTGTTGGCGGGCTGCACAGCGGAGGAGGCCGCGGCCCGGCTGCGCGTCGCCGACGACGACGTCCGGGCGGCCGTCGCGGCCTGACCCACCACGGCAGCCTTCGGCCGGTGGTCTGCGACCAGATCGACGAAGCGCCCCGTCCGGGACGGACGGGGCGCTTCGTGGTGTCAGTCGAGCTGTGGGTCGCGAACCGCGCGGTCCCCGTTCGCATCGACGCCGGGAGCGGTGGCCACCTCGATCCGGGGTGACCGATCCGGCGGAAGGTGGGCGAGGTCGGCGATGACGACCACGTCCACGTCCCCGTCGATCATCGTCTGCTCGACGGTCTCCCACGGTGCGCGGACGATTCCTGCCAAGCGGTAGGAGTTCCGGCGAAGGTGCGCGAGACACGTCGCGACCGCGGACTCCGACGGCTCGATGGTGGCGGGAACCCAGATGACTGCTATTTCCATGTGACTCTCCTGATCAGTGTCGTGGACGCGACTGGGTGATCAGGAGTTGCTGTGGCGGTGGGGGACCCCGTTCCACCGGTCGGCCGGCAGCGCGCTTGTCGATGGCGGTGACGGTCAGCCCCGGTTGCAGCAGTGCGGTGAACGGCGGAGCGACAGCCGTTGCCGTGGGTGGATCGACACCGCTGGTGCCGGTGCCGGCCGGTGCCGACGCGAGTGCCAGCGCGAGCGCCGGTAGGCCCGACGTGGGGCGCGCGGGCGGGCCGGGTGTCGGTACGGCGGCAGCGGACGTCCTCGTCCGTGCCCGATCCGGTGCCCGGCCAACGGACGTGCCGTGGGCGCTGCCACGGGACGCCGTCACCATCATCGCGGTCGGCGGTGGTGCCGCTGGCCGCGAGGCAACCCGCGCGGCAGGGGAAACCGAGGCGGATGGCACCGGTGCGGTCCGTGGCGAGGACGGCGGCGGTGTCTTGGGCGACCGGATCGGTCTGTCGGTGGAAAGCCCGGCCGACGGCGGGGGCACGGGGATGGCCGACGGCAGGGGGAGCGGGATCGAGGTCGGCACGGGCAGGGCCGACGGCAGGGGCAGCGGAATCGAGGTCGGCAGCGGCAGGGGGACGGTCAGTCGGACCTCGACCAGGTCGGGCAACCGGACCGTGCTGCGCTGTGGTGCGGGGGCGACGTCCACCGGCGGGAGACCGGTCGGCAACGGCGACGTCGTGTCGGCGTGGGCGGGGCTGGCGCCCAGAGTCGCGCCGAGCGCTGCCGCGCCGAGCGCCACTGCGGGAAGGCTGTGCCGTGCCCGCATCAGACGGAGGCTGCCGAGAGCCAGATCCTCAGCCCCGTCCGGTCGGATTCACCAGTCCGGTGCAGCTGACCGGGCGGTTGCCCCTCGCCCTGCGCTGCTTCCTCCATGTACGGGTTCTTGCCCCGGGAAACTTCGGGCTACACCTCCCATCGATATCTCGCGTCCGATGCGGACGGACCGAGGTGCACCGACGGTCGGTGGGAACAGCGGCCTGCCCGCGCGGGGGAACAGTCGGGTCGGCAGGTCGGTCGTCCGGACCGCGGGGCGGTTCAGACCCGGGCCTCGGCGGGTTTCGGAGCGGCGTCGAGCGGCAGGTCGCGCAGCCGGCGGATCGGGCTCGACAGATAGATGATCGGGGAGAGCACGGTGAGCGCCCCGAAGATCAGCAGGGTGGTGCGGGCGCCGAGCGGCCCGGCCAGGACGCCGGCGAGCAGACTGCCGAGCGGGATGGCACCCCAGGAGACGAACTTGACAGTGGCGATCACCCGCGACAGCAGCTCCGGCGGGCTGGCGAGCATCCGGTACGTGCGGGTGGTCACGCTGAGCACCACTGTGGACCCGGCGAAGATGACATTCCCGACGGCGAAGGCGAGGTAGGCGGCGACGCCGGTGCCCAGCGGGATGATGAGCGCGCCGACCACGCCGACGAAGGCCGAGATGATCAGACCACGTGCGGTGCCGACCCGGTCGGTGAAGCGGGTGGTCAGCGCGGCGCCGATGAGCGTGCCGAGCCCGTCGGCGGCGATCAGCAGCCCGACCTGGAGCGGCGATGCGTGCAACTCGCGCACCAGATAGAGCGGGAAGAGAGCCAGCATGGCGCCGTTGACGAAGTTCGTCGCTGTGGCGTCCCACATGGCCGGCCCGATGATCGGGTGGCGCAGCACGTAGTGCCAGCCCTCGCGGATCATCGTGACCATCGGTGGCCGCTGGTCCGGTCGCTGCACCCGTCGGGCCGGCAGGGTGCGCAGCAGCGCGGCGGAGACCAGGTAGCTGGCGGCGTCCACGAACAGCGTCGGCACCGCACCCAACAGTTGCACAGCGAGCCCGCCCAGGGACGGCCCGCCCAACTGGGTGGCGGCGAGAGTGCCGGAGTGGAGGCTGTTGCGCGCCTGCAACTGGGCGGCCGGCACGATCTCCGGCAGGAAGGTCTGGTTCGCCACGTCGAACAGCACGTTGGCGAAGCTCACGACAAGGGCGACAGCGACCAGTTGGGCCACCGTCAGGGTGTCGTACCACCAGGCCAGCGGGACGGACGCGATGGCGAGGGCCCGGATCAGGTCCAGGGCGACCTGCATGCCGCGCAGCGGCAGGCGCTGCACTATGACTCCCGCCGGCAGGCTGATCAAGAGGTACGCGAGATAGCCGGCCGCCGTGATCAGACCCATGTCGAACGCCGACGCGTCCAGCACGACCAGCGCGGTCAGCGGCAGGGCCACCCCGCCGACCGCCGAGCCGAGGTGGCTGGTCGTGCTGGCCGTCCACCAACGCCAGAAAGTAGTCAGTTCCATAGTGAAACTCACTATAGCGATGGCGGTGCGGACGGTCGACAGCCGTTTCGCCCAGCGACCTCACCCACCCGGCTGCGCCGGACCCCCGTCCGACTAGCGCGGGGGCGCGCTGTGCTCACGGGAGCACGAGTCTGGCCCGGACACTGGCGGCGTCCGGGTGGTTCAGGGCCGTGAAGATGTCCAGCGCCCGCTGCCAGTCGGCCCGAGCGGAGGTGCTGTCGCCGAGGGCCGCGCGGGTGTCGCCCAGCCGGCTGAGGGTGTCCGCCTCACCCCAACGGTCGCCGAGGTCCCGAGTCAGCTCAAGCGTGCGCTCGTAGCACTCCACCGCCTTGTCGTACTGGTCGAGGTGGTGGTGGGCGAAGCCGAGACTGTCCCAGGTGGCGGCCTCGCCCGCGCGGTCGCCGAGCTGCTGGAGGAGTTCGAGCGCCTGCTCGCAGTACGCCAGGGCCGAGCGGTGCTCGCCGAGTTGGGCGTGGCACCACCCGACCGCGTTGAGCGCGTCGGCCTGGGCCCTGCGATGGCCGGCGGCCCGGGACAGGGCGAGGGTCCGGGTCGAGTGCTCAAGGGCCTTGCGCGGCTCGCCCTGCCGGTCCCACAGCGAGGCGAGGTTCTGGTGCGTACGTGCCTCGCCCTCGGTGTTCCCGCCAAGGACGTACAGCGCCAGAGCACGGTCGAGGTGGCTGTGCGCGTCGGCGTAGTGACCGACCACCGTGTGGGCGCCGGCGAGGAATCGGTGTGCGACCGCCTGCGCGACCGGGTCGCCGAGACGTTCGGCGGCGAGCAGGGCAGCCTGACAGGTCTCGACGCGGTCGTGCCAGTGCCCCTGCCGGTCCAGGAACGTGTCGAGGGCCCGTCCCAGCCGCCACACGTACACGTCGAAGCCGGCGTCAGTGGCCTGGCGCAGCGCGGCGAGCAGCACCGGGTGTTCGGCCGTCAGCCAGGCCATCGCCTCCGCGTGGGTGGTGGGCCGATCGGAGAGCACGCCGGCCACCGGCGCGGTCCTGAGGTGGTCCACCGGGTCGCTGTGTGGGCGCAGCAGTTCGTCGGCGGCGTGGGCGGTGTGGGTGTAGTGGTCGAGCAGTCGAGTCGTGGCGGCCCTGCGGTCCGGCTCGGGATCGGTGTCGTCGCTGAGTTCGGTGGCGTACGCCCGTAACAGGTCATGTGCGGTGAACCGGCCGGGCCGGTACTCGCCGAGCAGGTTGGCGCGGGTCAGTTCGGTAAGCAACCGGCGGGCCGCATCCGCCGGGAGACCGGCCAGGCTGGCCGCCGCGGGCACCGTGATGTCCGGGCCGGGGTGCAGACCCAGCAGCCGGAACAGCCCGGCCGCTGGCGGGGTGAGCGAGGTGTACGACCAGGAGAACACCGCCCGCACCTCGCCGACCACGTCACCCGCGTCCAGTACGCCGAAGCGCTGACCGGCGGTCCCCAACTCGCTCGCGAGGGTGGCCAGCGGAAAACCGGACAGCTGCGCCCTGGCCGCGGCGATGCCCAACGCCAGCGGTAGGCGTGCGCAGGCGGCGATGATCGCCTCGGCGGCCTCCGGTTCGGCGGCCACCCGGTCCACGCCGAGCCGGTTGGTGAGCAGGTCGCCGGCCGCGTCGCGGGTGAGCAGGTCGAGTGGGAGCGGGTGCGCGCCGTCGAGGCTGACCAGCGAGGTGAGCTGGTCGCGGCTCGTCACCAGTACCCGCGTGGCGGGTGTGCCGGGCAGCAGCGGACGGACCTGCTCGGCGTCGCGGGCGTTGTCCAGCACGATGAGGATCCGCCTGCCGGCCAGCACGCTGCGATACAGGGCGGCCTGGGCGTCGAGTTCGGCGGGCACCCGCGCGGCCGGTACGCCGAGCGAGTCGAGGAGACCGCGCAGCGCCGTCGCCGCGCTCAGGGCCTGCCCGCCCGGGTCGAAGCCGCGCAGGTTGACGTAGAGCTGACCGTCGTCGAACCGGTCGGCGACGCGGTGGGCCCAGTGCACGGCCAGCGCGGTCTTACCCACCCCGGCGGTGCCCGAGATCGCGGCGACCACGACGGCTGTGGGCGCGGCGACGAGCTTGTCGAGCCTGGCCAGTTCGTCGTCGCGGCCGGCGAGACTGGCCACGTCGGCGGGCAACTGCCGGGGCACCATCTGGTCCGGCGCGCGCGGCGCACGGCGGCGGCTCTCCTCGATCCGATCCCGGGCGGTGGCCAGCGCGCCCTGCTCGGCCGGCGTGGCGCCGAGCAGCCGCACCAGAGCGTCGAGCCGGTCGGTGGGCGGCAGCGTCTTTCCGGTGAGGTATTCCGCGACGGCCGTGTGTGACCAGCCGGTGCGGGTGGCCAACTCCCGATAGGTCAGCTCACCGTCGCCCAGTTGACGTGCGTGCCTGCGCCGCAACGCCCGCAACAGTCCGGCCAGGTCGTCGAGCGTTTGCGCCCCGGTGGCATCCAGCGCCCGGCCCTCCACAGTCGACAACTGACGTACGTCAATGTACGGCGGTGTACGGAATCCCGGCCAGAGGCAAGGCCCAATCGGCGATCCTGCTCGGGTGCAGAGCGCACTGATCGAACCATTGGAGGTCATGTGTCCGTACATCTCAAGTCTCTGGTCCTGGCCCTGACCGTGCTCGCGGCGACGCTCGCCGTGCCGGCGGCGGCCGCGTCGGCGGCGCCCGACGCGGCCACCTGCAAGACGAAGGCGGCCTGCGCCGACGGCGGCCTGCGGGCGACATCGTCGGGCCGGGCGGCCCGCACCACAGGTGACATGACGACAAACGCGATCCGGGTGCCCACGCCGCCGGCGTTCCCGCCGGGCACCCCCTGCTATCGCGAGGAGGTCTCCGAGGAGGTCTACGAGACAGTCACCTACACCACCATCTACGAGCTGTACTTCCAGGCGAGTGTCTGCCTCTTCGCCAACGAGATCGTGCTGTACGGCCTGGACACCTCGCTCTCCTTCCCCAACGACGTGCAGGACCCCCGACTGACCTCGATGCAGTTCGTGGTGCGCGACCAGATCGTCAACTACAGCCCGACCGAGAAGGATGGCTACTCCGAGCTGTGGGTGACCTTCTGCCCCGACCCGGCGCAGCCGAGCGCCTGCCAGCGGTACCTGCACCGGCTGGGGCTCATCTTCAACCCCGCCTGGGTCTACCCGTTCTCCGTGTTCGAGCGCCTGAGCTGACGGGGCGGGCGGCCTTCCTCCCGTGACCGATCAGGGCGTCTTCAGCTCCCAGGACGTGGAGCGCCCTGATCGCTCGTGCCGGCACCGGTTGCCAGCGGATCTCGGCGGCGTTACGTTGAGATCTCATCGACGAACGTCTACGCCGCAAGCTACGGGGGCCGCATGTCCACGTCTGTCACTCGTCGCACCGTTCTGGTCGGTGGGGCCGGTGCCGCCATCGGCCTGGCCCTGCCCGGTCGCCCCGCCCACGCCGGTGACCACCATCCGACAAGCGTGAGCTTCACCCTCGACGCGACAACGCTCGACGGCGGTGAGCAGGTCACCTCGGTCACCCTCGACACCGGCCGGCTCGGACCGATCGACCCGGCCGGGCTGACCCCCGGCACGTTCAGCGTGCACGCCAAGGCCACCAGCCCGATTCCGATCGCTCCCGGCGATCAGATCTTCAGCGAGTACGACCTGGACCGTGCGGTGACCGCGACCCGGCTCGACCGGCACGGCAACATCGTGCTGGAGCTGAGCCACGCCGAAGGTCAACCCGGCGGTGGCACCCTCGGCTACATCCTGAGCAGGGGCCGCAACGTCCGGTTGGACCTCGTCTACACCATCACGCAGAACACCCCGATCGCCCGACGCCACGGCTCGCCGGTCACCATCACGCGCTTCGTGCAGGGACGGCTGTCGAACCCCGAGGTGGACGCCTTCAGCCACCACGTCTCGGGCTCGGGCCTGAAGTACCGGCTGTATTCCCCCGACCACTCGCCCCGGCACGGTAGGCGGCCGCTGATTCTCTGGCTGCACGGCGCCGGCGAGGGTGCCTCGCTGCCCGACGACTACTACGACAACGAGACCACGCTCCGCGCCAACCGGGGGGCGCTCGGCTTCGCCACTCCGCAGGCGCAGCGGATCTTCTCCGGCGCGTACGTCGTGGCTCCGCAGAGCACCTCCTACTGGATGGAGGACGGTCCCCGGTTCGCCCCGCTGATCCGCGAGATCGTCCAGGACCTCGTACGCCGCGAGCGCGTCGACCCCGACCGGATCTACGTGGTCGGTTGCAGCAACGGCGGCTACATGTCCCTGGAGATGACAGTTGCCTATCCCGACCTGTTCGCCGCGTCGGTGCCGATCTGCGGCGTCGTCGAGCCGCTCGACGGGGCCGGCCCGCCGCTGATCACCGACACGGAGCTGGCGACGATTCGGACGCCGACCTGGCTGGTCACCTCGCGCGACGACGACACCGTGCCACCGGAGACCAACACGATCCACGCCCACGACCTCATCCCGGGATCGCTGATCAGCCTGTACGACCACGTCGTCTGGAACGGCTACCAGTTCCCCGGCCACTGGTCCTGGATCTACGTGGCCCGCAACGACCCGAGCCGCAACGGCACCCACATCTGGCAGTGGATGGCCCGCCGTCGTCGGTGAGCTGAGCGAGAGCAGCCGCCCGAACCCGGGCGGCCGCTCCTTCTCGGGTCAACACCAGGTCAGCGTCGAGTTGACCCGCGTGACGTTGCTGATCGTGTTGTTCGCCCCACCGCAGGGGCTCTGGGTGATGTTGGTGCCGCTGACTGTCAGGTTCTGGAACCGGATGCCGGAGGAGATCGGAAACTCGGTCCGCGAGGCGATCCGTACCTCGCCGCCGCCCGTCACCGTCCCGGAAACCCCGGCGATGACGACGTTGTAGCAGTTTTCCACCAGGATCGCGTTGTTCCCCGTGTTCGAGATCGTCACCCGGTCGATGACCGCGCCACCGGACTCGGACACGCAGAAGATCCCCCGACCACCCCCGGACGCGAGCACGGTTCCGACCCGGATGTTCGTGGGGTACGAGTTGCCCACCCGGCCGTTGCGGTTGGCCATCCGGAACGCCGCGTACCCGGTTCCCGCCCCGGCGTTCTGCGCGTCGACAGTGCCGATCGTGGCGTTGATCGTGTCGTTGAGCAGCAGGCCGGAGTCCCGGGTGTTCCGCGCCGTGACCGTGCCGATCGTCAGACCGTCCACGCCGTACGTCTCCACGCCGTGGGTGCCGGTCCCGGACACGTACACGCTGTCGATGCGGACGTTGCGCACCTTGACCGCTCGGTCTCCACCGTGGTTGTCGATGCGGACGCCCAGACCGGCCGAGAGTCGCATGTCGATCTGCCCGAGGGTCAGGTTGTTCACGTTGCGCATGAAGATCCCGTACAACGGCGAACCGGTCAGCGTGAGGTTCTGCACCTCGACGTCGGTGGTCCCCCGCGAGTACACCGGCGCCTGGTCGCCCGAGCCCGACCCGGTCACGTTGATCGTGCCGCACACGGCCAGCGTCGTGTACGACGGCAGCGACAACCGTGAGCCGGCGCTCATCGAGCCGGAGCCGCGAACCATCACCCGCTGCTTCGACGTACGACCCGCCGAGAGCGAGTTGACCGCCGCCTGCATCGCCGACAGCATGTCCGAACCCGAGTAGACGGTCGACGAGCCATTCCGGGCCGTCCAGGTGCTCCCGCTCAGGACGGCCTCGGCGTTGCTCGACCCGCTGCCACAGCCGGTGGTCGGTGGTGTGCCGCCACCGCCGACCGCGACCAGCTGCCACTGCTGGTTCGCCCCGTTGACATCGGTGTACTGACTGATCCGGCCGCCGTCGGCAGTGGACCGCTCCCACACCTCAAGTGCCTTGGCGGAGTGGCGGTTGATCAGCCGGACGTGGCCGCCGTCGGAGTCGAGGACCTGGAACTGCTGGTTGGTGCCGTTCAGATCGGACCACTGGCGGTACTCGGCGCCGTCGGCGGTGTTCCACTCGAAGAGGTCGACGACCTTGCCGCTGTGCCGCGCCTTGAGGCGGTAGTAACCGCCGCCGGAGGAGACGAACTGGAACTGTTGCCACGCGCCGTCGTTACGGGACCACTGCTGGAGCGCGGCGCCGTCTGCCGTCGAGGTGTCCCGGACGTCGAGCACCTTGCCGCTGTGTCGGTTGACCAGGACGTAGGAGGCGTTGGTGTCGATGCTCGCCGCCGCTGCCGGCGGTGCGCCGACCAGAACGGCGCCGACCGCGCCGACCAGCGCGGTGACCACGGCCAGCGCCAGGCCCCGACGCCGACCTCGACGGACCGACGGTCTTCTCAGGATGGTGTACGGCATCAATCCTCCTTGCTGGATCGGCCTTCGGCGAGCCTGGACGGGTGTCGACGGCCGCGGACGCCGCAGCCGGTGCGCGGCTATTCCAGGTGGAAGGTGGCCGAGGCGCGCTCGGCGCTCGAACTGACCGCCTCGACGTAGAGCAGTCCGTCGCGGTGGCGTACATACCGGCCCGCGTAGTTCTGGGACTCCAGGGAGATCCCGGCGCTGTCGGCGAGGCCGGACTGGCGGCGGAAGCTGGCGTCGCCGCCGAAGAGGGCCGAACCGTCGCTCTTCTCGACGTACAGGGCGAAGCCCCGGTGGCGCAGGAAGTACCCGGGGAAGTTTGTCGACTCCAGCGACACCGACCCGCCGCCGGCGAGGCCGGTGACGATCCGGAACTGCGAGTCGGCCAGATTGGTCACGTTCGGCTCGACTCGCGCCCGGTAGTCGTAGTGCCGGATGTAGCTGCTGGCCAGGTCGTGGGAGCGCAGCCGAACCGGGGTGGCCCCGTCGGGCACCGGGATGCCGAAGTTCGGGGTGCCGTCGGCGTTCCAGTACACCTTCTGCAGCCGGGTCCGCCGGTTCGGATCGTTGAGCGGATCGCCACTGATGTCGCGGTAGTTGCGGTCGTGATAGACCAGGATGTCGCTCTGCCCATCCTCGGAGACGGTGAACGAGTTGTGGCCGGGGCCGTACTGGCCGGTGGCCGCGTTGCTGACGAACACCGGGTTGGGGCTCTTGCTCCAGGAGGCGGCGTCGAGCAGGTTCGCGGTGGTGGAGGCGCTCAACATCCCGAGGCAGTAGTTGGCGTCGGTGGCGCTGGCCGAGTAGGTCAGGAAGATGCGGCCGTTGCGCTGGACCACCGCCGGTCCCTCGGCGACCCGGTAGCCGCGGGTCTCCCAGTCGTACGTCGGCACGACGAGCCGGGTCACGGTGCCAGTGATCTGCCAGGGGTTGGCGCCCATCCGGGCGAGGTAGACGTTGGAGTTGTTGGAGAGGCCCGGTTCCTGCTGGGCCCAGGTCAGATAGCGCACCCCGTTCGCGACGAAGGTGGAGGCGTCCAGGCTGAAGGTGTCCCAGGGAGTCGTGATCCGTCCGCGTTCGGTCCACGAGCCGGTCAGCGGATTCGCGCTGGCGTTCTCCAGCGCGTACATCCGGATTCGCCACACGTCGTCGGTCCGGCCCGCGGCGAAGTAGACGTACCACCTGTTGTTTATGAAGTGGATCTCCGGTGCCCAGATGTGGGCGCCCATCTCTCCGCTGGTGTGCCGGCTCCAGATCGTCGACTCCGCCGCCGTCGCCAGCCCCTGCAGGGTGGTCGCACGTCGCAGCACGATCCGGTCGTACTGCGGCACCGTGGCGGTCAGGTAGTAGTAGCCGTCGGTGTGCCGGAAGATGTGCGGGTCGGCCCGCTGGTTCACCAGCGGGTTTGTGTAGTTGACGGCGGGTGCGGCCTGCGCCGGCCCCGCCGCTGGCAGCCCGGCGGAGACGGCGAGCACCACCAGCACGGTGGCCACGACCGACCGTAGGCGCCGGCCGCCACGGCGGTCGGCGCGCCCCGGACCGATGGCTCGGCGGGTGGCTGGATCGGTGCGGGGGAGTGGCAGCGGCATCTGTCCTCCGTGCGGTTCGTGAGCGACCCGTTTGTCGGTGCGGCAGCGCCGGCCGACGCGTCGTGGCCGATCCGGTTGATCGCCGCGCGGTGACAGCGGACCGGTTGGGGTCGCGCCTGGTGGCGACGCCACCGCGGGCGGCCGACCTGCGGCACACCGTCGGAGAAGAAGCGCGAGCGGGACGGAAACATGTCGATGGTGTTGCGCCCAGGTAGCGGTCATAATGTTGGCGTTAACATCGATGTGTGTCAAGGAAATCTAGCCGGTGACCTGCTCAGCGTCCGGCCGAGGTTTGGCGTCGTTGTTGCGGCGGTGGAGGTGGAGGCGGGCGGTCAGGGTCAGAGGGCGACCAGACCGGTCCGGTACGCGACGACCACGGCCTGGACCCGGTCGCGGAGACCCAACTTGGCCAGGATCCGGGCGACATGCGTCTTCACTGTCGCCTCCGACAGGTGCAGGCGGCCGGCGAGTTCGGCGTTGCTCAGGCCGTGGGCCAGCAGGCCCAGCACCTCCAACTCGCGCGGGGTCAGAGCGGCCAGGTCCCGGTGGATGGCCGGCGGGTCGGAGTCGCGCTGGGCGAACCGCTGCACCAGCCGCCGGGTGATCGCCGGCGCCAGCAGCGCGTCGCCGGAGCGGACCAGCCGGACCGCACCGACCAGATGCTCCGGGGTGACGTCCTTGAGCAGGAAGCCGCTCGCTCCCGCGGTCAGTGCCGCGTACACGTACTGGTCGAGGTCGAAGGTCGTGAGCATGATGATGCGCGGCGCCTCGCCAGCGCCGGCGAGGATCTGGCGGGCGGCCGCGAGACCGTCCAGGTCGGGCATCCGGATGTCCATCAGGACCACGTCGGGCCGGTGCCGGTGGACCGCCTCGACGGCCTCGACCCCGGTCGTCGCCTCGGCGACCACGTCGATCCCGTCCGCGGTCAGGATCATCCGGAACCCGGCCCGGACCAACGCCTGGTCGTCAGCGACCACCACCCGCAGCGCTGCGGTCATGCCGTGCCCCCCAGAGGTGTGCCCGTCCGGCCGCCGCCCGGGACGCCGTCGATCATGGCATTGTCCACCGGGATCAGGGCCTGGACCCGGTATCCACCGGTGAGTCGTGGACCCGCCTGCACCGTGCCACCGTAAACCGCCAGCCGCTCGCGCAGACCGATCAGCCCGCGCCCGGTGCCGGTACCGGCGGTCGCGCCGGCTCGGCCGCCGGTGTCGGTCACCTCGACCCGCAGGTGGGTCCCGGCGTAGTCGACGAGCACGCGGACGGATGCGCCGGCAGCGTGTTTGACGGCGTTCGTCAACGCCTCCTGCACCAGCCGGTACACGGTCAGCTCGATGCCGGACGGCAGCGGCCCCCGCTGCCCACGCACGACCAGCTCGACCTCGACCCCCGAGTCGCGCACCCGCCGCACCAGCGCGTCCAGCCCATCGAGGCCGGGCTGCGGGGCCAGCTCGGCCGCGCCCTCCTGCCCCAGCACGTCGCCGTCCATCGTGAGCAGCCCCATCACGTGCCGCAGCTCGGTCATCGCCGCCCGGCCGCCGGCTTCGACCGCGAGCAGCGCCGCCCGGGCGTCCTCGGGCCTGGACTCCATCACCTTGCGCGCCGCGCCCGCCTGAATCACCATCACGCTGACGTTGTGGGTCACCACATCGTGCAACTCCCGGGCGATCCGGGCCCGTTCGAACTCCGTCGCCCGGCGCAGCGCCTCGACCTGCTCGTGCTCCATGGCCGACATCCGCGCCCGGCCCTCGTCGGCATGCTGTTTCCACCGGCGAAGCCCCTCGGCCGCCACCGCGATCGGCAGCAGGATCAGGAACGGTACCGCGCTGTCGGACACCGAGCTGGCGTCCGACTGCAACCCGGCGTGCAGAATCGCGGCCGCCGGCAGACTGGCCAACGCCAGGATCTTGTACGGGCTGAACACAGCGGCGCTGTAGCCGGCCACCACGCAGGCGAAGAAGGACAGCCGCAGCGCGGCCGGATTGTCGTCGACCAGCACCGCGCTCGCCAGCACCACCCAGAGCGTCCCCAACGGGTACCGGCGGCGAAACAGCAACGGCAGTACGACGAGCATGAGCAGCGCCGCCGTCCAGCCGGTCCCGTCGTCCTCGACCGGCAGGAAGGGCGGCCACACCGGGTCGGGTGGCAGTGGCTCACCCCGCCAGAGCTCGCTCCGATCGAACTCGACGTGGTGCGGCTCCGGCCGGTCACCGTCACCCGAACCCGCCTGGATCGCGAGGAGACCGAGCCCGAGCGCCAGAAGCGCGTCGAACAGCTGCCCCCGGCGCGACAACGGTGGCAGCTGGCCGACCGGACGAGCCAGGGACCGGAGGTGGGCCCACAGCCGGACCACCATCGCACGCCCCGTCATCGGTTCATTCTCGGTGCCGACCGCGCCGGTGCCTATCCGCCGGGAGAGCGGTGTCGCTACATCGCACGCCTACCTCGCAGGGATGACGCCGCCACCGCTCATCCGGATGCGGTACCGAAGATGCCTCTCGCTGCCGATGTGTCCGACTCGTACCCGCCCCTAGCGTCAGCCTCGCCAGCTCACCACCACCTGAGGAGACGGGGACATGACCACACCGCTTATCGAACTGCACGAGGTGACACGCCGGTACGACGAAGGGCCGCCGGCGCTGCGTGAGGTGTCGTTGAGCGTCGCGGCCGGCGAGGCGGTGGCGATCCTCGGCCCGTCCGGCAGCGGCAAGTCGACGATGCTGAATCTGGTGGCCGGGTTGGACCGGCCGAGCACCGGCACTGTCACAGTCGACGGGGTGCGGGTCGACGAACTCGGCGAGGCGGCCTCCGCCCGGTACCGGAGGGCCCGGATCGGGCTGGTGTTCCAGTTCTTCAACCTCCTCGACGACCTGACCGTCGCCGACAACGTCATGCTGCCGGCACAGCTGGCCGGGATGGGCCGAGGCGCCGCCCAGCGCCGGGCGACCGAGCTGCTCGGCCGGCTCGGCGTGCAGCGGCACGCCGGCGCGTACCCGGGGAGGCTCTCCGGTGGTGAACGGCAGCGGGTCGCCGTCGCCCGCGCGCTGATGAACCGGCCGGCGCTGCTGCTGGCCGACGAGCCGACCGGGGCGCTGGACACCGCCTCCGGCGAGGACGTCATGCGGCTGCTGACCGAGCTGCACGCCGACGGGCAGACCATCGTGGTGGTGACCCACGACCTGGTTCTCGCCGAGACGTGCGCGACCCGGACCGTCCAGCTCCTCGACGGGCAGGTCGCCGCCGACTCCGCGGTGGAGCGGGTCCGATGAGCGCGTTGGCTCGGGTGGTCCGGGCCGGGGTCGGTCGGCGACGCGTCCAGACGGTCGTGATCGGCCTGGTCGTGATGATCGCGGTGACCTCGGCTGTCCTCGGCGGTTCGCTGATGGTGGCCTCCCAGGGACCCTTCGACCGGGCCTTCGGTCAGCAGCGGGGCGCGCACCTCACCGCCCAGTTCAACGCCCTCGCGGTCACCGAGGCGCAGCTGACGGCGTCAGCGAGCGCCGCCGGTGTCGCCGCGTCGGCGGGACCGTTTCCGAACGCGCAGCTGAACCTGACCGCCTCCATGGGCAACCCGGCACCGCCGGTGAACGTCGTCGGGCGGGCCGACCCGGGTGGCGCGGTCGACCGGGTGACCGTCGTCGAGGGCCGGTGGGCGACCGGCCCCGGGGAGATCGTGCTGGCCACGGGGGACCGCATGTGGTTGCCGCCGCAGGTGGTTGGCCAGCAGTGGAAGGTGTCCGACGCGCCCGGCAGCCCAGCGGTGACCGTCGTCGGGATCGCCCGGTCGGCCAGCCAGACCGCCGACGCCTGGACCACCCCGGCGCAGCTCGCGGCCTGGACCGGACCCGGCGGTCCCCGCACCTACCAGATGCTCTACCGCTTCGGGGCGGCCAGCACTGCCGACCAGGTCCAGACCGGCCGGACGGCAGTGGAGGCGACCGTCCCCGCCGCCGCGCTCGCCAGCGCCGTGTCGTGGCTTGATGTCCGCCGGGAGGCGACCGGCGAGACCGTCCTGCTGGTGCCGTTCCTGATCGCCTTCGGCCTGCTGGGCGTGGTCATGGCGGTGTTGATCATCGGTAACGTGATCGCCGGCGCGGTCTCCACCGCCACCCACCGGATCGGCATCCTCAAGGCGCTCGGCTTCACGCCAGCCCAGGTGGTCCGGGCGTACGTGGGGCAGGCGCTCATCCCGGCCACTGTCGGTGCGGCGCTCGGTGTGGTCGCCGGCAACCTCCTGACAGTGCCGATCCTCGCGGAGACCAACCAGCTCTACGGTACGAACGACAACGGGGTCGCGCTCTGGGTCGACGCGGTCGTGGCCGGCGGCGCGCTCACCCTCGTGGCCGTGACCGCCCTGGCCGCCGCGGCCCGGGCCGGCCGGTTGCGCAGCGTCGACGCGCTCGCCGTCGGGCGTACCCCACGGCCCGGCCGCGGTCAGTGGGCGGCCCGCCTGACCAGCCGGTTGCCGATCTCCCGGCCGGTGACGCTCGGCCTGGCCCACCCCTTCGCCCGACCGGTACGAGCGGTCAGCGTCGTCGCCGCGATCGCGTTCGGTGCGGCCGCGGTCACCTTCGCGGTCGGTCTCGGTACGTCGCTGAACCGGATCCAGGAGGTCGAGGACATCGCCGACGTCCAGGTCGGGGCACCGCACCGGATGCCGCAGGGAGGACCGCCGTCGGGTCCACGGAAGCCGCAGCCGTTCGACGACCCGGCAGCGATCGAGAGGGTGATCGCCGGCCAGGCGGGCACCGGCGGGTACCTGGGCATGGCTCGCAGCGAGATCACCGCCGACGGGATCACCGGGGAGCTCGACGTGGCCGCGGTCACCGGGCCTGACTCGGCGCGCTACTACCGGATGGTGTCGGGCACCTGGCTGACCGGACCGGCGCAGATCGTCGTTTCGACCCCGTTCCTGACCGCTGCAGGCAAGCGGGTGGGTGACAGCATCGTGCTGACCGACAAAGGTGTCGACATCACCGTCACGATCGTCGGTGAGGCGTTCAACACCGACAACGACGGCATGCAGGTCGTCACCGACGTCGCCACTCTGCGCGCGGCCGAGCCGGAGCTGGCACCGTCGATGTACTACGTCAACGTGGAGTCCGGCACCGACGTCGGGGCGTACGCCACAGCGTTGACGAAGGCACTGGACCCGGTCGGCGCGGTGGCCGACCGCCTCAACCACGATCCCGACGAGATGATCATCATCATCAGCGCGCTGACCGGACTGCTCAGCCTCATGCTGATTGTCGTCGCCGGCCTCGGGGTGCTGAACACGGTCGTCCTGGAAACCCGGGAACGCGTCCATGACCTGGGCGTGCACAAGGCGCTCGGGATGACACCCCGGCAGACCACGGCGATGGTCATCGCCTCGGTCGTGGTCACCGGTCTGGTCGGCGGCGCGGTCGGTGCGGCGGTCGGCGTGCTGCTGCAACGCACTGTCATCACCGAGATGGCGAGCAGCGTGGGCTTCCGCCTGCCGGGCTCGGTCCTCGACGTGTACGGCTCACTCGACCTGCTGCTCTTCGGTCTCGGTGGCCTGATCATCGCCGTGGTCGGTGCCCTGCTGCCGGCCGGCTGGGCGGCGAAGACCCGGGTCGCGGTGGCACTGCGAACCGAGTGACGGCAAGGAGCCGCCGCTCGCGGGAGTTGCCCGTGAGCGGCGGACACCCACCTGCGCCGGGAACTCAGACGCCTCGATCTCGTGGCGGCGGTCCGCTTCGTCCGACCGACGAAAGCCTCAGCCAAATCCCGCTTAAGTACGCCGCAGGATCATCGTCCCGACCCGTTCCTTTCCCGGATTGGACAGACGATGAATGTGCTTGATGTGCGACGGATCGCCACGGCGGCCGCCGTGTTGGTCGGCGCTGCCGGTGTCGCGGTGCTCGGCACGCCCGGTGCGGCCTCGGCGGATGCCACCCACTCCTGTGTGGTGCGCAACCCGATCTCCGAGACCGCGCACTTCACCTTCTACGACACCGGCACACCGGGTGAGGGCCCGGGGGACCGGGTCACCTTCCACAACGAGATCTTCAACGCGTCCGGAGTGCAGATCGGCACCGCGGACGGCGGCGCGCTGATCTACACCGGGTCGGACGGCGCTCTGTACGAGCGGATCGTCGCGGTCGACACATACACCGACGGTCGGGTGTCGTGGACCGCTCAGGTGTTGATCGCCTCGGCCGGCAGCGGCGAGGATCAGACGGCGACCGCGGTGGGGCTCACCGGGCGGTACGCCGGCAAGACCGGCGCCCGCCACTTCCAGGTCGTCGGCGCCACCGAGGCAGGCGTGACCCTCTTCGCCTCAAGCCTCACCGTCTGCGGCTGACCACCGGACGCGAAGATCTCCCGGAGCGGATCCGCTCCGGGAGATCTTCGCGTGGACGCTTCGGTGGAGTGACCGGTGACGTCCTCGCCGGGACCGGCGGACCGGGAAGCGACGAGCAGGAACGGGGTCACCCGGCCCAGGCCGGGTGACCCCTCCGACAGGCGCCCGGTCAGGCGGGCGAGCCGACCGCAGCGCGGTCCGCCGCGCCGAACCAGCGGCTCAGCGCCGCGTCGAGCGCGCCGCCGACCGGCCCGGCGTACGCCACGTGCCCGTCCGGCCGCAGCAGGACCGCGTCGGCGTCCAGATCCGGGTGGCGCTCGACGGTCACCACGCGCACCCGGTCGGAACGAGTCGGGGTGTCGCCGGTCACCCCATCGCTCAGCAGTAGTACCCCGCGCCCGTCGTGGAACAACTCCGCCAACGGCCGGTGGGCCTCCGCGGTGTGGACGTCCATCGGCGGCACCTGCGTACCAATCAGCGGATGGTCGTTGCCGAGCGGGTATCTGACCTCGGTGGGCATGCGGAGCAGCCGTCGGCTCACCTCCGGAATCTCGATGAGATCGCCGAACAGCTCCCGCAGCGCGGTCAGCCGGGTCAGTGGGTGCAGCAGCGTCAGGGTGGCCTCGGCGTGCCGGACCATCCGGGCACCGACCGGGCGGCGCTCGGCCTCGTACGTGTCCAGCAGTTCCTCGGACGCCCATCCGTTGACCACCGCCGCGAGCTTCCAACCCAGGTTCATCACGTCCTGGATGGCGGTGTTCAAACCCTGCGTACCGGAGATGAAGAGCTGGTGGGCGGCGTCGCCGGCCACCAGCACCCGGCCGGAGCGGTACCGGTCGGCCAGCCGGGTGGCGTGTCCGAACCGGGAGATGTAGTGAGTGTCGTCGATCTTCGGCACCCGGCCGGTGAGCCGGCCCAGACTCGCGGCCAGCTCGGCCGCCGTCGGTGGCGCGGCGTCCCGCACCGGTTCACGATCGAACTCGATGGACATCAGCCGGATCTTTCCGGGCTCGATGGGCAGCGCACCGAACAGGCCGCCCGGCCGCGGCCCGGCGTCGAACAGCTCGTGCAGGTCGTCGGTGAGCGTGACGTCCCCGAGGATGCCGTAGTAGGCCGGCAGGCTCCCGTCCAAGGTGATCCCGGCCAGCGTTCGCACCACGCTGTCCGGCCCGTCGCAGCCGACCAGGTACGAGGCGCGCACCTGCCGCTCGTCCCCGGCGGAGCGCACTGTCACTGTCACCCCGTCCTCGTCCTGCGCGAAGGCGGTCACCTCGGCACCCCGACTGATCCGGGCGCCGAGTTGCTCGGCCCGCGCCGCGAGCACCGCCTCCAGGCGGACCTGCGGGAAGCCGTACGTCAGGTCCCGCTCGCTGCCGGCGTCCAGATCGAGCCAGAGCAGCGAGAACGGCGTACGCGGCCACGGGAACAGGTGGTCGCGTACCGGCGCGGCCAGCCCGCGCAGGTCGAGCGTCTCGAGGCAGCGGGCGTGGACCGCCATGCCGTCACAGCGTTCCGGTGGCACGCTCCGGCGCTCGATCACCTCGACGTCCACGCCGGCCAGCGCAAGCTCGCCGGCCAGCAACAGGCCGGCGGGTCCACCACCGGCGATGACGACTGATCTGGTCATGGCACTCCTTCGGTCGAACGGGCTAGAGCGGGGTGTTGCCGTGCCGGCCGGGGCAGGCCCCCGGAGTACGCGGATCCGGCTCGGCCACGGCGACCCGGGGGACGGCCGGCGTGGTCATGCGGCCTCCTGGACGACCAACTCGGCGGCGGCGAGTTCCGCGTCGAGATAGCGGACCAGCGAGGCCACGGTGGGGTGCTCGTAGATGGCGACCGGCGGGAGGGCCAGCCCGGTCTCCGCGCAGAGCAGGTTGCGCAACTCCAGCGCGGTGAACGAGGAGAAGCCCAGGGCCATGAACTCCGCGTCGTCGTCGACCTCGTCGGTGGTGGCGTGGCCGAGCACGCCAGCGGCGTGCCGGCGGACCAGGTCGAAGAGGTACGGCTCCCGGTCACCGGCCGGCACCGACGTCAGGCGATGCCGAATCGGCCCGGTCTCGTCCGGGTCGTCGGGGGCCGCGACCGCTAGCCCGTCGAGCCAACCCGCCGGGGGGACGCCGGGCGCGTCGAGCCAGTAGCGGCGGCGGCGGAAGGCGTACGTCGGCAGCGGTGTCGGCACCTCGCCCGAGCCGGGCAGGAACGCCGCCCAGTCCACAGTGGCGCCGTGCACGTACGCGTGGGCCACCGCGAGGCCGAAGGTGAGCGGCTCGGGCCGGCGGCCGCGCAGGACCGGCGCCAGGACCGGGGTGCTGCCCGGCAGGCACTCGGGCACCAGTTGCGTCAGCGTCGGCTCCGGGCCCAGCTCCAGGTAGATGCTCGCGCCCTGGCCGTGCAGGCAGGTGACGGCGTCGGCGAAGCGTACGGTCTGCCGGACCTGCCGTACCCAGTAGCCTGCGGTCGCCAGCTCCTCGCGGGCCACCTGCCCGGTGACAGTGGAGACGACGGTGATCTGCGGCGGCGCGTAGCTCAGCTCGCGGGCCACCGCCTCGAACTCGGCCAGCACGGAATCCATGTGCGGCGAGTGGAAGGCGTGGCTCACCCGCAGCCGGTGGGTCTTGCGGCCGCGGCCACGCCACCCCTCGGCGATCCGCAGCACGTCCGCCTCGTCTCCGGCGAGCACCGCCGAGGCGGGCGAGTTCAGCACGGCCACGGCGACCGTCTCCGGAGTGTCGATCGAGGCGAGCAGCTCCTCCTCGTTGGCCTGCACAGCGACCATGGCGCCGCCCTCGCGGGCGGACTCCATCAGTCGGCCGCGAGCCGCGACGAGCCGGCACGCGTCGGCGAGGGTGAAGACTCCGGCGGCGTGCGCGGCCGCGATTTCGCCGATCGAGTGGCCGGCGACCAGGTCCGGGCGCAGACCGAGGTGTTCGAGCAGCCGGAACAGGGCCGTCTCCAGGGCGAAGAGCGCGGCCTGGGTGTACTGGGTGCGGTCCAGCAGGGCACTGTCGGAATCGGCGAACATCACCTCGCGCAACGGCCGCGGCAGGTGCGGGTCGAGGTGCGTGCAGACCTCGTCCAGGGCGGCGGCGAACACCGGGAACTCGGCCGCGAGCTGCCGTCCCATGCCGGGACGCTGGCTGCCCTGCCCGGTGAACAGGAAAGCGGTACGTGGTGGGGTGCCGGCGAAGCCGCTCACCACGTTGGTGGCCCGCTCTCCCGCGGCCAGTGCGGCCAGACCGCCCAGCAGGTCTGCGCGGTTGGCGGCGACGACCGCGGCGCGGTGGTCAAACCGGGTGCGAGTGGTCGCCAGTGCCCGCCCGGCGGCGGCGAGGCCGAGTTCCGGCCGCTCGCTGAGGTGCGCGTGCAGCCGAGCGGCCTGGTCCCGCAGCGCCGCCGCGGTCCGGGCCGAGACCGTCCAGGGCACCACGGCCGGAACGGGGGCGTCGACCGTCGGTTCGGCGCTGCTGGCGTCGGGGGCCTGTTCGATGATCAGGTGGGCGTTGGTGCCGCTGATGCCGAACGAGGACACCGCGGCGCGGCGCGGGACGTCGCCGCCCGGCCACTGCACCGGCTCGTTGAGCAGCGCCACAGTGCCGGCGCTCCAATCCACGTGGGTGCTCGGTGCGCCGGCGTGCAGTGTGCGCGGCAGCAGGTCGTGCCGCAGCGCGAGCACCACCTTGATCACGCCGGCCACGCCGGCAGCGGCCTGGGTGTGCCCGATGTTCGACTTGATCGAGCCGAGCCGCAGCGGCCGCTCCGCGGACCTCTCCGCGCCGTAGGTGGCGATCAGTGCCTGCGCTTCGATCGGGTCGCCGAGGGTGGTGCCGGTGCCGTGGGCCTCGACGGCGTCGACGTCGGCGGCGGTCAGCCCGGCGTCGGCCAGGGCCTGGCGGATCACCCGCTGTTGGGACGGTCCGTTCGGTGCGGTCAGCCCGTTGCTGGCACCGTCCTGGTTCACCGCGCTGCCGCGGATGACAGCGAGCACCGGATGGCCGTTGCGGCGGGCGTCCGACAGCCGTTCGAGCAGGAGCAGGCCGGCCCCCTCACTGAACCCGGCGCCGTCGGCCGCGTCCGAGAAGGACTTGCAGCGGCCGTCCGGCGCCAGGCCGCGCTGCCGGCTGAACTCCACGAACAGACCCGGCGTGGCCATCACGGTGACCCCGCCGGCCAGTGCGAGGGTGCACTCCCCGCGGCGGAGCGCCTGGGCCGCCAGGTGGAGCGACACCAGGGACGACGAGCACGCCGTGTCGACAGTGACCGCCTGCCCCTCGAGCCCGAGGGTGTACGCCACCCGCCCGGTGGCGACGCTGCCCGCGCTGCCGTTGCGCAGGAACGCCTCGTACTCCTTGGGCGCCTCGGGCAGCCGCGCGCCGTAGTCGCCGTACATCACTCCGCCGAACACGCCGGTGCGGCTACCGCGCACCGACACCGGGTCGATGCCGGCCCGCTCCAGTGCCTCCCAGGCGAGTTCGAGCAGGATCCGCTGCTGCGGGTCGGTGGCCGTCGCCTCCCGTGGGCTCATGCCGAAGAACGCCGGATCGAACTCCGCCGCGTCGTGCAGGAAGCCGCCCCTGCGGGTGTACGAGTGGCCGCTGCGGTCCGGGTCCGGGTCGTAGAGGTCGTCCACCCGCCAGCCGCGGTCGGTCGGGAACTCGCCCGTCGCGTCGCCGCCAGCGACCAGCAGGTCCCACAGCCGCTCCGGGCTGTCCACGCCGCACGGATAGCGGCAGCTCATCGAAACGATGGCGATCGGCTCCGGCAGCGCCGCCTCGAGCTCCGCCAGGCGCTGGCGCGTCTTGCGCAGCTCCGCGGTGGTCCACCGGAGATATTCCATCGTCTTGTCGTCAGCCGTCATCGGTATCCCTCTCCGTCCGGGTCGCGGGCTCAGCTGAGCGAGCGGCCCAGCTCCTTGTCGATGAAGTCGAAGATCTCGGCGGCGTCGGCCGACCGCAGGTGCTCGTCCACCACGTCCTCGGCGGCGTCCGCCGCCGGCGCGCCCGCCTCCTGCCAGTCGGCCAGCACCGCCTGCAATTTCCGGGTGATGACCAGCCGGGTCTCGAGGTCCGCACCGGGCGGAACGGTGCCCAGCGTGGTGCGCAGCCGGTCGAGTTCGGCAAGCACCGGCGAGGACGCGTCGGGTGCGTCCGGCACGAGCGCCTCGCGGACGTGCTCGGCGAGCGCGGCCGGGGTGGGGTAATCGAAGACCAGGGTCGGCGCCAGTCGCATGCCGGTGGCCGCGGTAAGCCGGTTTCGCAGCTCGACAGCGGTGAGGGAGTCGAACCCCAGGTCCTTGAACGCCTGCCCGGAATCGACGCGGTAGTCGGGGCCGTGACCGAGCACGGCCGCGACGGTCGAGGTGATCAGCTGTAGCAGCACCGCCCGCTGCTCCGACTCGGGCCGCCCGGACAGGTCGGCGAGCAGTGAGCCGCCGGCCGGCTCGGCGTCCCGGTGCCGCGGCGTCCGGACCAGCCCGCGCAGCAGCGCCGGCAGCAACCCGGATTCGGCGTGTCCGCGCAGCGCCACCGCGTCGATCAGAGCGGGCGCCACGACCGGCAGGTCGAGGGCTCGGGCCGCGTCGAACAGCTCCATGCCCTGCTCGGCCGGGATGGCGATCAGGCCGCTGCGGGCCATCCGGGTCACCCGACCGGTGCCCAACTGGGCGGCCATGCCGCTGTCCTGCTCCCACAGGCCCCAGGCCATCGCGGTGGCCGGCAGGCCGTGCAGCCGGCGGTGCTCGGCCAGCGCGTCCAGGAACGCGTTGGCCGCCGCGTAGTTGGCCTGGCCGGCGTTACCGAGCGTGCCGGCGAACGAGGAGAACAGCACGAACGCCCGCAGCGGCTGGTCGGCGGTGAGCTGGTGCAGATGCCAGGCCGCGTCCACCTTGGGCCGCAGCACCCGGGCCAACCGCTGCGGGGTGAGGGTGCCGAGGGTGGCGTCGTCGAGCACCCCGGCGGTGTGCAGGACCGCGGTGACCGGGTGCGCCTCGGGCACCGTGGCCAGCGCCGCGGCGAGCGCCTGCCGGTCCGCGGTGTCGCAGGCGACCACGTCGGCCGTCGCGCCGGCGGCCTCGAGTTCGGCCACCAGCTCGGCGGCGCCCGAGGCGTTCGGGCCGGACCGGCTCAACAGCAACAGCCGGCGTACGCCCTGCCGGTGCACCAGGTGCCGGGCCAGCAGGCCGCCGATCCACCCGGTGCCACCGGTGATCAGCACGGTGCCGTCCGAACCCAGCTCCGGCGCCGAGCCGGCGGCCGGCGGCAGGGTCGCCAGCCGGGCCGCGTACAGCACCTGGTCGCGGACGGCCAGCTGCGGCTCGTCGCCACCGAGAGCGACGGTGAGGGCCCGGCTGAGGCCGCCCGGTCCACTCACGTCGACAAGACCGATCCGGCCCGGGTGCTCGGTCTGAATGGCACGGACCAGGCCCCAGACCGGGGCGTTCAGCAGGTCGGTGACGCCCGAGCCGGCGGGCACGGCGACCGCGCCACTGGTCACCACCAGCACGCGCGCGCCGGCGTACCGGTCATCGGCGAGCCACTCCTGAAGGACCGCCAGAGTCTCCGCCAACCGGTGGCCGACCTCGGCGGGCAGGTCGGTCGGCCCGGTTGCCGGTGGGCACGGCAGCACCAGCACGTCGGGCGTCGGAGCCCCGGCGGTGACCGCCTCGGCCAGCTCGGCCGGGGAGCCGTGCACCGTGACCGGCCCGTGCCGGCCCAGCTCGTCGGCGAGGCCGAGGACGTCCGGGCCGAGCACCGCGTACCCGGCCATCGGGGCGTCCGTGGCATCGGCGGCGTCGGGATAGACCGGTGCCCACTCCACCGCGTGCAGCGCGCGCCGCAGGTGACCGGCGCGCAGCCCGGCGAGCATCTCCGGCCCGACCGGCCGGACCGCGAGCGCCTCGACCACGGCCACCGGCCGGCCCGCTTCGTCCGCGGCGGTCAGCGTCACCGTGTCCGGACCGGCCGCGGTGAGCCGTACCCGCAGCGTGGTGGCGGCGGTTCTGATCAGTCGTACGCCGCTCCACGCGAACGGCAGCCGCGCGCCGTCCTGCGCCACGCCGCCGGTGCTCAGATCGCCGGCCGCGTGCAGGGCCGCGTCCAGCAACGCCGGGTGCAGGCCGAAACGGCCCGCGTCCGCGTGTGCCTCCTCCGGCAGCGACACCTCGGCGTAGACCTCGTCGCCGAGGCGCCACACCCCGCGCAGCCCGCGGAATGTCGGCCCGTAGTCCAGGCCCGCCGCCTCGAAGGCGTCGTACCGACCGGGCACGTCGACCGGCTCGGCGTTCGGCGGCGGCCAACTTCCGGCCGGCGTCGGGACCGACTCGGGCGGCTCGTCGACCAGCACGCCGACGGCGTGCCGCGTCCACTCGCCGTCCGGGTCGGCCTCCGGCCGGGACCAGACCGTCAGCGGAGCCGGACCGCCGGCGGCGGCGTCCACCACCACCTGCACCTGGGCGGCACCGGCATCCGGCAGCACCAGCGGCGCGTGCAGGGTCAGCTCGCTCACCGCCGGGCGGCCGACCCGCGCGCCCACCCACAGCGCCAGGTCGACAAGGGCGGTGCCGGGCAGCACGGTGGTGCCGGCCACCACGTGATCGGCCAGCCAGGGATGGTCGGCCAGGGCGAGTCGTCCGGTGAAGACGCTGCCCCGCTCGCCCGCCAGCCGCACCTCCGCGCCCAGGAACGGGTGCTCGGTCGCGGTGAGCCCGGCCGCCGAGACGTCGCCGACCTCGGCGGCGCCGGTGAGCCAGTAGCGCTGCCGCTGGAACGGGTAGGTGGGCAGGCCGGTCGGGTCCACCGGGCCGGGCAGCACCGCCGCCCAGTCGATCCGCAACCCCTGCGCGTGCGCGGTGGCAGCGGCCAGCAGCACCTGATCCCAGCCGCCGCGCTCGCGGCGCAGCGTACCCAGCACCGCGCTGGGCGCTCCGCCGGCGTCGAGGGCCTCCACGGTGTCCTGGACAGCCCCGGTGAGCACCGGGTGGGCGCTGCACTCGATGAAGGTGCGGTAGCCGTCGGCGTGCAGCGCGGCCACCGCGTCGGCGAAGCGCACCGGCTGCCGCAGGTTGCGGTACCAGTAGTCGGCGTTCATCTCGGCGGTGTCGAGCGGTCCGCCGGTGACTGTCGAGTAGCAGGGCACCTCGGCGGGGCGCGGGTCCATCCCGTCCAACGCCGCGAGGATCTCGGCGCGCAGTTCCTCGACGTGCGCCGAGTGTGAGGCGTAGTCCACCTGCACCCGGCGGGCCCGGATGTCCGCCTGCTCACAGGCGGCCATGAGCTCGTCCAGGGCAGCCGGGTCACCCGAGACCACAGTGGCGTTCGGTCCGTTGACCGCCGCCAGCGAGATCCGACCCGGCCACTGGCCCAGCAGCTCGTCGACCTCGGCGGCCGGCCGCGGCACCGAGACCATGCCACCGCGCCCGGCCAGCGCCACGATCGCCCGGCTGCGCAGCGCGACGATCCGGCAGGCCTCGTCGAGGGTCAGCGCGCCAGCCACGTACGCCGCGGCGATCTCACCCTGGGAGTGGCCGACCACCGCGTCCGGACGCACGCCGAGCGCACGCCAGAGCGCGGCGAGCGAGACCATCATCGCGAACAACACCGGCTGGACCACGTCGACCCGGTCCAGGGTGGGCGCGTCGGGCTCGCCGCGCAGTACGTCCAGCAGCGACCAGTCGACGTGCCGGCTGAGCGCGGCGTCGCAGTCGGCGATCGCCGCCGCGAACACCGGGGCGGTGTCCAGCAGGCCGGCGGCCATGGCGGCCCACTGGCTGCCCTGGCCGGGGAAGACCAGCACGACCTTGCCGCGTTCGGTGGCTGTGCCCTGCACCGTCGTGGCGGCCGGCTCACCGCGGGCCACCGCGGCCAGTCCGGCGAGCAGGTCGGTCCGGTCGGCGCCGACCACTGCGGCGCGCAGCGGCAGGGCGGCCCGGCCCCGGGCGAGGACGGTGGCGATGGCGGTGACCGGAAGGTCAGGCCGGCCCTCCGCGTACGCCCGGATGAGGCCGGCCTGCGTACGGAGGCCGCCCTCGGTGCGCCCGGAGAGCAGCCAGGCGGTTGCCGGTGCGGGATCCGGGTTCGGCGTCTCGCTGGGTGCGGGTGCCTCCTCGAGGACGAGGTGGGCGTTGGTGCCGCTGATGCCGAACGAGGACACCGCGGCCCGGCGCGGATGCTCACCGGGCGTCCAGGGCTGCGCCTGCGTGAGCAGCCGCACGGTGCCGTCGGACCAGTCCACGTGGGGCGACGGCTCGGCGGCGTGCAGGGTCGGCGGCAGTTGCCCGTGCCGCATCGCCATGGCCAGCTTGATCACGCCGGCCACGCCGGCCGCGGCGAGAGTGTGTCCGATGTTCGACTTGATCGAGCCGAGCCACAGCGGCCGCTCCGCGGACCTCTCGGCGCCGTACGTGGCCAGCAGCGCCTGCGCCTCGATCGGGTCGCCGAGCGCGGTTCCGGTGCCGTGCGCCTCGACGGCGTCGACGTCGGCGGCACTCAGTCCGGCGTCGGCCAGGGCCTGCCGGATCACCCGCTGTTGCGAGGGGCCGTTCGGTGCGGTCAGACCGTTGCTGGCGCCGTCCGAGTTGATCGCCGAGCCGCGCAGCACGGCGAGCACCGGGTGGCCGTTGCGGCGGGCGTCGGACAACCGCTCCAACAGGATCAGCCCGGCGCCCTCGCCCCAGCCGGTGCCGTCCGCGCCGGCCGCGAACGCCTTGCACCGACCGTCCGGGGACAACGCCCGCTGGCGGCTGAACTCCACGAAGGACCGGGGCGAGGCGAGCACCGTGGCTCCGCCGGCCAGCGCCAGGTCACACTCGCCTCGGCGCAGCGCCGCGCCGGCCAGGTGGATCGCGACAAGCGACGACGAACACGCCGTGTCGATGGTCATGGCCGGCCCCTCGAAGCCGAACTGATAGGCGACCCGACCGGACGCCACGCTCGTGGTGGTGCCGGTGGAGAGGTAGCCCTCCAGGTCCTCCGGAACACGGCCGAGGTGGCTGCCGTAGTCCGACGCGATCACGCCGGCGTAGACGCCGGTGGCGCTGCCGCGCAGTTCGCCCGGGTCGATGCCCGCCCGTTCGAGGACCTCCCAGGCCAGTTCGAGCAGAAGCCGCTGCTGCGGGTCGGTGGCCAGCGCCTCGCGAGGGTTGATGCCGAAGAACCCGGCGTCGAACGCGTCCGCGTCATCGATGAACCCACCGGCCCGGGTGTAGCTGGTCCCGGCGTGCTCCGGGTCCGGGTCGTAGAGCCGCTCGGTGTCCCAGCCGCGATTGTCCGGGAACGGGCCGATGGCGTCGGTGCCGGTGGACACCAGTCGCCACAGATCCTCGGGTGAGCGAACACCACCCGGGTAACGGCAGCCGGCCGCCACGATGGCGATCGGCTCGTCGGCGACCGCGGACCCGCGTACCCGCCCGCTGGACGCGGCGGCCCGCACGGCCGCCGGTTCGAGGGCGGTCGCCAGATAACCAGCCAACGCTGCCGCGGTCGGGTAGTCGAAGACGAGCGTGGCGGGCAGCCTGAGCCCCGTCGCGGCGTCGAGCCGGTTGCGCAGTTCGACGCCGGTGAGCGAGTCGAAGCCGAGGTCGGTGAACGCCGCCGCCGGGTCGATCCGGTCGCCACCGGCGTGGCCGAGGACCGCGGCGACCTGCTCGCGGACCACAGTGATCAGCAGCTCGGTTCGTTCCGCCGAGGTCCGCCCGGCGAGCCGGGCGGCCAGCGCCGAGCCTCCCGTCACAGCGGCCCCGGACCGGGCGCGACGGGTCGACGGCCGGACCAGGCCGCGCAGGATCGCCGGCACCTCACCGGCCGCGGCCCGTTCGCGCAGGGCCGCCGTGTCGAGCCGGGCCAGCACGGGCGCGGTCCGGCCACCGGCCAGGGCCCGGTCGAACATGGCGAGCCCCTGCGAGGCGGTCAACGGCCGGAGCCCACCGCGGGCGATCCGAGCGCGGTCGGCCTCGCCGAGCCGGTCGGTCAGCCCGCTCGGGTCCTCCCACAACCCCCACACCATGGCCACCGCCGGCAGCCCGAGCCGCCGCCGCCGACCGGCCAACCCTTCGAGGTACGCGTTGGCGGCCGCGTAGCCGGCCTGTCCCGGGTTGCCGAGCGTGCCGGCCACCGAGGAGAAGAGCACGAACGCCGCGAGGTCCGTTCCGGCGGTGAGTTCGTGCAGGTGCCGCGCGCCGTCCGCCTTGGGTGCCAGCACTGTGGCCAGCCGGTCCGGTGTGAGCGCGTCCACCAGGCCGTCGTCGGTGCGGCCGGCGGCGTGGACGACAGCGGTCAGCGGCCGGTCGGCCGGCACCGAGGCGAGCAGCCGCGCAACCGCGTCCCGGTCGGACACGTCGCACGCGGCCACCACCGCCTCGGCGCCGGCCGCGGCCAGTTCGCCGACCAGTTCGACGGCGCCCGGTGTCTGCTCGCCGCGCCGGCCGACCAGCAGCAGGCGACGTACCCCGTGTCGCTCGACCAGGTGCCGGGCGAGCAGCGCGCCGAGGGCACCGGTGCCGCCGGTGACCAGGACGGTCCCGGCCGGGTCCAACGGCCGGGGCACGGTCACCACGACCTTGCCGATCTGCCGTGCCTGGCTCAGGTACCGCAGCGCCTCGGCGGCCTGCCGGATGTCCCACACCGTGGTGGGCAGCGGTCGGAGCACGCCCCGCGTGAACAGCGCCATCAGCTCACCGAGCATCTCGCGGATCCGGTCCGGGCCGGCCTCCATGAGGTCGAACGCGCGGTACGCGACGCCCGGGTGGTCGGCGGCCACCCGCTGCGGGTCGCGGATGTCGGTCTTACCCATCTCCAGGAAGCGGCCGCCGCGAGGCAGCAGGGCCAGCGACGCGTCGACGAACTCCTGGGCCAGCGAGTCGAGCACCACGTCGACGCCGTCGCCGTCGGTGGCGGCCAGGAAGGCGGTGGCGAAGTCGAGGGTCCGGGACGAGGCGACGTGTTCGTCGTCCAGCCCGACCGCCGTCCACTTGGCCGGGCTCGCGGTGCCGAACACCTCGGCGCCCAGGTGTCGGGCGAGCTGCACGGCGGCCATGCCGACGCCACCGGCCGCCGAGTGCACGAGCAGCCGTTCCCCGGCCCGCAGCTGGCCGAGGTCGGTGAGCGCATAGTAGGCGGTGAGAAACACGATCGGCACTCCCGCCGCGGTGGCGTACGACCACTCGTCGGGGATGCGGGTGACCAGGCGGGCGTCGGTGACCGCGACCTCGGCGAGCGCGCCCGCGAACAGGCCGGCGACCCGGTCACCGGGGGACAGCGCCGACACGCCCGTGCCGACCGCCTCGACGACGCCGCTCGCCTCGCTGCCCAGGTCGGCGTCGCCCGGATACATGCCGAGGCCGATCAGCACGTCGCGGAAGTTCAGGCCGGCGGCGCGAACCCGGATGCTCACCTCGCCCGGCCCGGGCGGGCCGGCGACCCGGTCGACCACCATCAGCTCGTCGAGGCTGCCCCGACCGGACACGTCCAGGCGCCACGGACGGTCGGTGGTGGGCAGCTCGGACGCGGCGCCGGCCCGTTCGAGCCGGGGCGCCAACACCCGGCCGTCGCGTACCGCCAGCTGCGGTTCGCCGGTGGCGAGCGCGGCCGGAACGGCGGCCTCGGAGGCGGGCGAGCGGTCCACGTCGATCAGTACCACCCGGCCCGGGTGCTCACTCTGCACCGTCCGGACCAGACCCCAGACGGCAGCCCCGTTCGGGTCGTCGCCGCCCGCTGCGGGCGCCGCGGGCACGGCCAGCTCGGTCCGCACGACGAGCCGTCCGTCGCCGGCCAGTCCGGCGCGGACCGCGGCCAGCACGGTGCGCAGCGCGTCGGTGTCGCCGTACGGCACTGTGATCGTCGTGTCGTCCGGCGTCGCTTCCGGCTCCGGTGTGGGCACGGGGGTCCAGGCCACCGTGTACTCCTCGTCGGCGGTCCGCAGCTGGTCGGCCGAGACGGCGCGGAGTTCCAGGCGGTCCACGCCGACCACCGGCGCTCCGTCCTCGTCGACAGCGATCAGCCCGACCGCGTCGCCGTCGCGGCGTAGCCGGACCCGCAGGTCGGTGGCGGCCGAGGCGTGCAGCGTCACCCCGGACCAGGCGAACGGCAACCGGGCGGGCTCGTCCTCGCCGGCGGCGGCGATCAGCGCGTGCAGGGCGGCGTCGAGCAGCGCCGGGTGGATGCCGAACTTTCCGGCGTCGGCGTGCTCGGCTTCCGGCAGGTGCACCTCGGCGAGCAGGTCCGGGCCGTCGCGCCAGGCGGCGCGCAGCCCTCGGAAGGCCGGACCGTACCGGTAACCGAGCCGGGCCAGCCGGTCGTAGGCATCGTCGACGGCCAGCGGCTCCGCGTCCTCGGTCGTCCACCGGGGAACCTCGACCGGCTCCCCGGCCCGGGACAACCGGCCGGTGGCGTGGCAGGTCCAGACGCCGTCCTCGGCGGCGGGCCGGGAGTGCACCGACACGACGCCGTGGCCGTCGTCGTCCGGTGCGCCGACGGCGAGCTGCACCGCGACGGCGTCACGTTCGGGCAGCACCAGCGGCGCGTGCAGCGTGAGGTCGTCGACCCGGCCGTAGCCGGCCTGGCGGGCGGCCAGCAGCGCCAGCTCGACGAATGCGGTGCCGGGCAGCAGCACGGCGTCCAGCACGACGTGGTCGGCCAGCCACGGGTGGGTACGCCGGGACAACGATCCGCTGAGCAGGTGCCCGCCCGCGTCGGCGAGCTGGACCATCGCGCCGAGGATCGGGTGACCGGCCGACCGCAGCCCCGCCGCGGCCATGTCGCCCGCCCGCTCGGGCCGCAGCCAGTACGACCCGTGCTGGAACGGGTAGGTGGGCAGTCCGACGCGCCGTCCACCGCATCCGGCCAGCACCGCCGACCAGTCGACCGGTACGCCGGCCTCGAAGGCCCGGCCCAGGCCGGTGAGCAGGCTGCGCGCCTCCGGCCGGCCGCGCCGCTGGGTGGCGGTGACCGACGCGCTGTCGGCCGGCAGGCACTCGGCCGCCATCGGGGCGAGGACGGCGTCCGGGCCGACCTCCACGTAGTGGGCGATGCCACGCGCGGCGGCGGTGGCCATCCCGTCGGCGAACCGGACCGCCTCGCGCACATGCCGGACCCAGTAGTCGGCGGTGACCAGGTCGTCACCGTCGGCCAGCGCGCCGGAGAGGTTGGCGATCACCGGGATCGTCGGTGGATGGTAGGTGAGCGACTCGGCCACCCGGCGGAACTCGGCCAGCATGGGCTCCATCCGTCGCGAGTGGAACGCGTGACTGACCCGGAGCAGCCGGCTCTTGCGGCCCTGCGCGGCCCAGCGGGCGGCCACCTTGGTCACGGCCTCGGCCGCGCCGGAGATCACGACGGCGCGGGGCGCGTTCACCGCCGCGATGTCGACCCGGTCGTCGCCGCTCAGCTCCGCCTCGGTCACCTGTAGCGCCGCCATCGCGCCACCGGTCGGCAGCGCCTCCATCAGCCGGCCGCGGGCCGCGACCAGCGCCGCCGCGTCGTCCAGCGACAGCACTCCGGCCACCTGGGCTGCGGCGATCTCGCCGATCGAGTGGCCGATCAGCAGATCCGGCCGCACGCCCCAGGACAGCAGGAGCCGGTGCAGCGCCACCTCGACCGCGAACAGCGCCGGCTGCGTCCAGCCGGTGCGGTCCAGCAGGTCCGGTTCGCCGAGCACCTCGAGCAGCGGCCGGGGCAGGTGGGGCGCGAAGGCCGCGCACACCTCGTCGAGCGCCGCGCGGAACACCGGGTACGCGTCGGCCAACTCCAGCCCCATGCCGGCGCGCTGGCTGCCCTGTCCGGAGAACAGGAACGCCACCGGTCCGGTCACCGACGGCGTCGACGTGCCACCGGCCACCGCGCCGAGGGCCTCGGTGATCTCCTCGGCGGTCTCGCCGACCACCACGGCCCGGTGCGGCAGCAGCGCCCGGGACGTGGCCAGCGACCAGGCCACGTCGGCCGGCGCGGCGCCCACCGTCGCGAGCCGGCGGGCTTGGTCGCGGAGGGCGGACGCACCGTGACCGGAGAATGCCCAGGCCACCGGCCCGCCCGGGTACACGGCCGGCGCGGCCTCGGCTGCGGGGGCCTCCTCGACGATGACGTGCGCATTGGTGCCGCTGATCCCGAAGGACGACACACCGGCCCGCCGTGGCTGGTCGCCGGGGAGCCAGTCGGCGGGCTCGGTGAGCAACTCGACCGAGCGGTCCGACCAGTCCACGTGGGAGGTGGGCAGGTCGGCGTGCAGCGTGCGCGGCAGTGAGTGGTTCCGCAGCGCCAGCACCATCTTCATGATCCCGGCGACGCCGGCGGCCGCCTGGGTGTGGCCGATGTTCGACTTGATCGAGCCGAGGCGCAGTGGCTCCCGCCGGTTCCGCCCGTACGCGGCGAGCACCGCCGCCGCTTCGATCGGGTCACCCAGTGCCGTACCGGTGCCGTGCGCCTCGACGGCAGTGACGTCCATCGGCGCCAGGTTCGCGTCGGCCAGGGCCTGTCCGATAACCCTTTCCTGGGCTGGTCCGCTCGGCGCGGTCAATCCGTTGCTGGCGCCGTCCTGGTTGACCGCCGAGCCACGGATCACCGCGAGGACCGGATGGCCGAGTCGCACCGCGTCGGAGAGCCGCTCGAGGACGAGCACCCCGCAGCCCTCGGCGAAGCCGGTGCCGTCGGCGCCGTCGGCGAACGACTTGCACCGGCCGTCGGGCGCGAGCCCGCGCTGCCGGCTGAACTCGATGAACAGGGCAGGGTTGCCCATCACCGTGGCGCCGCCGGCCAGCGCCAGGCCGCACTCACGGCGGCGCAGAGCCTGACTGGCCAGGTGTACGGCGACCAACGACGACGAGCAGGCGGTGTCGATGGTGACGGCCGGCCCCTCCAACCCGAACGTGTACGCCAACCGGCCGGACGCCACGCTTGTGGTGTTGCCGGTGAGCAGGTACCCCTCCAGGTCGGCGGGGACCGACTCGGGCGGCGGCGCGTACCCGGTGGCGATGACGCCGAGGAAGACGCCGGTGTCGCTGCCGCGCAGCCCGGTCGGGTCGAAGCCGGCCGATTCGAGCGCTTCCCAGCCGGTCTCGAGCAGGATCCGCTGCTGTGGATCGATCGCGGTGGCCTCCCGCGGGTTGATGCCGAACAGGTCCGGATCGAACCGGTCGGCGTCGTGCAGGAAGCCGCCTCGGGTCACGTAGGTGGTGCCCAGGTGGTCCGGGTCCGGGTCGAAGAGCGCGTCCTCGTCCCAGCCAGGCCGGTCCGGGAAGCCGGTGATCGCGTCGCGCCCGTCGTCGAGCAGTCGCCACAACTCCTCGGGAGTGTTCACTCCGCCCGGGAAGCGGCACCCCATCCCGATCACCGCGATCGGCTCGTGGTCGCGCGCGCTGAGTTCACGCAGCCGCCCGTTCGCCTTCCGCAGATCCGTGGTTGCCCGCTTCAGATAGTCGCGGAGCTTGTCTTCCTGATCGGTGGCCATGACCGTTCCCGCCCCTTCAGACCGCGCCGAGTTCGTTGTCGAGTACGTCGAACAGTTCGTCGTCACTGACCGGCTCCGGGTCGCCGGTCTCCGTGTCGCCCGGCTCGTCACCGGCGTTGCCCCACTTCCAGAGCAGGGCGCGCAGCCGCGGGCCGACCGTGGTGCGGGCCCGGTCATCCCAGTTCAGGCCGGTCAGCGCCGCGTCGATCTCGTCCAACCCGGACAGCACCAGCGAGGCCGGGTCGGGCAGGTCCGGCAGCAGCACGCCGCGCAGCCGGTCCGCCAGTTCGACGGCGGTGGGATGGTCGAAGACGAGCGTGGCCGGCAGGGTGAGCCCGGTGGCTGCGGCCAGCCGGTTGCGCAGCTCGACCGCGGTGAGGGAGTCGAACCCCAGATCTCGGAACGCCCGGTCGGGTGTCACCCGATCGGGTTCGGCGTGCCCGAGGACGGTGGCCACGTGCATCCGCACCAGGTCGAGCAGGAACGTGCGCTGGCCGTCCGGGTCGAGCCCGCCCAACCGGGTACGCAGCGTCGAGGCTCCGCCGGCCGTCGTCTCGCCGGCGGCCCGGCGGGGCGCGGCGCCGGTGAGTGCCCGCAGCAACGGCGGCACCGGACGGTCACCGTCGGGCTCCGTCGACGAGGGCAGCATCAGGTGGATCGGCACCACCGCCGGACGGCCCAGCGCCACCGCCGCGTCGAAGAGGGTCAGGCCCTCGTCGGCGGTCAGCGGCCGCGTCCCACCACGGCGCAGCCGCTCCCGGTCGGCGTCGCCCAGGTGTCCGGTCATGCCGCTCGCCTCGGCCCACAGCCCCCAGGCCAGGCTGGTGGCCGGGAGCCCGTGGCGGCGGCGCATCCGGGCCAGGCCGTCCAGGTACGCGTTGGCCGCCGCGTAGTTGCCCTGGCCCGGGGTGCCGAACGTGCCGGCCGCCGAGGAGGCGAGCACGAACCAGGCCAGGTCCTGGCCGGCGGTGAGTTCGTGCAGGTGCCAGGAGGCGTCTGCCTTGGGCCGCAGCACGGCGGCCAGCTTCTCGTCGGTCAGGGCGGGCACCATGGCGTCGTCCAGCACGCCGGCGTTGTGCAGCACCGCGGTCAGCGGGTGAGCGGCCGGGACGGCGGCGAGCACCGCCGCCAGCGCTTCCCGGTCGGCGGTGTCACAGGCCGCGAAGGTGGCTTCGGCGCCCAGTTCGGCGAGGTCGGCTTGCAGCTTTTCGGTGCCCTCCGCCTCGGCCCCACGCCTGCTGACCAGCAGCAGGTGGCGGACACCGTGCTCGGCCGCGAGATGGCGGGCCAGCCGACCGCCCAGCATGCCGTTGGCGCCGGTGACCAGGACCGTGCCCGCCGGGTCGAGCGGCGTCGGCACGGTGAGCACCACCTTGCCGACGTGCCGCGCCTGGCTGAGATAGCGGATTGCCTCGGGGGCGCGGCGCACGTCGAACGCGGTCACCGGCAGCGGCCGCAGTTCGCCCGCGTCGCACCGTTGGCGCAACTCGACGAGCATCTCCTGGATCCGGTCGGGCCCGGCATCGAGCAGGTCGAAGACCCGGTAGCCGACGCCCGGCCGTTGCGCGGCGACCTCGTCCGCGTCCCGGATGTCGGTCTTGCCCATCTCCAGGAAGCGGCCGCCGGGGCCGAGCAGGTCGAGAGAGGCGTCGACGTACTCGCGGGCCAGCGAGTTGAGCACCACGTCGATCCGCGCGTCGCCCAGCCGGCCGGCCAGTTCGCTGGCGAAGCCCAGGTCACGTGACGAGGCGATGTGCGCGTCGTCGAAGCCCTGGGCGCGCAGCACCGGCCACTTCGGTGGGCTGGCCGTGGCGTACACCTCGGCGCCCATGCTCCGGGCCAGTTGCACCGCGGCCATGCCGACGCCACCGGTGGCGGCGTGCACCAGGATCCGTTCGCCGGCCCTCAGGCCGGCCAGGTCGACCAGGCCGTAGAACGCGGTCATGAAGACCACCGGCAGGCCGGCCGCCTCGGCGAACGACCATCCGGCGGGTACCCGGGTCAGCAGCCGGGCGTCGGTCACCGACACCGGACCCACACCTCCGGAGAGCAGGCCCATCACTCGGTCGCCGGGCGCCACCGTTGTGACGTCCGGCGCGACCTCCAGGACCACGCCGGCGGCCTCGCCGCCGGCCGGTCGCGCATCATCGGGCACCATGCCGAGCGCCAGCAGGACGTCCCGGAAGTTGAGCCCGGCCGCCCGGACGGCGATCCGCACCTGGCCGGCGGTGAGCGGAACGTCTGCGTTGTCGTTCGGCTCTAGGGCCAGGTCGTCGACGCCGCCTCGGCCGGTGAGCCGCAGCGCCCAGGATCCGGGCCCGGACGGAAGCTCCAGCGGCCCGGCGCCGGTGACGCGGACGAGCCGGGCGGCCGTCGCGACTCCGTCGCGGACGGCGAGCTGTGGTTCCGCGCCGCCGGCGAGTTGCGGCACCTGGGTGTACGAGGCCGGCAGCGCGTCGGTGTCGACCAGGACGAACCGGTCCGGGTTCTCCGACTGCGCCGAGCGCACCAGACCCCACACCGCGCTGTGCGCCAGGTCGGCGGGGGACTCGGCGGGCCCGGCAGCGACCGCCCCGCGGGTCAGCACCACCAGCCGGCCGTTCCCCCGCAGCGTCTCCTGGAGCACCGACAGCACCTCGGCGAGTACGTCGAGCACCGCCTGTGGCCCGTTGTCGGGCGCCGTCGGGCACGGGTAGAACCTGACGTCCGCGTCGTCCGGTCCGGTGAGTTCCACGCCGGTGTCGGCGAGCGCGGCGGACAGGCCGGCGTCCGTACCGAGCAGTGCCCATCGCCCGGTCGGGACCTCCTGCGGCGCGGCGGCCACCCAGTCGAGCTCGTACAGCGACTCCGGCACCCGGCGGGCGTTCACGTCGTGTGTCGGCGCCACTCGCGCGGCCAGTGACTCCACGGTCAGCACCGGCTGGCCGGCCGGGTCGGTCGCGTGGATCGCCACCGTCTCGCCGGTCCGCCGCAGGTGCACGCGGAGCACGGTGGCCCCGGTGGCGTGCAGGGTGACGCCGCCGAACGCGAACGGCAGGCGAACCTCGTCGCCGGCGGCGGCCAGCGGGTGCAGCGCGGCGTCGAGCAGCGCCGGGTGCAGCATGAACCGGGCCGCGTCGGCGTGCTGCTCGGCGGGGAGGGCGACCTCGGCGTACAGATCCTCCCCCTGCCGCCAGGCGGCGCGGAGGCCGCGGAAGGCGGGCCCGTAGTTCAGCCCGAGTCCGTGCAGCCGGTCGTAGTCCACGTCGAGCGGCTCGGCTCCGGCCGGTGGCCAGGCCGCGGCGGGTGGGGCGGGCTCGGGCCGGCCGGCGGTCAGGGTGGCGGTGGCGTGGGTCGTCCACGGCCCGGCCGCATCGTCGACTGGCTGGCTGTACACCGTGAGGGTGCGCCGGTCCGGGCCGTCACTGTCGAGCACGGCGTGCAACCGGGCCGGCTCGGCCAGGAGCAGCGGAGCCTGCAGGGTCAGTTCGGACAGCTGCGGGAATCCGGCGGCCAGCCCGGCGTGGAGGGCGAGGTCGAGGTAAGCGGTGGCGGGCAGCAGCGCGGTGCCGCGCAGGGCGTGGTCGCGGATCCAGGGCTGTGTCTGCGCGCTGAGCGTCGAGGCGTAGAGGGTCGCCTCCTGGTGAGGCAGCCGCGTCGTGGTGGCGAGGAGGGGGTGGGTGGTGGGGTTGAGGCCGAGGGTGTGGGGGTTGGTGTGGGTGTGTGGTGGTGCGGTGAGCCAGTGGCGGGTGCGGG
>NZ_JBEXHQ010000040.1:0-69367 GCF_040607915.1 Micromonospora sp. NPDC005215 | reverse complement strand
GCTGGTCGACAGCTGTGGCGCTGGTGAAGTCGGCACCGAACCAGTGCAGCGTGACTGCGCAGCTCGGGCTCCGGCGAAAACCTGACCTGGTCCTGCCTCTCGGCGGACCCTTCCGGCTTTGGGGTTCTTCGGACAGTTGGGTCTTGCTCGGGTGACAATCCTCCTGAAACGGTCGATTCAGGGGGTCTGGGTATGCCGCACTTTCCGGTGAACCATCCGGCACGGCCGCTCTACCGGGTCCTCTCCGGTCTGATCGGCGTCTACATCCTGGTCTTCGGCGTCTGGGGCATCGCCGAGACGATCGGCGACCCGCTCTTCGACCGAAGCAGCACCTGGGCTCTCGGGCTGCGTACCAACCTGGCCTTCTCACTCGCCTCGGTGGTCTTCGGAATCGTCCTGATCATCGGGGCGTCCCGGCGCACCAACCTCGGCCACTACATGAACCTCACGGCCGGCGTGGTGTTCCTGGCGACCAGCATCCTGATGATGTCGGTGCTGCAGACCGGGGCGAACTTCCTCAACTTCTCGATGTCGACGGTGGTCGTGTCGATGCTGTTCGGCCTGATCCTGCTCGGCACCGGCCTGTACGACAAGGTCGGCCCACCGGAACACGCCGAGGCGGAGTTGGCGAACCGCAAACATCCGGTGGCCGACGTGCACCGCAGCTGACGAATGGTCAGTGACGCCGGGCGGTGATCAGCGTCGGCTTCGCCTCCAGGTGCGACAACCCGTTCCAGGCCAGGTTGACGAGGTGTGCCGCCACCGTCTCCTTGCGCGGCTTGCGCACCTCCAGCCACCAGCGGCCGGTCAGTGCCACCATGCCGACCAGCGCCTGCGAGTACAGCTCGGCAAGCTTCGGGTCGTACCCCCGGCTCTTGAACTCGGCGCCCAGGATGTGCTCGACCTGGTGTGCGACGTCGTTCATCACGCTGCTGAAGTTGGCCGCGCCGGACATCAGCGGCGACTCGCGGACCAGCACCCGGAAACCGCTGGTCTCCTCCTCGATGTAGGTAAGCAGGGCCAGCGCCGCCTGCTCCAGCAGCTCCCGCGGATGCCCGGCGGTCAACGCCGTGGTGATCCGGTCCAGCAGGGCCCGGACCTCCCGGTCCACCACCACCGCGTAGAGCCCTTCCTTGCCGCCGAAGTGCTCGTATACCACCGGTTTGGAGACCTTGGCGCGGGCCGCCACCTCCTCGATGGAGGTGGCGTCGAAACCGCGCTCGGCGAAGAGCTGCCGGCCGGTCGCGATCAACTGCTCGCGTCGCTGCGCCGCCGGCATGCGGACCCGGGAGGTGGGTTTGGGTTTGGGCGCCGGCACTGGCGGTGTCACCCGTCGGCCGCCGACGTCGTCACCGTCAGTGACCTCAGGCATGTCGCCGCCTCGCTGGCGCTCGGTGACGCCCTGCCGTGGAATGGTGCCTCCGCTGTGCCCGTTCACGTCGTCGCCTCACTGGCCGGCGGTCCGACCGCCCGACCGTAACCCGGATCGGGCCCGGCCCCCGTGTGCCGAGCCGTCCGGTCCCCCCGCGTGGCTCGGTCATCCGGCCATCCTGCCAGGCGGCAACCCGGCGTACCGCCCGGTTTTAGCGGGGTGCGACAGGCTTTACCAGCTTGGCGGCGAGGCGCTCCGGCTTTGGCCAGCGCACCTGCGTCGCCGCGCCGACCTTCTCGAACAACCAGATCACCCGGGCGGAGATGTCCACCTGGCCACGCAGCACACCGTGCCGGGCGCTGGTGGGGTCGGCGTGGTGCAGGTTGTGCCAGCTCTCGCCGAACGACAGGATCGCCAGCGGCCAGAAGTTCGACGCGCGGTCGCCCTGGCGCATCGCGAACGGACGCTCGCCGTAGACGTGGCAGACCGAGTTGATCGCCCAGGTGACGTGGTGCAGCAGGCCGATCCGGACCAGCCCGGCCCAGAAGAACGCGGTAAGCGCGCCCTGCCAGGACCAGGTCGCCAGGCCGCCGATCAGCGCCGGGCCGAGCAGCGAGATGGCCACCAGCACGGGGAAGAGGCGGTCGACCCGGCTGATGTCGCGGTCGGCGATGAGGTCCGGGGCGAAACGCTCCCGGTTGGACAGCTCCCGGCGGAACAACCAGCCGACGTGCGCGTGGAACAGGCCCCGGGTCAACGCCCAGAAGCTGGTGCCGAAGCGCCAGGGGGAGTGCGGGTCACCCTCCAGGTCGGAGAACGCGTGGTGACGCCGGTGGTCGGCCACCCACTGGATGATCTCGCCCTGTACCGCCAGCGACCCGGCCACCGCCAGCGACACGCGCAGCCAGCGCTTGGCCTTGAACGAGCCGTGCGTGAAGTAGCGGTGGAAGCCGACGGTGATGCCGAGCCCGGTGACGACGTACCAGACCAGGCCGATGACCACGTCGGTCCAGCCCAGCCAGCCGCCCCAGGCCACCGGCACGGCGACCAGCAGGGCGACGAAGGGGATCACCACGAAGGCCCAGAGGGCGGCCAGGATGCCGGGGGCCTGGCTGCCGTCGGTGAGTGGTTTGGGACCGCTGGCGGCCGGGGTGGAATCGAGCAGGGTGGTGGACATGAGACCTCGCAGGGGGACGGGGACGATCACGAAGCTACGCCTACGTCACCGTAACTTACGGCACCGTAGATCGCACGGGGAAGTTCGAACAGTTCTCACAACGCTCATCAAAGTTGCAGGTCAGATGCCGTGCTGACGGGTCGGGCAGGCGGCTCGCCCACCTTTCGAGGCACCGGCGTGGAGGGTCGCCGACCGGCCAGGCTCGCCCCGGGCTCTCGGCTGGCGGAGGGATGAGCGATGGCGTCCGACGGCCGGGGCGCTAAGGTGTAGCGGCGGGACATCCATCCCCCGCGCGACGTCCTCGCGTCGCTGATCGGCCGTGGTGTAATTGGCAACACCCGGGTCTTTGGTACCCGTATTTCAGGTTCGAACCCTGGCGGCCGAGCTGCCCACCTACGTCCGTTTTGGGGTCGGGTGGGGGTAAGAGGGAAAGGTGCCGGGCCTCGCGGTTAGCATGGCCGCGGAAGTGTCCGCCATCCCGACGGGAGCCACGTCGTGCCCCAGCCCCACCTTCGAACCGTCGTCGTGCTCGCCGCCGGTGAGGGCAAGCGGATGAAGTCGACACTGCCCAAGGTGCTGCACCCCCTGCTCGGTCGGACGCTGCTCGGTCACGTGCTGAGCGCCGCCGCGCCGTTGGCCGCGGAGCGGACCGTCGTCGTGGTCGGGCACGGCGCCGACCAGGTTCGGGGACATCTGACCGAGGTCGCCCCGGACGCCACGCCCGTGCTCCAGGCCGAACAGCTCGGCACCGGACACGCCGTGCGGATCGCGCTGGACGCCGTCCCGGACGGCGCCGGCACGGTTGTGGTGATCAACGGGGACGTGCCGCTGCTGCGTCCCGAGACGGTTGGCGCGCTGGTGACCGCGCACGAGGAGGCGGCTGCGGCGGCCACCGTGCTGGCCGCCGAGGTGCCCGACCCGACCGGGCTCGGGCGGATCGTCCGGGACGCCGACGGCCGGTTGGAGCAGATCGTCGAGGAGCGCGACGCCGACGCGACGCAGCGCGCGATCCGTGAGATCAACGCCGGCATCTACGCGTTCGACGCGGTACGGCTGCGGGAGGCGCTGAGCAAACTCTCCACCGACAACGACCAGGGCGAGGAGTACCTGACCGACGTCTTCGGCCTGCTCCGCTCCACCGGTGAGCCGGTCGCGGTACACATGGCCGTCGACCACGTCGAGACGTTGGGCTGCAACGACCGGGTGGAGCTGGCGACGCTGCGTCGGCTGCTGCGCGACCGGGTCAACGAGGCGTGGATGCGTACCGGGGTGAGCCTGCTCGACCCGGTGACCACCTGGATCGACGTGACGGTGGCGCTGGACCGCGACGCGGTGGTCGACCAGAACACCCAGTTGCGCGGCGCGACGGTGGTCGGTGCGGGAGCGTCGGTCGGGCCGGACGTCACGCTGATCGACACGATCATCGGCCCCGGCGCGTCGGTGGTCCGCAGCCATGCTGTCGGCGCGGAGGTCGGCGCGGGCGCCAGCGTCGGGCCGTACGCGTACCTGCGGCCCGCCGCGCGGCTCGCCGACAAGGCGAAGGTCGGCACGTTCGTCGAGGTGAAGAACTCCGAGATCGGCGCCGGCTCGAAGGTGCCGCACCTGACGTACGTGGGTGACGCGACGATCGGCGAGCAGACCAACATCGGCGCGGCGTCGGTCTTCGTCAACTACGACGGGGTCAACAAGCACCGCACGGTGATCGGCAGCCACGCCCGGACGGGCGCGGACAACATGTTCGTGGCGCCGGTCGAGGTGGGCGACGGCGCGTACACGGCGGCCGGCTCGGTGATCGTGGACGACGTGCCGGCGGGCGCGATGGGTGTCGCCCGGGCGCGTCAGCGCAACATCGAGGGCTGGGTGGTGAAGCGGCGGTCCGGTACGCCGGCGGCCGAGGCCGCGCAGCGTGCCGGCGACGCGAAGGGTGCGTCGGAGGTGGCCGGCGCCGCAAGCGACAGTGAGGCAATGCACGGGGTGACCGAGACGGTGGGCGGCACATCCGGCGCGGGAGATACTGCAACCGAATAGTCCCCGACCCACCACCACCGGGTCGGGTACCGCGCCGACAAAACTGGAGCAGACGGGCCCATGGGCAGCATCGTCGCCGAAAACCGCAAAAGCCTGATGCTCTTTTCCGGACGTGGCTTTCCGGAGTTGGCCAAGGAGATCGGTGAGGTGCTCGGCGTCGCGCCGACCCCGGCCGACGCGTACGAGTTCGCCAACGGCGAGATCTTCGTACGGTTCAAGGACTCGGTGCGTGGATCGGACGCCTTCGTGGTGCAGTCCGTCACGCACGGGGTGAACACCTGGGTCATGGAGACCCTGATCATGGTGGACGCGCTGAAGCGGGGGTCGGCCAAGCGGATCACCGTGGTGCTGCCGTTCTACCCGTACGCGCGGCAGGACAAGAAGCACCGCGGTCGGGAGCCGATCTCGGCCCGGCTGGTGGCGGACCTGTTGAAGACCGCCGGCGCGAACCGCATCCTCACCGTCGACCTGCACACCGCGCAGATCCAGGGCTTCTTCGACGGCCCGGTGGACCACCTCTTCGCCATGGACATCCTGGCCGAGTACGTGGAACGCAAGTACGCCGGCCGGCCGATGACAGTGGTGGCACCGGACTCTGGCCGGGTGCGGGTGGCCGAGCGGTGGACCGACCGGCTGGGCGGTTGCCCGCTGGCGTTCATCCACAAGACCCGGGACCCGATGAAGCCGAACCAGGTAGTGGCGAACCGGGTGGTCGGCGAGGTGGAGGGCCGGGTCTGCCTGATCGTCGACGACATGATCGACACCGGTGGCACGATCGCCAAGGCCGCGGACATCCTCAAGGAGTCGGGGGCGGCGGAGATCGTGGTCGCGTCCACCCACGCGCTGCTGTCGGACCCGGCGACGGAGCGGCTGAAGAACAGCTCGATCAGCGAGATCGTGGTGACAAACACGTTGCCGCTGCCGCCGGAGAAGCAGTTGGACAAGCTGACAGTGCTGTCGATCGCGCCGCTGCTGGCGCGGGCGATCCGGGAGGTCTTCGACGACGGCTCGGTGACCACTCTCTTCGGCGGCCTGAGTTGAGCGCGGCCTGAGCTGAGCGAGGCTTGAGCCCCGTTTCCGCCAGTCGACACGCCGGTGGGTCGCCGGGCTGACAAACTGGGGGAAACGGGGCTGGCACGCTGGCGGGAACGCCGTCGGCGCGCTGGCGTGGAGGCGTGACCGGGGACTGCCGGAAACCCTGGAAACAGCTCGGGTAGACTGGTGCGGTTGCCACGGCGAGGGTGCCCGGCGGGCCGCTGAAAAGCGCCGCACGGAGGCACCGTCATCGACGCGGTGCTCCGGGCAGTCGTTCATGACGCATGAGCCCCAGCGAGCCCCTCGCCCCAGCACCGCCAGACGACAAGCCGCCGCAGCGAAAAGCATCAGGAGTTTCCCCGTGTCCGAGGTAAAGATCAGCGCCGAGCCCCGCACCGAGTTCGGCAAGGGTGGTGCCCGCCGTACCCGCCGGGCCGGCAAGGTGCCAGCCGTGCTGTACGGCCACGGCGAGAAGCCCAAGCACATCGCGCTGCCGTCCCGGGAGTTCGCCGCGGCGATCCGCAAGGGCGGTGCCAACCAGCTCTTCGCTATCGACATCACCGACGGCACCCAGGTGCTGGCGCTGCCGAAGGCGATCCAGCGGGACCCGATCCGGGACACCTTCGAGCACGTCGACCTGATCCTGGTTCGCCGGGGCGAGAAGGTCACAGTCGACGTTCCGGTTCAGCTGACCGGCGAGGCCGCCCGGGACACCCTGATCGTGCACGACCACGACACCCTCTCGGTGACCGCCGACGCCACCAAGGTTCCGGACCACCTCGAGGCGTCGATCGACGGCCTGGAGGCGGGCAGCCAGGTGACCGCCGGCGACGTCGAGCTGCCGTCCGGCGTCGAGCTGGCCGTCGACTCGGAGCTGACCGTCGCGTCGGTCACCGCCGCCCCCACCGCCGAGCAGCTTGAGGCGACGCTGCCCGAGGTCGAGGTGGCCACCGACGAGGCCGAGGCCGAGGTTGGCGAGACCACCGAGGGCTCCGAGGGCGCGGACACCGCCGAGGGCGGGGAGACCACCGAGGCGCGTACCGAGGCCTGATCGGTTCGTACTCTGCGACAGGCGCTCCCGGACGTTCGGGGGCGCCTGTCGGCGTATCGGTAGTCGGTGGGATGGACGTCGGGAGGGACGGGTCGTGACGGACGAGGCGGCGGGGCCGTGGCTGGTGGTCGGCCTGGGCAACCCGGGTCGGGAGTACGCCGGGAACCGGCACAACGTCGGGTTCATGGTGGCCGACCTGCTGGCCGGGCGGTTGAGTACGCGGTTCGGCCGGCACAAGCGGGCGGTTGCCGAGGTGGCCGAGGCGCGGCTGGGATTCGGTGGGCCGAAGCTGGTGCTGGCGAAGCCACTGACGTACATGAACCTTTCCGGCGGGCCGGTGGCCTCCCTGGCCCAGTTCTACAAGGTGCCGACGACGCAGGTGATCGCGGTGCACGACGAGTTGGACATCGACTTCGGCCAGGTGCGGATCAAGTTCGGCGGCGGCGAGGGCGGGCACAACGGCCTGCGCTCGATGTCGAAGTCGTTGGGTACGAAGGACTACGCCCGGGTCCGGTTCGGCGTCGGCCGACCGCCGGGACGGCAGGATCCGGCGGATTACGTGCTGTCGGATTTCGGCGCGGCAGAGCGTAAGGAACTGGATTTCCTTGTCGACCGGGCTGCCGACGTGGTGGAGTCGGTGGTCGTCAAGGGCGTGGAGCCGACGCAGAACCTCTACCACGGGGGCTGAGCCGGGCGGGGCGTACCGGATCGGAAACGGTTGGCCGGTAGTCTGCGCCTTTCGGCGTGCCGCGACCGGCGACGCGGGTCGCGGCGAATCGGTCCGTGCGGGCACGGGTCGCGGCGAGGCGACAGGAGCGGGCAGATGACCAGTCCTCCGATGATCGACGGCGCGTTCGCCCGATGGTTGGCGTCCCGGGCCGGGCAGGCGCTGCTCGACCTACGCGCCGAGATGGGCTTCGCGGACACCGGCGCGCTGAAGTCGGCCGGGGACAAGGTGTCGCACGACCTGATCCGCACGGAGTTGGCGAAGTGGCGGCCGGGCGACGCGGTGCTCTCCGAGGAGGACGAGGGGTCGCGGTTGGCCTGGGCGGCGGAGGTGAACGCCGGGGCGGTGTCGCGGTTGACAGCGGACCGAGTGTGGATCATCGACCCGTTGGACGGCACCCGCGAGTTTTCCGAGGAGGGCCGCTCGGACTGGGCGGTGCACGTGGCGCTCTGGGCGCGCAGCGCGCCGAGCCCACACGGGCTGGTCGCCGGGGCGGTGGGGCTGCCGGCGCAGCACCGGGTGCTGGGCACTGACTACCCGCCGGCGTACCCGCCGATGACGGTGGAGGCCGCGACGGCCGGTGAGCGGAAGATCCGGCTGGCGGCCAGCCGGAGCCGGCCGCCCGTCTTCCTGACCGACCTGGCCGAGGACGTCGGGGCGCATCTGGTGCCGATGGGCTCGGCCGGCGCGAAGATCGCCGCCGTGGTCACCGGCGAGGTGGACGCCTACATTCACGCCGGTGGGCAGTACGAGTGGGACTCGGCGGCCCCGGTGGCTGTGGCGACGGCCACCGGACTGCACGCTTCCCGGATCGATGGTTCTGCGCTGAAATACAACGAGGCGGATCCGCGCCTGCCGGACCTGCTGGTCTGTCGCAAGGATCTCGCCAGCCGGTTGCTTGCAGCGTTGCAGAGACATTCCGGGTAGCCTGAGCGCACTTTCTTGACATGTCCGACCGGAAAGGTCTGGAAATCGGATGAGCGAGCGAATCGAGCCGCTGTCATGACCACCCCCGCCGCCTACCGGGTCTCCCACCTGGACGCCCTGGAGGCGGAGAGCATCTTCGTGATGCGCGAGGTGGTCGCCGAGATGGAACGCCCGGTGCTGCTCTTCTCCGGCGGCAAGGATTCGATCGTCATGCTGCGGTTGGCGCAGAAGGCGTTTGCCCCGGCCAGCATCCCCTTCCCCGTCATGCACGTCGACACCGGGCACAACTTCCCCGAGGTCCTGGAATACCGCGACCAGCGGGTCGCCGAGCTGGGGTTGCAGCTCCTGGTGGCGAGCGTGCCGGAGGCCCTGGCCAGCGGCATGGTCCGGGAGTCCGGCGACGGGATGCGCAACCGGATCCAGACGCCGGTGCTGCTGGACGCGGTGGAGAAACACCGCTTCGACGCGCTGTTCGGCGGCGCCCGCCGCGACGAGGAGAAGGCGCGAGCCAAGGAGCGGGTGTTCAGCTTCCGCGACGAGTTCGGCCAGTGGGACCCGAAGAACCAGCGGCCGGAGCTGTGGTCGCTGTACAACGGCCGCCACCACCCCGGCGAGTCGATCCGGATCTTCCCGCTGTCCAACTGGACCGAGCTGGACGTCTGGCACTACATCGCCCGGGAACGCATCCCGCTGCCCTCGATCTACTACGCGCACGAGCGCGAGGTGATCGAGCGGGACGGCATGGTCTACGCGGTCAACGAGTTCTTCCGCCCCCGGGCGGGTGAGGAGCGGTTCAAGGCGCAGGTGCGCTATCGCACCGTTGGCGACGCCTCCTGCACCGCGGCGGTCCGCTCCGACGCGGACACCGTGGAGAAGGTCATCGAGGAGGTGGCCGCCACCCGGATCACCGAGCGCGGCGCCACCCGTGGTGACGACCGGGTCAGCGAGGCCGCCATGGAGGACCGCAAGCGGGAGGGCTACTTCTGATGAGCACCGAGATCATGGCCCCGGCCGCCGAGGCGCGGGCGATGGATCTGCTGCGGTTCGCCACCGCCGGCAGCGTGGACGACGGCAAGTCGACACTGATCGGCCGGCTGCTCTACGACACCAAGTCGCTCTTCACCGACCAGTTGGCCGCGGTGGAGGCGGTCAGCGCGGCCCGCGGTGACGAATACACCAACCTGGCGTTGCTCACCGACGGTCTGCGGGCCGAGCGGGAGCAGGGCATCACCATCGACGTGGCGTACCGGTACTTCGCCACCCCGCGCCGCAAGTTCATCATCGCCGACACCCCCGGGCACATCCAGTACACCCGCAACATGGTCACCGGGGCGTCCACCGCCGACCTGGCGTTGATCCTGGTGGACGCCCGCAAGGGCCTGGTCGAGCAGTCCCGCCGGCACGCGTTCCTGTGCTCGCTGCTGCGGGTGCCGCACCTGGTTCTCTGTGTCAACAAGATGGACCTGGTGGACTGGTCGCAGGAGGTCTACGAGCGGATCGCCGACGAGTTCACCGCGTTCGCCGCGAAGCTCGACGCACCGGACCTGACAGTGGTGCCGATCTCCGCGTTGCGCGGCGACAACATCGTCGCCCGCTCGGAGAACATGCAGTGGTACGAAGGCCCGTCGCTGCTGCACCACCTGGAGCGGGTGCACATCGCGAGCGACCGCAACCTGGTCGACGTCCGGTTCCCGGTGCAGTACGTGATCCGGCCGCAGTCCACCACCGTCACCGACTACCGCGGCTATGCCGGCCAGGTGGCCTCCGGGGTGCTCAAGCCGGGCGACGAGGTGATGGTGCTGCCGTCCGGCTTCACCAGTCGGATCTCCGCCGTGGAGACCGCCGACGGGCCGGTGCCGGAGGCGTTCCCACCGATGTCGGTGACGGTACGGCTGGCCGACGAGATCGACATCTCCCGGGGTGATCTCATCTGCCGGCCGAACAACGCGCCAGCGGTGGCCCAGGACATCGAGGCGATGGTCTGCTGGATGGACGAGACGGCCCCGCTGCGGGTCGGCGCTCGGTACGCGATCAAGCACACCACCCGGTCGGCACGGGCGATCGTGCGGGGGCTGCACTATCGGTTGGACATCAACTCGCTGCACCGCGACGAGTCGGCCGACGAGTTGCGGCTCAACGAGATCGGCCGGGTACGGCTGCGAACGACGGTGCCGCTGCTCGCCGACGAGTACCGCCGCAATCGCACCACCGGAGGCTTCGTCATCATCGACGAAACCACCAACCGCACGGTCGGCGCCGCCATGATCGTCGACGCCACCTAACCCACCCCACCCACCCCACCCACCCACCCCACCCACCCCACCCCCATCCGGCCGGTGATCAAGAGGTTCGCGTCAGTTCGAGCGCGGATTTTGACGCAAACCTCTTGATCAACCCGACCGGGTGGGGCGGGGTTACGGCAGGCGGGTCGCGCCGGGGGACGGGAGGACTGTCAGGGTGCCGGGGGTGGCGAAGCCGCGCTCGGCGTAGGCGGCCTCGACGGCGGCGGCGACCGCGTCGGCGCGGTCGGCTTCGATCAGGGCCAGGACGCAGCCGCCGAAACCGCCGCCGGTCATCCGGGCACCCAGCGCGCCGGCCGCCAACGCCGCCTCGACCGCGGTGTCGATCTCCGGCACGGTGATCTCGAAGTCGTCGCGCATGGAGACGTGCGACGCGGTGAGCAGCGGGCCGATGTCACGGACCCGGGCCGCGCGGAGCAGCGCCGCAGTGTCCAGTACGCGTTGGTCCTCGGTGACCACGTGCCGGACCCGTCGCCGAGTCTCCTCGTCGTCGAGCTGGGCCAGCGCGGTGTCGAGCTGGTCGACGCCCACGTCCCGCAGCGCGGCGACCCCGAGCGCGCTGGCCCCGGCCTCGCAGGAGCGGCGGCGCGCAGCGTACTCACCGTCGGCGTGCCGGTGCGGCGCCCGGCTGTCGATGACCAGCACCGCCAGACCGGCGGTGTCCAGGTCGAACGGGATCTGCTCGACCGACTCGTCGCGGCAGTCCAGGAAGAGCGCGTGCCCGGCACGGCAGCGGATCACCGCGGACTGGTCCATGATCCCGGTCGGCGCGCCCACGTAGACGTTCTCGGCCCGCTGCGCCAGCCGGGGCTGTAGTTCCGCGGGCAGCTCCAGCCCACCCAGGTCGAGCAGGGCAGCCAGCACGGCTGACTCCAACGCGGCCGAGGAGGAGAGCCCGGAGCCCAGCGGCACGTCGGAGGCGATCGCCATCCGCGCGCCCGGAACCGGATGGCCGGCCTCGCGCAGTGCCCAGACCACCCCGGCGACGTACGCGCCCCAGCCGGTCACCCGACCGGCCTCGGCGACGTCGTCCGTCCCGAAGGTGATCGTCTCGTCGGAGAGCTCGGACCAGACCGTCCACTGCTCCGCGTCCTGCCGGTCGGCGGCGACGACGGTTTGCAACGGCAGCGCGAAGGGCAGCACGAACCCTTCGTTGTAGTCGGTGTGCTCGCCGATCAGGTTGACCCGGCCGGGAGCCGCCCAGCGGCCGGCGGGCTGGCCGCCGTACTGCGTGGTGAAGCCGGCGGCGGCCCGGTCGGCCACGGCACGCGTGGGGTCGGTCACGGCTGCCGCTCCAGGATGTGGGTGCGGTAGAAGGCCCAGGCGTCGCCGACCATGTCGTGCAGGGTCGGCTTCTGCGGCACCCATCCCAGCTCGTCACGGGCCAACGCGGAGGAGGCGACCAGCTCGGCGGGGTCACCCTCGCGGCGCGGGGCCACCTCGACGGGCAGTTGGTGCCCGGTTACCTCGCGGACCACGTCGGCGACCTGGCGGTTGGTGAAGCCGTTGCCGTTGCCCAGGTTGTAGATCCGGTGTTGGCCGCTGGTGGCCGCGTCCAGCGCCAGCAGGTGCGCGCGGGCCAGGTCGGCGACGTGGATGTAGTCGCGGACGCAGGTGCCGTCCACCGTGGGGTAGTCGTCGCCGAAGAGCTGGAGCTTCTCCCGCCGGCCGGCGGCGACCTCCAGCGCGATCGGGATCAGGTGCGTCTCCGGGTCGTGCCGTTCGCCGAGCGCGACGTCGCCGTCGAGGTGGGCGCCCGCCACGTTGAAGTAGCGCAGCGACACGGCGGCCAGCCCGTGCGCGATCGTCTCGGAGGTGAGCGCCATGTCGACGGCGAGCTTGGTGGCGCCGTACGTGTTGGTGGGCGCCTTGACCGCGGTCTCCGTGATCGGCAACTGGGTGGGGTTGCCGTAGACGGCGGCGGTGGAGGAGAAGACCATGCGGGGCACCCCGGCGGCCCGGACCGCGTCGATCAGGGCGAGTGTGCCGACGGTGTTTGTCTGCCAGTACAGCTCGGGCTTGACCATCGACTCGCCGGCGGCGATCAGGGCCGCGAAGTGCAGCACCCCGTCGAAGCCGGCGTCGGCGGTGAGGACGCGGGCGGCGTCGTGGATGGACGCCTCGACGTGGGTCGCGTCCGGGGCGAGCGCCTCGCGGTGCCCGGTGCGCAGGTCGTCCAGGACGACCACCTGGTGACCCGCGTCGAGCAGCATCCGGGTCACTACGCTGCCGATGAAGCCGGCACCCCCGGTGACGAGCAGTTTCACGTCGTTTGCCTCCTGCCTGGCCCGCCCGGGACGTGGCCTTCGCTGATCACCCTAGGGTGGCGGCCGGTGCCCTGACCGACAGCACCGCCATCCTCATTCCATCATAAACTCTCACGATTAAACAGACCCGAACATACGCGGTCCGCTTCTCCGATCCCCGGTGCGGTGAGCAAACGGTGTCTACCATCTCTGTCATGCGGGAAGCGGCCCGTAACGGGCTCCGGCGACGCGCGCGGGTGCGACCTCGCCGCGACCCCGGGCCGCTCGCCCGAGCCGTCGCCCGCGTGCTGGTCCGCACCGCCGACGGCGCCTCCCGACTCGTCACCGACCTGCTCGGGGCCGGGCCGGCGGCCGGCCGGGAGCGCATCACCGAGGCCGAGTTGCGGGACCTGGTCGCGGCGAACACCGTGCTCGACCCGGACGAACGGCGGATCATCGACGAGGTCCTGGTGGCCGGCGCCAGCCTGATCCGCGAGGTGATGATGCCGCGCACCGAGGTCGTCTTCCTCCCGGCGCGGCTCACCATCACCGAGGCTGCCCGGCTGGTCCGCGCCGAGACGCACACCCGCTACCCGGTCACCGACGGCACCCACGACGACGTGGTCGGCTTCGTGCACCTCCGCGACGTGCTGCTGCGGCCGGACGCCGACCCGTGTGTCACCGTCGGCGAACTCGCCCGGGAGGTGAAGCGACTCCCCGGCAGTAAACGGGTACTACCCGCGCTGACCGAGATGCGCCGGGAAGGTCAGCACCTGGCGGTGGTGGTCGACGAGTACGGCGGCACCGCCGGCATCGTCACGCTGGAGGACCTCATCGAGGAGTTGATCGGCGAGATCCGCGACGAGTACGACACCACTCCGGACCCGGTGCACGCCGGCCTGCCGGCCGTGGTGGACGGCCGCCTCAACCTCGCTGACTTCGCCGAGCGGACCGGGGTGGCGCTGCCCGCCGGGCCGTACGAGACGGTTGGCGGGTTCGTGATGGCCGCACTGGGTCGGCTTCCGGTGACCGGCGACGAGGTGCCGGTGCCCGATGAACCGGCCGACGTCGGCGGACCGGATCCGGCCGACCCGCCCGGCGGCTGGCTGCTGCGGGTCCTCGCGCTGGACGGTCGTCGGGTGGCGCGGCTCGCGGTCTCCGCCGTCCGGGTGCCGGAGCAGCGCCGCGAGCAGGACACCGAGCAGCGCCGTGAGCACAGTGTCGGGCCGACGCGGGAGACGGTGGCCGGGTCGCCTCGTGGGTTGCCGGCCGGGCCGACGCGCCGGGTCGGTCCGGGCGCGCCACCCGAGGTCAGCACGCCGACACCGGCGGGCCGCAGCCGACCCGCCGGCCCGTCATGACGGACCGGGTTGCTTGCTGACAGAATTATCGCCATGTCCGACGCTCCCGCCCGTCCCCGCGTCTTCTCCGGCATCCAGCCGACGGCCGACTCGTTCCATCTCGGCAACTATCTGGGCGCGGTGCGGCACTGGGTGGCGTTGCAGGAAACCCACGACGCGTTCTACTGCGTGGTGGACCTGCACGCCATCACCGCGGGGCACGATCCGGCGCTGTTGCGGCAGCGGACGCGGGTGGCCGCCGCCCAGCTCTTCGCGGTCGGGCTCGACCCGGAGCGCAGCACCCTGTTCGTGCAGTCGCAGGTGCCCGAGCACCCGCAGCTGGCCTGGGTGCTCGGCTGCATCACCGGCTTCGGCGAGGCCAGCCGGATGACCCAGTTCAAGGACAAGTCGCAGAAGCAGGGCAACGAGCGGGCCAGCGTCGGGCTGTTCACCTACCCGGTCCTGCAGGCCGCCGACATCCTGCTCTACCAGGCCAACGCGGTGCCGGTCGGCGAGGACCAGCGCCAGCACCTGGAGCTGTCCCGGGATCTGGCCCAGCGGTTCAACTCGCTGTTCGGCCCGACGTTCACGGTGCCCGCGCCGCACATCGTCAAGGACACCGCGAAGATCACCGACCTGCAGGACCCGACGGCGAAGATGTCCAAGTCGTCGTCCTCGCCGGCCGGCATCATCGACCTGCTGGACGATCCGGCACGATCCGCGAAGAAGATCCGGTCGGCGGTGACGGACACCGGTCGGGAGATCGTCTTCGATGCCGAGAGGAAGCCGGGTGTGTCCAATCTGCTGACCATCCACTCGGCGCTCAGCGGGCGCGGCATCGACGAGTTGGTGGCCGCGTTCGCGGGCCGCGGCTACGGCGACCTGAAGAAGGAGTTGGCCGAGGTGGTGGCGGAGTTCGTCCGTCCGGTCCAGGAGCGCACCCGCGCCTACCTCGACGACCCGGCGCAGTTGGACAAGCTGCTCGCCGCCGGTGCGGAGAAGGCCCGCGCGGTGGCAGCGGCGACCCTGCGGTCCACGTACGAGCGGGTCGGGTTCTTCCCGCCCGTGCGCGGCGAGTAGCTCCGCGGGACAGGTGAACGGGTCGGTGGCCGGAGGGGCGGCGCGAAGCGTGGATCGCAGTGGCGGGGTGCCGCCGACCAGCGACACCATCCAGATCGGCATCGCGGTGGACATTCCCGAGCCCTGGGGTTCCCAGCTCACCCGGCGGCGGGTCGAGGCCGGTGACCCGCTGGCGGTGCCCGCGCACGTGACGTTGCTCGGGCCCACCGAGATCCGGACGGCCAGCCTGCCCGCCGTCGAGCGGCACCTGGCCGCCGTCGCCGCCACGCACCTGCCGTTCGCGCTGCACCTGCGGGGCACCGGTACGTTCCGTCCGGTCACCCAGGTGGTGTTTGTCGCGGTGGCCGCCGGCATCAGCGAGTGTGAGTTGCTGGCCGCCGCCATCACCGCGACGCCGGACCTGCACCGCAAGGCCCGCTTCCCGTACCATCCGCACGTCACAGTGGCGCAGGACGTCGCACCGGAGGCGCTGGACAAGGTGTACGAGGATCTGGCCGACTTCTCCGCGATGTTCGAGGTCGACGCGTTCACCCTCTTCTCGCACAGCGGGGAAGCTCGGTGGCAGCCGCGTCGGGACTTCCGCCTCGGCGACTGAACCGTCGGCGACGCGCCGGTAGGTGAAAGCCGGTTGCCACTACGGCGGTGGGAGATCGGCGAGGATGATCGCGTGAACGTGATCGGCTGGATCGAAGCGGGCATCGACCGCTGGGTGAGCGCCGCGCGCCACCGGTCGGGGCTCTTCGATCACGTGTGGCGCGCCGGCGCGCTGTACGGCGAGGTGCTGGCCGGGCGGCTGGCCGCCGCGATCGCCTACTACGGCTTCTTCGCGGTGTTCGCCCTCGCCCTTGTCGCGTTCTCCATCTTCGGCGCGATCCTGGAGGACAACGACGAGGTCAGCGCGGCGGCAGCCGGCTTCCTCCGGGAGAACCTGCCCTTCCTGGACGCCCAGCAGATCGCCAACTCCAGCGGCACGGTCGGCGTGGTCGGCCTGGTCATCCTGGTCTTCACCGGGATCGGGTGGGTGGAGGCCATCAGGTCCTCGCAACGGCTGATGTACCACCTCAACCAGCAGCCCGGCAATCTGGTGATCCGGCGGCTGGTCGACCTGGGCGTGATGATCGGTGTCTTCGTGCTGCTCGGTGTCTCGGTCGCGGCGGTGGACGCGTTGGAGTCGCTGCTGCGTTTCCTGCTGCGCAGCACCGGGTCGGTCGGTCTCACCACGATCAGCGCGGTGCTCAGCGTGCTGGTCAACGCGGTCCTCGCCACCGCGTTGCTGCTCGCGGTGCCCCGGCTGCGGATGAGCCGGTCCCGGCTGCGCCCGGTGGTGCTGTTGGTGGCGGTCGGTATCACCCTGTTGAACACGGTGGGGCGGTACTACGTGGTGCGTACCGAGCGCAATCCGGCGTACACGGTGGTGGCCGGTGCCGTCGGTCTGCTGCTCTACCTCTATTTGCTCAACCAACTGGTGCTGTTCGGCGCCGCGCTCCTCGCCACCAGCAAAAACGGGCGGGTGGTGGACCTGGCGGAGGCCGCCGCCCCGGCGGGCGTGGTCGACGAGGACACCGATCCTGGTACGCCAGGTGGTGCGAGCTGAGGACGGAAGGTGTGCAGATGCTGATCTCGGTCGACCCGGACTCGTCGGTGCCACCGTACGAGCAGGTCCGTGGGCAACTCGCCGAACTGATCGGCGACGGTCGGCTGCCGGTCGGGTGTCGACTGCCCACCGTCCGGCAACTCGCCGCCGACCTCAGGTTGGCCGCGAACACGGTGGCCAGGGCGTACCGGGAGTTGGAGGCGGCCGGGCTGCTGGAGACCCGGGGGCGCAACGGCACGTTCGTCGCCCCGGGCCGGGACGACGCCGTCGACCGGTTGCAGCGGGCGGCGGCCGGCTATGCGGCCGAGGCGGCCCGGCTCGGCGTGCCGCCGGCCACCGCACTCGCCCTGGTCCGCGCCGCCCTGGATGCCGTCCGCCCCGGCTGACCGCCGCCGACCGCTCACCGGACGGGCGGAACTGAGCCGAAAGCCGTCGGCGCTCACGTTCGCGGACCATGATGAGCCGGTGGGCGCACTCATGACACTGGACCTGCCGGCCGACTCGCCGCTCCTCGGGCTGCCCTGGATCATCACCTTCGGTCCGCTCGGTGATCTCGACGAGTGGGAGCCGGTGGTCTGCGGGCCGTACGAGCGGCCGCACGCGTTGGCGCTGGCCGAGGCGGTGGTGGCCGAGGAGCAACTGATGGCGGTGGTGGAGCCGTTGCTGCCGGCGCTGTCCGCCGACGAGATCCGCAGTGAGATCGCCGCCGCACAGGTCGCCGCCGAGGACGAGGCGAGGCAGGTCGAGGGGGCCGATCTGTACGGCGACTTCGAGGACGTGATCGACGAGGAGTTGGACGCCGCCGCCGACGAGGCTGGCCACGGTGAGCCCGCCGAGCCGCCGGACGAGGCCGAGGTACGCGCCGGCTTCACCCGGATCGCGGCGCTGCTCACCGCGAAGTGACACCGGAAAGCGTCAGCGGGCCGGCGGGCCGTCCAGCACGCAGAACTCGTTGCCCTCAGGGTCGGCGAGCACCGTGAACCCTTCGGTCCCGGTCTGCCCGACGTCGACGTGCCGCGCACCGAGGCTCAGCAGTCGCAGTACCTCGGCCTCCGGGTCGGCGTCCGCGACCAGGTCGAGGTGCAGCCGGTTCTTGCCCCGCTTGGCGGTGCCCGAGCCCTGCAACCACACGGTGGGCGCGGTGGCCGACGACTGCCCCGGCGGCCAGAGCTTGGCGCTGCCGTCGTCGCCCTGCTCGACCTCGTAGCCGAGCGCCGCGGACCAGAACGCGACCATCAGGTCCAGGTCCTCGACGTCGAGCGTGCACTGCGCGATCCGTACCACTATGGGTTCACCTCCGTAGCGACGGTGGCCGGCCACACCACCGGCGGCAGACGGACACCGGCACCACGCGGAGCAAACTCCACGTGGCGCCGGTGACACCTCACCCCCCACCACAAGGGGCCGGTAGCCCAGTCGCCCGTCGGCGCGGGGCACAACGAACGACCAGGTCGAGAACGTGTTACCCGCTCAGCGCCGTTGTAACCAGACAGCCGCGTCGACGGGCAGCAGGTCGCCGGCGTCCGGTCCGGTGAGCACGTCGCTGGCGACGAGCGGCTGGCCGTACCCGTCGATCCGGACCGGCGCGCCGCTGAGGTTGACCACGCAGATCAGTGTGGCCGGCGCCGGGTGCTGGTTGCTGCAAGAGTCAAGCAGATCTTGCGTAAGGCAGACGCGCGGCGCTCGGCACGACCGCAGTGGAGCCGCGCACCACCAACTCCGGGCGGAACAGGTACTCCGAGTGCGGAGCGCCGTACCCGTTGATCTCGTCCACCAGGGCCCGGACGGCGGCCACGGCCATCGCGGTGACCGGCTGCCGCATGGTGGTCAGCGGCGGGTCGGTGAAGGCCATCAGCGGCGAGTCGTCGTAGCCGACAACGGAGACGTCGTCGGGCACCCGGAGGCCGCGTTGGCGGGCCGCTCGGATCGCGCCGAGCGCCATCAGGTCGGAACCGCAGACCACGCCGGTGACACCGCGGTCGAGCAGTCGGCCGGCCGCCGCCTCGCCACCCTCCACACCGAACAGCGACAGCTCGGCCAGTGGGCCGAGGTTGGCCTCCGCGACACCGGCGAGTCGGGTCATCGCGGAGCGCCAGCCGGACACCTTTCGCCGCACCGGGACGAACCGGTCCGGGCCGGTGATCAGGCCGATCCGTCGGTGCCCGAGCGCGACCAGGTGGGCAACGGCCAGCTCGGCGGCCTCCCGGTCGTCGCAGGAGACGAAGGGGGCGCCGATGTCGGACACGTGCCCATTGATCATCACGACCGGCAGCGGTCGGGCGAGCAGCGCGCGGTAGCGGTCGTGACTGGCGGCGGTGTCGGCGTGCAGACCGGAGACGAAGACGATTCCGGAGACCTGCCGGTCCAGCAGCATCTCCACGTACTCGTCCTCGGTCACGCCGCCGGCGGTCTGGGTGCAGAGCACCGGGGTGAACCCGCTCTGCGCCAGGGTCGACTCGATGACCTGGGCGAAGGCGGGGAAGATCGGGTTGTCCAGCTCCGGCACCACCAGGCCGACCAGCCCGGCGCTGCGCTTGCGCAGCCGGGCGGGGCGCTCGTAGCCGAGCACGTCCAGTGCGGTGAGGACGGCCTGCCGGGTCTCCGGTGCCACGCCGGGGCGGTCGTTGAGCACCCGCGACACCGTGGCCTCGCTGACTTCGGCCTGCTGGGCGATGTCGGACAGTCGAGCGCGCATGGCGGCACCTTAGCCCACCGGCAAGTTCTTGCGGGGTGCCCCGCAAGCCATTGCATGGCCGGCAAGCCTTTGCGGCCCACCGGCGGCATCCCGGGTGCTCGGATCGCCGACGCGCCTGCCGGGCGGGGCTGGCGGCTGTGCCGAGCGGCGCGGACGCGCCGACCGGTCGGACCCCCTACTACAAACTGTCGTTGATGGGGGAGGATGAGCGACGTGGAAGCGCTGCGACTCATTCTCCTCTATGTCCATCTGATCGGCTTCGCCCTGCTGCTCGGCGGCTCGATCGCCCAATACATCAGTGGCCGGCTGCGGATCAACCCGGCCATGCTCTGGGGGGCGGTGATCCAGTTGCTGACCGGGCTCGGCCTCTCCGCCCCGCTGCGCGACGGCGACGAGCCGGCACCCGCGAAACTTGTGACGAAGTTGGTCATCGCGTTGCTGATCTTCGTCATGGTCTTCTTCTCGCGGAAGCGGGACGTGGTGAACCGTGGTCATTTCCTCGCGATAGTCGGTCTGACCCTGGTCAACGCGGCGGTCGCGGTCTTTTGGCGGTAACGTCCGAGGGGGCCGAGGCCCTGGGAAAACGGACGTTACGGACGCCGGGACACGCCGTTACCAGCACCAGGAGTGACCTGCCCCACGCAAGGGTTACACCCGGGTAACAGGCGCTCAACAGTCGTGCACGATTGTCGGCCGGTGGGTGGGCGCGGGCGTACGCTCCCGTCCGTAACGTGGGACAGCCGGCGGCACACCGCAGGTCGGCTGATGGGCTGCCACCGCACTAGGCGCGGTGAGCAATGGGAAGGAGACGTCTTGCGCTCGGTGCGTGGGATGCGGATCGCCTCGATCGTCGCGGTGGGTGGGCTCGTGCTCACCGCCGCCGCTTGTGGCGAGGCCCCCAAGGATGACAACAACGCCGGCAGTGGCGCCAAGAAGTTCAGCGCCTGCATGGTGACCGACGTTGGCGGCATCGACGACAAGTCGTTCAACGCCTCGGCCTGGCAGGGTCTGAAGGACGCCAAGGCCGCCAACGACAACATCGATATCAAGTTCGTCGCGTCGAAGGCCGAGGCCGACTACGAGCCGAACCTGACGCAGTACGTCAACCAGAAGTGCGACTTCATCCTGGCGGTCGGTGGCCTGATGGCCAACGCCACCAAGAAGATCGCGGCGGCGAACCCGAACCAGGAGTTCGGCATCGTCGACGCCAACCCGGGTCTGGACAACATCTACCCGATGCAGTTCGACACCGCCCAGGCCGCGTTCCAGGCCGGTTACCTGGCCGCCGGAATGACCAAGAGCGGCAAGGTGGCCACCTACGGCGCGCTGCCGATCCCGCCGGTGACCATCTTCATGGACGGCTTCGTCGACGGCGTGGCGTACTTCAACACCACAAAGAAGAAGAACGTCCAGGCGCTCGGCTGGAACAAGGAGACCCAGAAGGGCTCCTTCACCAACGACTTCGCCAAGCAGGACGAGGGCAAGAAGGTCTCCGACGCGCTGGTCGCCCAGGGCGCCGACATCATCATGCCGGTCGCTGGCGGCTCCGGCCTCGGCACCACCGCCGCGGCCAAGGCCTCGGGTGGCAAGTACAGCACCATCTGGGTGGACGTCGACGGCTGCCAGAGCACCCCGGACTGCGCCGCGATCATCACCACCGTGGTCAAGAACATCCCGGAGGCCGTCAAGGAGGCAGTGGTCAAGGCCGCCGCCGGCGACAAGCTGCCGGCCAAGCCGGGCTTCGTCGGCACCCTGGCCAACAACGGTGTCTCGCTCGCCCCGTACCACGACTTCGACAGCAAGGTTCCGGCCGAGCTGAAGGCCGAGATCGACAAGATCAAGGCGGACATCGCCGCGGGCACCATCACCGTCACCTCGAAGGCCCAGCCGACCAAGTGACGACCGGCCGGCCCCTCCGGTGAGATCATCGGGGGGTCGGCGGGGGACAGGTACGACCGACCGGCCGCTCTGGCCCCGCGGGTGACCGTGGGGGTCGGAGCGGCCGATCGCGCACCGCGTCAGCCAGGCCGCTCCGGTCGGGTTGACGGCAGCTAGGCTGCACCATCGCTCGCACTCCAGGAGGTTGCGCTGAGACTCGAACTGCGCGGCATCACCAAGCGGTTCGGTGATCTGGTCGCCAACGACCACATCGACCTGACGGTGGAGCCTGGAGAGATTCACGCCCTGCTCGGCGAGAACGGCGCGGGCAAGTCGACACTGATGAACGTGCTCTACGGGCTCTACCAGCCCGACGAGGGCGAGATCCTGGTCGACGGCAAGCCGTTGAAGCTGAAGGGCCCGTCCGACGCGATCGGCGCCGGGATCGGCATGGTGCACCAGCACTTCATGCTGGTGCCGGTCTTCACCGTCGCCGAAAACATCATGCTCGGCGCCGAGCAGACCCGGGGCGGCATCGCCGGCTTCCTGGACCGGCGTCGCGCCCGGCGCGAGGTCACCGAGGTGTCCGAGCGCTACAACCTGCGGGTCGACCCGGACGCGGTGATCGAGGACCTGCCGGTCGGCATCCAGCAGCGCGTCGAGATCGTCAAGGCGCTCACCCGCGACGTCGACCTGCTCATCCTGGACGAGCCGACCGCCGTGCTCACCCCGCAGGAGACCGAGGAACTGTTGACGGTCATGCGGTCGCTCAAGGCGGCCGGCAAGTCGATCGTCTTCATCACCCACAAACTGGGCGAGGTCAAGGCCATCGCGGACCGGATCACGGTGATCCGACGCGGAAAGACAGTGGGCACCGCCTCGCCAGAGGCCAGCCGGGACGAGTTGGCGGCCCTGATGGTCGGGCGCAGCGTCCGGCTCACAGTGGACAAGGCCCCGGCCACTCCCGGTGAGCCCGTGCTGGAGGTGACCGGGCTGGTCGTCGACGACGACCGGCAGATCCGCGCGGTCGACGGGGTGGACCTGACAGTGCGTGCGGGCGAGGTGCTCGGCGTGGCGGGCGTACAGGGCAACGGTCAGACCGAGCTGATCGAGGCGATCATGGGCCTGCGGCCGGTGCTCGCCGGCTCGGTCAGCCTGGTCGGCGACCGGATCGACGGCTGGAAGCCCAAGAAGGTGCTCCGCGCGGGTGTCGGCTACGTGCCCGAGGACCGCAGCGTGGACGGTCTGATCAAGGAGTTCAGCGTCGCGGAGAACCTGGTGCTGGACATCTACGACCGGCCGCCGTTCGGTGCCGGGCTCGCGCTCAAGCCGGACGCGATCGTGGCCTCGGCGAAGGAGCGGATCGAGCAGTTCGACGTCCGCACGTCATCGGCCGACGCGTCGGTGGGGACTCTCTCCGGCGGCAACCAGCAGAAGGTGATCGTGGCCCGGGAGCTGTCCCGGCCGCTGAAGCTCTTCATCGCCGCCCAGCCGACCCGTGGCGTCGACGTCGGTTCGATCGAGTTCATCCACAGCCAGATCATCCGCGAGCGGGACATCGGCACCGCCGTCGTGGTGGTCTCCAGCGAACTCGACGAGGTGATCGGGCTGGCCGACCGGATCGCGGTGATGTACCGCGGTCGCATCATCGGCGTCGTCGGCCCGGACACCCCCCGTGAGGAGATCGGCCTGCTGATGGCCGGCATCAGCCCGGACGCGGCCCACGAGCGCAACCCGGACGCCGTGCCCAGCGACGGGCCGGCCACCGACGGGAGCCCGGCGAGCGACCCGGGCTCCGCGAGCGAGGACGAGGCATGACCAACCCCCCAACCCCGCAGTCCGGTTCGCCGGACAAGGAGCCGACGAGCGAGGCGCAGGCCGCGCAGGACGCGCTCGGCAACACCGAACGGGCGGAGTCGGCGACCGAGCCGGACCGCTCGACGGCGACGTCAGCGCCGGACCAGCGGCCCGAGCCCAGCCTGGGCCGGTTGTTCGTGGACAACCTCTGGGCGGCCAACACCTTCACGGTGACCCTGCTGTCGTTGGTGCTGGCGATCGTGGTCGGTGCGGTGCTGATGATCATTTCCGATCCGACGGTGCTCTCCACCTACTCGTACATCACCTCCCGACCCTCCGACGCGATCAACTCCAGCTGGACGCTGGTCAGCGCGGCGTACGCGAACCTGTTCAAGGGCTCGGTCTTCGACCCCGAGGCGTTCTCCGGCTGGTTGAACGGCACCGGTAGCTGGCAGGCAGTGCTCGCGCCGATCTCCGAGACGCTCACCTACACGGCGCCGCTGGTCTTCACGGGCCTGTCGGTGGCGCTGGCCTTCCGTGGCGGCCTGTTCAACATCGGCGCCCAGGGTCAGGCCACCATCGGCGTGATCCTGGCGGCGCTGGCCGGCTTCCTGCTGCCCCTGCCGCCCGGCCTGCACCTGCTGGTGGCGGTGCTGGCCGGCGCCCTGGGCGGGGCGATCTGGGGTTTCATCCCCGGCATCCTCAAGGCCCGCGCCGGCGCGCACGAGGTGATCACCACGATCATGCTCAACTACGTCGCCACGTACCTGCTCACGTGGTTGATCGTGCAGGAGGGCGTGCAGGACCCGACCCGTACCGACGCGATCAGCAAGGCGGTGGACACCTCCGCCCAACTGCCCCGACTGCTCGGTGACAACCTGCGGGTGCACGCCGGCATCCTGCTCGCCGTGCTGGCCACCTGGGCGGTCGCCTGGCTGCTGAACCGCTCGACGCTCGGCTTCGAGCTGCGCGCGGTCGGCGCCAACCCGGACGCCGCCCGCACCGCCGGCATCAGCGTCACGCGGACGTACATCCTGATCATGGTTTTCGCCGGCATCCTGGCGGGCCTCGGCGGCTCGAACATGGTGCTGGGCTCGACCGCCAACGCGTTGACCCCGCTGGTGGTCGCGCAGATCGGCTTCGACGGCATCCTGGTGGCGCTGCTGGGGCGGGTGAAGCCCTGGGGAGTGCTGCTGGCCGCGTTGCTGTTCGGGGCGTTGCAGGCCGGCGGCAACCGGATGCAGTCGTACTCCGGGATCTCGCTGGAGCTGGTGACAGTGCTCCAGGCGCTGATCGTCATCTTCATCGCCGCGCCGGCCCTGGTGAAGGCGATCTTCCAGCTCCGGGCCGCACGCGCCGCCCGGTTGCAGACGAGCCTGGCGAAGGGCTGGTAACTCATGTCCACCATGGCTGTCCCCGACATCGCGGTCGCCCCGGTCGACGAGGGCTTCTGGACCCGTAGCCGCAAGGTCGGCCTCACGCTGCTGGGGCTCGGCCTGCTGGCCGCGGTGCTCTTCGGCGCGCTCGCCACCAACCAGCAGGCCCGGTTCACGCTCAGCGACGACGCGGCGGGTGCCGCATTGGAGATCAACGGCACGATCGGGGCGATCCTGTTCGGGATCATCGCGATCGCCGCCGGCGCGGCGCTGCTCGCCGGGGTGCCGAAGCGGTGGTTCCTCCCGGTGCTCGGCGTCGGGCTCGCCGGCTTCGTGCTCTCGTTCCTGTGCTGGCAGGTCTCCGCCGCGCCGGCCGGGCAGAACTTCATGCCGCTGGTCAACATCATCCGGGGCACGTTCATCCTGGCCCTGCCGCTGATCTTCGGCGCGCTCGCCGGCGTCCTCTGCGAACGATCCGGCGTGGTCAACGTGGCCATCGAGGGTCAGTTGCTGATGGGCGCCTTCAGCGGCGCGCTGTTCGGCAGCATCTCCGGCAGCGTCTGGGTGGGTCTGGTCGCCGCCGCTCTCGGCGGCGCGTTCATCTCGCTGCTGCTGGCCGTCTTCGCCATCCGCTACCTGGTCGACCAGGTCGTCATGGGCATCGTGCTGAACCTGCTGGCGGTCGGCGTCACCGGCTTCCTCTACGAGCGGCTGATGCAGACCGACGCGGCGAAGTACAACAGCGCGCCTCGCTTCAGCAATTGGGAGATCCCGCTGCTCAAGGACATTCCGGTGCTCGGGCCGGCGCTGTTCCGCGGCAACATCTTCCTCTACCTCGGGCTGCTGCTGGTGCTCGTGATCCACATCGGGTTGTTCCGCACCCGGTGGGGGCTGCGGACCCGCTCGGTCGGCGAACACCCGATCGCCGCCGACACGCTCGGCGTCAAGGTGCTGCGGGTGCGCTACCGCAACGTGCTCCTGGCCGGGGTCGTCGCCGGCATCGGCGGCGCGTCCTACACGCTGGCGCTCTACTCGTTCACCAAGAACATGATCGGTGGCAAGGGCTTCATCGCGCTGGCCGCACTGATCTTCGGCCGGTGGAACCCGACCGGTGCGCTGCTCGCCGCGCTCTTCTTCGGGTTCGCCGACCAGCTCGCCACCTACCTGGGCGCGATCAGCAGCTCGATCCCCAGCCAGTTCCTGGCCATGCTGCCCTACCTGGCGACCATCCTGGCGGTCGCCGGCCTGGTCGGCCGGGTCCGGGCGCCGGCCGCCGACGGCAAGCCGTACATCAAGGGCTGACCCCGGAGCCGTGCCCGGCGGGCCTCCCCGCCGGGCGCGCCCCGCGCCCATCCAGCCCTTCCAGGGGTACGCCTGAGCGTGGCGTAACGGCGAATACCCCCGGGGGCGTCGCGCCGACCGGACACAGAGAGCCTCTTCGGTGCTCTGCCTGGATCAGCCGAGCGGCCCAATCCGCTTGGCCAGGTCGACGAACGACTGCCATGTCTGCGGGTTGAAGTGAAGGACGCCGCCGTTAGCAAGGTCATCGGCACTGCTGACTACCTGTGCTCGCACCTGGTGATCAAGGTGAGCGACCACCGCGCCATCAGGCTGGGTAGCCAGGATGAACCCGCCCTGCAATCCAGGGTAGAGGCCGGCATCCTCGGTCACCACGAGTATTTGCACGTGCGGCAGTTGGGCCATCTTCGCCAGGTGGGCGAGCTGTTCGGGCATGACATTCGGGCGACCCACGATCGGCCGGCGCAGCACCATGCTCAGCACCCAGGCATCACCACCGCTCGTGGGCCCGAAGCCCAACCGCCCGAGGGAGTACGGCGATCGGGCTCCGCACACTCCGCTGCGCCCGATGTGGTTCTGCCGAGCGGACGGCCAGCCCTGGCCCTGCGCCGACGCTCGGCTGCGGCTGAAGGCGGAGTTCGAGGACAACATGCAGGGCCTGGCCATCTATCTGGCGGGCATGTACTACGAGGCAAGCCGCGATCTCTACCGCCTGAATCCGCACGACGGCCCCAGCCCGCGCGACCTGTTCGACCGCTTCGTGGGTAGGTATCAGGGGCGTCTCTGACCTACTTTTCATCACCTGATCACCGGAACGGGTGCGGTGGAGCGGCCGAGTTTCCGAAGGGCGCCCGTGCATCCGGCCCTGCTCGCTTCTGACCTGGGCTCCTTGGGCAGAATGGCGGCATGACCGACATTGACTGGGCACGGCTGCGGGCCGCCGCCACCGACGCGATGCGGCACGCGTACGCGCCGTACTCGACGTTCCCGGTCGGCGCGGCCGCGCTGGTCGACGACGGCCGCGTGGTGGTCGGCTGCAACGTGGAGAACGCCGCGTACGGGGTGACGCTCTGCGCCGAGTGCGGGGTGGTCTCCAGCCTGCACGCCACCGGTGGCGGTCGACTCGTCGCGCTGTCCTGCGTCGACGCGACAGGTGAGCCGCTGATGCCGTGTGGTCGCTGCCGCCAGCTGCTCTGGGAAAACGGCGGGCCGGAGTGCCTGATCGAGAGCAAGACCCGCCCGCTGCGGATGGCCGAGTTGCTGCCGCACGCCTTCGGTGTGGAGGACCTGGAAGCCGTCACCGGGGAGACGCCGGTGCCGGTGGTGCCGGAGCGGCTGGCCGCCTGGCGGGGACGCGGCACCGTCTTCGTGCACCCGGACATGTCCGCCGGCCAGCAGGTCTGGACCGCGTACTGGGAGCGGTCGGCCGGAGACGACGTCGGCGCCGAGACCGGCGTGCTGGAGGAGGCCCCGAGCTGGGACGACCCGGCCGAGGCGATCACCTGGGGCCTGGCCCGGACACCGCGGGTGGTGGTGGTCGACGCGACCGGCACCATCTTCTGGGCCGGCGAGGGTGAGCCGCCGCTGGAGATCCCGGTTCGCTGGGGTTGAGCTCGGGGATTGGGCCGACCGTGCCCGGCTCCGGGCGGTCAGGCTTGATCCCTCCGCCGGGCACGGTCGGCCCAATCCCGCGGTGCTCGCTGTCCGTGGGTCGGGATCTGCATACGACTAGGAAGATTTTCTGATGAGTTTTGCTGCTGTTGACGTTATTCGGGTGAAGCGGGACGGGGGTGTGCTGTCGGACGCGCAGATCGACTGGGTGGTCGATGCGTACACCCGGGGTGTTGTCGCCGATGAGCAGATGTCGGCGCTGGCGATGGCGATCCTGCTCAACGGCATGACCGGGCCGGAGATCGCCCGGTGGACCGCCGCGATGATCGCCAGCGGTGAGCGGCTGGACCTCGCGGCGGTACGCCGACCGACTGTCGACAAGCACTCCACCGGCGGCGTCGGCGACAAGATCACGCTGCCGCTCACCCCACTTGTGGCGGCGTGCGGCGCGGCCGTGCCGCAGCTGAGCGGCCGTGGTCTCGGGCACACCGGCGGCACACTGGACAAGTTGGAGTCCATTCCGGGCTGGCGGGCCACGGTGAGCAACGACGAGTTCATCGCCCAACTGGACGAGGTCGGCGCGGTGATCTGCGCGGCCGGTGCCGGGCTCGCCCCCGCCGACCGCAAGCTGTACGCGCTGCGCGACGTGACCGGCACCGTGGAGGCGATCCCGCTGATCGCCAGCTCGATCATGAGCAAGAAGATCGCCGAGGGCACCGGCGCGCTGGTCCTCGACGTCAAGGTCGGCTCGGGTGCCTTCATGAAGTCCGTCGACCAGGCCCGCGAGTTGGCCCGCACCATGGTCGAGTTGGGTGGCGCGCACGGCGTTCGGACGGTCGCCCTGCTCACCGACATGTCCACCCCGCTCGGCCTGGCGATCGGCAACGCGGTGGAGGTGACCGAGTCGGTCGAGGTGCTGGCCGGTGGCGGACCGGCCGACGTGGTGGAGCTGACGCTGGCCCTGGCCCGGGAGATGCTCGACGCGGCCGGCCTGCCGGACGCCGACCCGGCGGCGGCGTTGCGGGACGGTCGGGCGATGGACTCCTGGCGGGCGATGATCCGGGCGCAGGGCGGCGACCCGGACGCGCCGATGCCAACCGCGAACGAGGTCGAGGTGGTCCGCGCCGAGCGGGACGGGCACGTCGCGGCCGTCGACGCGTACGCCATGGGTGTTGCGGCGTGGCGTCTCGGCGCGGGTCGGGCCCGGAAGGAGGACCCGGTCAGCGTGCCGGCCGGTGTGGTGTTGCACAAGCGGCCGGGTGACCCGGTACGGGCCGGTGACCCCCTCTACGAGCTGCGCGCCGAGGACCCGACGCGGATTCCGGCGGCGCTGGCCGAGGCCGCCGGCGCGGTGCGGATCGCGTCGACCGCCGCGGCGGCGACGCCGCTGGTCATCGAGCGCATCGGCTGACCGGACCGGGGGTCGGGGTGCCATGGTGCCGGTCACCTGGGAGCGCTATTGTCGCAGGCCAAGGGGGGACAACCGGCCTTGAGCCGGCGCGAGCAGACAGGAAGACCCGCCGTGACCGTTGCTGCCCCCGACCCACGTGAGGTGCGCGAGGCGAGCCTGGACGAGCTGTCCCGGCTTGGTCTGCCGCTGCCGCCGGCCCAGTTCCCGCTGGTGTGGGAGCCGGGTGACGAAATCGACCTGCGTCCCACAGTGGAGATCGAGGCGCGGATCGCCGTGCTGCACCTGATCCTGGCGCGCTGCTTCGGGATGCCCCCGGAGGCGGCGATGAGTTGGCTGCTCGGCTCGCACCTGGTCGAGATGGTCACGCCGCCGGAGTGGCAGTTCGTGATGGGCGGCAAGGGCGACCACCGCTCGTTCGTGTTGCACCACGACGCGCTCTTCGCGCTGGCCTGGGTGCTCGGGCTGAGCAAGCAGCTCGACCCGACGCTGGCCGTCGACGAGCGGCTGGTCGAGCAGTTGCCGCACATCGCCGAGGGTGAGACCTTCCCGCACTGGCGGTCCCGGATCCTCACGGCGCCGCAGCACCCGGCCGACGCGGCCGCCCTGCTCGACCTGCACTACTGCCTGGACTGGGCGTACCTGGAGACCGAGCGTGCCGGTCGGCGGGCGCCGGGCCTGATCGACGCGAACGCGATCGGGCAGCGCCGCTGGGCGCTGGAGTGGGCGGTGATCCTGCGCGGGCCGTACCACGACGAGCCGCCCGGCTGGGAAGAGGTCGACCTCTCCACCTGAGCTCAGCGAGGTCGGTACGCGTCCACCCGGACCGCCACTGTCACCCGGACCGGCTCGGGCAGCGCGGCCAACCGGGCGGTGAGCGCTTCGGGGTCGGTGTGCCACGCGTTCGGGCCCATCCCCACCACTGTGGCGACCTCCGGCCGGGTCAGGGCCAGCTCCGCCCGGTGCGCCGCCGAGCTGACCGGGGCGAAGTGCCCGCCCAGGCTGCCGGTCACCCGATCGGCCTTGTCCGGGTCCACCCGCAGCAGGCCCAGGGCGTCCACCAGCTCGGTGAGGTGGTCGGTGTCGGGGGTGACCACCAACAGGGTGCCAGCCGGGTCGAGCACCCGGTGGAACTCCGGGCCGTTACGCGGGGCGAAGACGTTAAGCAGCACGGCGGTCGAGGCGTCCGCGAGCGGCAGCCGCTGCCAGGTGTCGGCGAGCGCCGCGGCGGCCCGGGGGTGCGCGCGGGCCGCGCGGCGCAGCGCCGGCTTGGACACGTCCAGGGCCAGACCCACGGCGTCCGGCAGCGCCGCCAGCACCGCGCCGAGGTATCGGCCCGTGCCGGCGCCGGCATCCACCACCAGGGGGTACGCCCCGACGTCGGGCTCCGGAGGTTCGACCCGTACCCCTGTCGTTGTGTCCTTTGCTCTGCTTACCTCTATGCGACACCCCTGGCCGGAAACCGTCGCCTCGGTGGGAGCAGAGCAAAGGGTCGACGGGGTAGGTCCCGTGGGCGTCGCGGCCGACGCACGGAGCCGGTCGACGGCCTCCGTCGCGGCAGCGGCGAGGGCGGCCGAGATGAGGTCGTAGTGCCCGGCGGCCTGGAAATCCGCGCGGGCCGCGACCATGTCGGCGGTGTCGCCGACGTGCGGTGCCCGACCGGTGAGCAGGTTGACGTAGCCCTGGCGCGCGATGTCGAAGCTGTGCCGCAGTGGGCAGCGCAGCGCGCTCGTGTCGGTGGCCGGCTCCAGGGGTTCGCCGCAGACCGGGCAGCGCAGCCGGTCGAGGATGCGGGGGTCCACGTCAGGCCACCGCCGAGCGGTGTCGCGGGCGTTCCCTCACCGCGGTGCTTCCATGCCGTTCAGCCTAGTTCGGGCCGATCCGGGCCGAAGCCGGGACCTGGGGCGACCTCCCACACCCGATCAGGTCCGTCGCTGACTAGGGTCTGAGCATGGTCGCAACTATCCGGTACGAGGACATTGTCAAGGTTCCGAAGGCGCTGCTGCACGACCACCTCGACGGCGGGCTGCGGCCGGCGACGATCGTCGACCTGGCCGCGGAGGTGGGCCACGAACTGCCCACCACCGATCCCGAGGCGCTCGGACGCTGGTTCGCGGACGCGGCCAACTCCGGCTCCCTGGAGCGTTACCTCGAGACGTTCGCGCACACCGTGGCGGTCATGCAGACCCCGTCCGCGCTGCGTCGGGTGGCCCGCGAGTGCGCACTGGACCTGGCCGCCGACGGGGTGGTCTACGCCGAGGTGCGCTTCGCCCCGGAGCAGCACCTGGAGCAGGATCTGAGCCTGGACGAGGTCGTCGAGGCGGTGCTGGCCGGGTTCGCCGAGGGCACCGCCCAGGCCGTCGAGGCGGGCCTGACCATCCGGGTGGGCACACTGCTCACCGCGATGCGCCACGCCGCCCGCTCGCAGGAGATCGCTGAGCTGGCCGTGCGGCACCGGGACGCCGGGGTGGTCGGCTTCGACATCGCCGGCGCCGAGGCGGGCTTCCCGCCCACCCGGCACCTGGACGCCTTCGAGTACCTGCAACGGGAGAACTTCCACTTCACCATCCATGCCGGCGAGGCGTTCGGTCTGCCGTCGATCTGGCAGGCGATCCAGTGGTGCGGGGCGGACCGGCTCGGGCACGGGGTCCGGATCGTCGACGACATCGCCTCGGACGGCTCGCTGGGCCGGCTGGCCGCGTACGTGCGGGACAAGCGGATCCCACTGGAGCTGTGCCCCTCGTCGAACGTGCAGACCGGCGCGGTGGCCTCGATCGCCGACCACCCGATCGGCCTGCTGCGGGACCTGCGGTTCCGGGCCACCGTCAACACCGACAACCGGCTGATGAGCGGCACCTCGATGTCGCGGGAGATGTCGCTGCTGGTGGAGACGTTCGGCTACGGCTGGAAGGAGTTGCAGTGGTTCACCATCAACGCGATGAAGAGCGCCTTCATCCCGTTCGACGAGCGGCTGCGGATCATCGATGAGGTGATCAAGCCGGCGTACGCCAAGCTGCTGGCCTGATCCCGCTCAGCCGTGCGGGTGGCCAGCGAGCAGGCCGGCCACCCGACGCAGCACCTCCCGGGCGCGGGCCGCCTCCGCGCCCAACCCGGTCTGCCGACGCAGCACCGCGGGCTCGGCCCGCAGCAGCGCCACGCCGCGCCGGACCAGCACCCGGGGTGCCTTGCGCTGCTCGGACAGGTCGCGGGCCAGCCGGCGCAGGAAGGTCGCACCGCGCGGTCGGCGCAGCGCGTACGCCCCGGCGAGCAGCCCTCGGCGGCGGCACTCCTCGACGATTTCGGCGGCGAAGATCCCTTCGGCCACGAAAAGTGGCGATCCGGCGAGATCAAATGACCGGGTGGCCACCCGTCGATCTGCGCCGATCGCATAAACCGGCACATCGGCTCGACCCTCGCGAGCTAGTCGAGCAATGATTTCCACCGCACTTGGAGCATCCCAGGACTGCGGCGATTCCCAATCCACCTGGTCGTTTCGGCGCGGCAACGTAGGGTCATCGCCGTCTTTGTAGAAGTCGTCCAAGCAGAGCACCGGTAAGCCGGTTTGCTGCGCTATGTACGACTTTCCGGACCCCGAAGGGCCGGCGAGCAGGACAACGCGGTGCGGATGTTTCATTACCTTCAGTTACTCCGGCCAGACGGACTGCTATCAAATCGCATCAACATCTCATCACACCTTCGGTAGGTACCAACCTGGGCTTTCTTCTTGTCGACCGGCGTGATGGAATCTCGGGGGTCCGACCCGCCGGGTCGGTCGCTGGGCGTTGCCCGGAGGCAACGCGTTCAAGCTGTAATCGCGAGGGCGGTGACGTGAGCAAACGGCCAAAGACGGCGGGCTCCTTCCTGTCGCGGCTGCGCCGGCCGGCCAGCCGGCTCCGGGACATGCCGATCTGGTCCAAGCTCGGTCTCATCATGATCGTGCCGACCATCGCCACGGTCGTGGTGGGCACCAGTGGTCTCGTCGACCACGTGGAGACGCTCAACAATGCCAACCGAGCCGGCGACCTGGCGAACCTGTCGAGCTATTCAGGTGACCTGATCGACAGCCTGCAGGACGAGCGGACCGCCGCCGTGCTGCTGCTGGGCGCGGACGGGACGCAGCCGACGGCGCAGTACCAGGAGGCCTACAACCGGGTGAACTCCCGGGTGGACCAGGAAGCGGGCCCCTACCGGCAGCAGCGGGCCGAGCTCGAGGACCTGCCGGGCAGCCTTGAGACGCTGCTCGACGGCATCGACCAGAACCTGCAGGACCTGTCCGGCGTCCGCAGCCAGGTGTTCAACGGCAAGCTCGCGCTCACCGAGACCGTCCAGGCGTACGAGGGTCTGATCAGCGACCTGCTCGCCATCCGTGACTCGGCCACGCAGCTCGCCGGCGACAACGACCTGAGCGACCGGATGCGCGCCGCCGCGGCGGTCGCCCGGGAGAAGGAGTTCCTTGCCGCCCGGCGGGTCGTGGTCCACCGCGCGCTGGGCGTGAAGGGTGGCCAGCGGCTGACCCCCGCGCTGCGCACCGACTACATCGCCAGCGGCACCGGCCAGCAGCAGGCGCTGCAGAGCTTCAAGGCCGTCGCCACCCCGGACGACGCGAAGTTCCACGACCAGACGGTCGCGGGCGGCGACCGTCGGGAGGCGCAGAACTACACCGGCTGGATCGACGGCAACACCACCGGCGACATGCGCGGTGCGCCGTTCAAGCCGGACCAGTGGGAAGCCGCGATGACGGCCAACGCCCGGCTGATCCGCACCGTCGAGAGGAAGCTCGACAGCGAAGTGGTCGCCGAGGCCGACAACCTCCGCTCCGACGTCCAGCGTCAGGTGTTCCTGGAGACCGGCCTGCTGCTCAGCATGCTGCTGCTGGCCATCCTCTTCGCGTACCTGGTCGCTCGCTCCATGGCCCGCTCGCTCCGTGAGCTGCGTCAGGGCGCCCTCTCCGTCGCCCAGTACGGCCTACCCCAGGCGGTGGCCCGGCTGCGCGACCCGCAGGTCGTCGGGCAACTCTCCCCGGTGCAGCTGGCCAACCAGATCGCCGAGCCGTTGCCGGTCCGCAGCAAGGACGAGTTCGGTCAGGTGACCGAGGCGTTCAACGCCGTCCACCTGGAAGCCGTCCGGACCGCCGCCGAGCAGGCCGCGCTGCGTGCCTCCGTCGCGACCATGTTCGTCAACCTGGCCCGCCGTTCACAGATCCTGGTCGACCGCCTCATCGGGCACCTCGACCGGCTGGAGCGCGGCGAAGAGGACCCGGACCGGTTGGCCGAGCTGTTCCAGCTCGACCACCTGGCCACCCGGATGCGCCGCAACGACGAAAACCTGCTGGTGCTCGCCGGCGCCGACTCCACCCGCGTCCAGCGGGAGCCGGCCGCGCTCATCGACGTGCTGCGCGCCGCGCAGTCCGAGGTCGAGCACTACACCCGTATCGAGTTCGGTGTCATCGACCGCGACATCGAGGTCGCCGCGCACGCGGTCAACGACCTGGTGCACCTCGTCGCCGAGCTGTTCGACAACGCCACCGCGTTCTCGCCGCCCGACTCGCAGGTGATGGTCGAGGCCCGCCGGGTCGGCGACCGCTCCTCGCTCTACGTCGAGGACCGCGGCATCGGCATCAGCGCCGAGCAGTTGCACGACCTCAACGAGCGGCTCGCGACGCCGCCGCAGGTGGACGTGGCGGTGTCCCGGATGATGGGCCTCGTCGTGGTCGCCCGGCTGGCGTCCCGGCACGGTGTCCGGGTCGAACTGCGCCCCGGCTCCGACCGCGGCACTGTCGCCGACGTGACCCTGCCCACCTCGGTGCTGGTGCCCCGGGCGCTCTCCGGCCGGGTGCAGCAGCCCCCGGCCCTGCCCGCGGCCGGCGGCCCCCAGCACGGTGGGCCCGCGCCGGTCTTCGGGGCGCTGCCCGCGCTGGGCAACCACCCGCGCTCCAGCGAGTCCGGCAACCAGGTCACCCTCGGCGGTCGTCCGTTCGACCCCGCCTCGCGCAACGGTGCCGGCGCCCCCGCCAACGCGGGTGCGTACGGTTCGATGCCGGCCTGGTCGGATCTGACCGGTGCGGCCGGAACGAACGGCGTCAACGGCGGCGACGGGTTCACCCCCCGGCCGCCCAACGGCCAGCCGATCGATCCGCTGCCGCAGCGCCGCTCCGGGGACGACACCCCGACCACCGGTCAGCAGCCGTCCATTCCTCGGCAGTTGCCGAGCAGCCCCGAGACGCACCCGTACTCGGCGCCGCCGGTCTCCGCGCAGCCCTACTCCGGCGCGCCGGTCTCCGCCTCGCCGGCCTCGGGCCAGCCGTACTCCGGGCAGCCCTACTCGGGTGCGCCGTACGGCGGTCCGCCGGTGTCCGCCGCCCCGGCCTCCGGTCAGCCGTACTCGGGTCAGCCGTACTCGGTGCCACCGGCCTCCAGCCAGTCGTTCAGCGGGTTCGCGCCCCGATCCGCGCCACCCGCGCAGGTGCCCAGCGCCCCCGCGCCGCCGGCCTGGCCGCCGGTGCCGGGTGGCGACCGGGACGCGGCGACCCCGCCGGTGCCGGAGCGGCTCGCCGCCGCTCTGGACATGACGACGGAGCTGCCGCGCGTGCCGCGACCCGGCGAGCAGCCGGCCGCCGCGGCCCAGCCTCCGGCGCCAGCACCGGCACCGCAGACTCGGCCGGCGCCACAGCAACCGCAGGCGCAGAACCGGCAGCGGTACGCGGACGAGACGATGGAGCTGCCGATCTTCCGGGAGCTGGAGTCGGCCTGGTTCCGTACCCGCCGTCCGGGCTCGGAGGAGTCCGCGGCTGGCGCCCCGCCGAGCACGAACGGCGACACCGCGACCCAGCAGTTCGCCACGGTCGAGGCCACCGGTCGGACAGTCCACAAGACACCACCCGGGACGACAGGTAACGCACCGATGGCAGACACTCCGACGGCCGGAGGAGCGCCGCGGGACAACGGCTCCACAGCGAACGAGGGCACCCGCCCCGGCCTCGCCGAGAGCCTGCCGAACCGCCGGCCCCAACCGCAGAGCAACGGCTGGCAGACCGCGGCTGACGATGGCTGGCGTGCCGCCTCGGCGGCGGCTGGTGCCGCACCGGTGAGCGAGACCACCACTACCGGCCTGCCGAAGCGCAAGCCGATGGCGCAGCTCGTGCCGGGTGCGGTGGAGAAGCCCGCCACCTCGGTCCAGCGCCGTTCCCCGGAGGCGGTCCGTGGCCTGCTCTCCGCCTACCACCGGGGCGTGCAGCGAGGGCGTAGCACCTCGGACAACCCGACCAGCCCGGAGGCGACTCCGGGAGGGCAATCCTCGCAGTCTGGCTCAGGCCCGGTGGCCGGGAGCGGGCAGAAGGAGCAAGAAGGATGACAACTACGCAGGATCTTGGTTGGCTGCTGGCCAACTTCGCCGACCGGGTGCCCGGCGTCGCGCATGCGGTCGCCGTCTCGGCGGACGGCCTACTCCTCGCGTCGTCACGGGATCTGCCGCGCGACCGGGCGGATCAGCTTGCCGCGATCTCATCGGGTCTGGTCAGCCTGACCCAGGGTGCAGCCCGCTGCTTCGAGGGAGGGGCGGTGTTGCAGACCGTCGTGGAGATGGACAATGGCTTCCTGTTCCTGATGTCTATCTCGGACGGTTCGTCCTTCGCCGTGCTGGCCGCCCGCAGCTCCGACGTGGGCCAGGTCGGCTACGAGATGGCGCTGCTGGTCGACAGGGTGGGCGACGCGCTGACCCCGCAGCCGCGTGCGGCTGCGGGCATGCTGGGCTGACGCCGCGCCGATCGTGAGGTCGGCACGACTGCAACGACAACAACGACGGGTTCCACCGGTGGGAGCCGGTAGCGGGTACGAAGGAGGTGAGCGGCGAGATGGCCGATCGTGACGAACCGACCGGAGCGTTGGTCCGTCCATACGCCGTGACCCGTGGTCGTACCCGTCCCCGGCTCGACATCGCGCTGGAGGCGCTCGTCGAGACGACGGTGCGCGGCCGCACCGCTGCCAATGGCAACGGTGGTGGCCGCGAACACCAGTACATCGCCGCGCTGTGTGACGGACGCGTGCAATCGCTCGCAGAGATCGCGGCGCGGATGCAGCTCCCGCTCGGTGTGGCCCGGGTGCTCATCGCCGACATGGCGACGGACGGCCTGGTCGCGGTCCACGAGCCGACCATTTTGGACGACTCCGACGACGCGGTGGGCACTGAACTGCTGGAGAGGGTGCTGAGTGGACTTCGCAGGCTCTGACATGTCGCACCGCCCGCCGAACCCGAGTGGGCGCGTGACGTCGGCGAAGATCGTTATCGCCGGTGGATTCGGCGTCGGCAAGACGACGCTGGTCGGCTCGGTCTCGGAGATCACGCCGCTGACCACCGAGGCCATCATGACCTCCGCCGGCGTGGGCGTCGACGACACCCGGCAGGTGCCGGGTAAGACGACGACCACGGTGGCTATGGACTTCGGCCGGATCTCGATCGACCGTGACCTGATTCTGTACCTGTTCGGTACGCCGGGTCAGACCCGGTTCTGGTTCATGTGGGACGAACTGGTTCGGGGCGCCATCGGTGCGGTCGTGCTGGTGGACACCCGCCGGCTGGCCGACTGCTTCGCGGCGATCGACTTCTTCGAGCACCGACGCCTCCCGTACCTGGTGGCGATCAACTGCTTCGACGGGATGCAGTACCACGACCCGCAGGACGTTCGGGACGCCTTGGCGATCTCGAGCGACGTGCCGGTGGTGGCGTGCGACGCCCGTAACCGGGAGTCGACGAAGCACGTGCTGATCTCGCTCGTCGAGTACGTGCTCACCATGCGCCGTACGCGCGCGGTGGCCCCGGCCTGATCGGGCACCGCAGGCCCGGTGGTGGCTCCGGCCGCCACCGGGCGTTTCGCCCTGCCCGTCGCGCTGCTTGTGCCGGCGGGCGCCCCGCGCCAACCCACCCCCGCTGACACGATCGCGCCCCCAGTCACTGACTGGGGGCGCGATCGTGAATGCCGGAGAGGTGACCGGTCAGGACTGGTAACCGGCGGAGCGGTACTCGTACTCCCGGTCGTCGTCGCGGTCGCCGTGGTCGCGGCTGAAGTCCCAGCCACCGGCTGCCTCGCGACCGGGCCGACCACCTACCGCGAAACCGCCGATCTCCTGCCCGCGACGCCAACCGCGGAAGTAGCCGGTGGTGTTCTCCGCGAGGCTCGCCGCATCACGCACTATCCGCAATGGGCGCTCCTCGCGCAGCGGGGAACCAGGGACCAGATTGGCCTGCGGCACGCGCTTGGGCAGCCCGGCGTTGGTCTCGGCGCCCACGGCGGGGCGGGCTGCCTGCTCGGCGGCCTGCCAGCCGGTGTCGGCCGTGGTCGACCAGTCCAGGTCGGTCTCCTCGGCCTGCCCCACGAACCAGGCCGACTTGGCCTGCGCGAAGATCAGCAGGTCGCCGTCGCCCTCGTCGGCGACCGGTGGCGGCCGGTGCTCGACCGGGGGCGGTCGGCGCTCCAACGGTGGCGGCCGGTGCTCCACCGGGGGTGGCGGCCGGTGCTCGGCGGTGCGTGCGGCTGCCCGGCCGTTTCGAGCAGCCTGCTCCCGGTCGACCAGCCGCAGCGGCGGCGTCTCCAGGTGCGGGTCCGACGGCGGGTTGAGCCCCTCACGCAGCGCCCGGTCAGCGAGTGGCGGTGGCTCCACCAGCCGCAGCATGGGGGGCTCCTGCGGCAGGTCGTCCGCCAACCAGGGCGGGGTGACCCGACCGTCGGCGCGACCCGGGTCGGTCGGGGCGTCGATGCCGCGGCTGCCGCCGTAGGAGTAGGCCGCCGGGTTGTTCGGTGAGCTGTCGGCCGGGTCCTCCGGGTTGTTGACCAGGGGCCAGTTGGCCCGGGAGCCAGGCGGTGCGGACTCTTGACCAGGCCGGGGGGTCGGCACCGGAATGCTGAGGTCGGTGACGCTGAACCCGCCCGTCGGTGGTTCGTCGACCGGGCGTTGCAGGTGGCTCGGCCGGGGCTCGCCGTTGGTCTTCGGACGGGGCGGGATGACCGTACGCTGCCGTTCCGCGCGGGCGTGGTTGATCGCGGCGGTGGTCAGCGTCGGCCGGAACGGCTCACCGGCCTCTGCCGGGGGCACCTGGCCCCGCTGCGCGGGTGCGATCGGGGTGATTCCGGGCGGCGGGGGAGGCGGAGACGAGACGGGTCGGTTGGTTGGACCGTCGATGCGGTTGGAGATCTGCTCGGTGCGCCCGGGCAGCGGGGACGCCGGCGGACCAGCCATCGCTGCCGGGGCCATCGGCGCGGGTGCGACCGGCGGCGGCGTGACCGGCGGCGGGGCGACCGGTGGCGGCCCGAGTGGGCGGGGTGACGCCAGCGGCGCGTTACCGGGAATCGGCTCGGGGCGGCTGCGCCGCCCGAGGGCGGGTGCGGGGTCGACCGCGGGCGGGGTGGGTCGGACCGACCGCAGACCGGCGGCGGTGCCCGCCAGACCGGTCAACTCGCCGACCGACTCGCCACGGCGGGCAGCGGCACGGCGCCCAGGCGCCTGGGCGGGCGTGGTCACCCGGGAGCTGAGCGCGCTGACCAGCGCCTCACAGCCCGCGTCGCAGGCCCGTACGGAGGCGACGGCCTGGCGGACCGTCTCGGCCACCGCGGACGTGAGCGCCCGGTTGACCGCGGCGCGGCGCGGCGTCTCGGAGATGGCGACCCGCAGTGCGGTGACCGCCTCGTTGATCTCCTCAGCGTCGGCGACCCCGTCGGCGGCGAGGTGCGCGGCGATGGCGTCCGCCGCGACCGACACCTCGCGGCCCCGGGCGACGGTGCCGCCGAGCATGCCCGGCTCGGGCAGCGCGTCCAGCACCGCCAGCGAGACCGGCTCGGCCGGGTCCGGGTACGCCCGCAGGGCCGCCGGGTAGAGCTCACGCAGCACCTCACGCAGCGCCACGGCGGCGGAGTGTCGACCGCTGGCCAGGGCGGCGTGTGCGGCGAGCACCTGCTTGTAGCCGGCGAGGTCCCGGGGTGCCGGCAGGGTGACCGCGGAGAGCGCGCCCGCCTGCAACGCGCGGGCCAGGCCGACGGCCCGTCGTTCGGCCGGAGGCGACTGCATCTCCTCCAACGAGTCGTCATCGGCGAACCGCTCGGCGAAGTCGTCCACCGAGTCGTCGTCGGCGATGGCCAAAGGTCGACCCGCCGCGCTCAGCAGCGAGGTGACCGTGTGGTCGTCGCTGTCGGCGGCGATGGCAGCACCGCTCGGCCCGCCCGACCGCTCCACGAGCAGCGCGACGAGCTGGGCGTAGCCAGCGGCGTCGTCGCTGATCTCGCAGACATGCAGCAGACGGCCTGCGTCGTCGACCACAGCGGACGTCAGCGTCGAACCGGCGGAGGCCGGTCGGTCAGCTGGATCCGCCGAGGCCAGACCGCAGTAAACGCGCACGAGCGCCACGGCGTCGTCCTCCTCCCGGGACAGGTCTTTCCTCTGCCAGCAACTGATGCTCCCCGGTACGGGTCAGTCGCGCCAGTCCACCACCGCAGAGATCTTGCCGACAATGGTGCGCCAACCCAAACTCGCGGTCTGCGCTCCGATCTTCTTCAGCCGCCGCCGACCCATGAAAGCGCCGATCCCACCGTTGGCGGTGGTTCGCAGCGCCTCGTCCAGGTCGTCGAGGCTGGAGCCGGCGGAGAGCATGTCCAGGACCGCAGGCAGCCGCAATGCGTACGAGATGTCACGTGCGATCTCGCCGGCCTCGATCAGCAGGGTCGAATCCCAGGCGTCGTGACCGCCGCGCAGATTCTCCACGACCAGGTCGAGTTCGTAGGTGTCCTCGTCGAGCGGAGCGACATCGGCCGGCTCCACCCGTTCGGCCAATTCATTCCAGCTGTCCAGTTGGGACAGATCGTTTGGCGCACCGGACCGGATGAAACTGACCAACGACTCGGGGGTCTTGAACAGCAGAAGCCTGCCCTGGTTGCTGAGGAAGACCGGCACCTCCTCGTCGTCCGCCTCGTCCGTGACATCCTCGTCGGCCTCGTCCTCGGCCTTGTCCTTGGCGGCGCGGCGGCGCGTCGACTCGTCCTCGTCGCCGTCGGCGAACTCCTCGGCCAGGTCCTCGTCGAGGATGACGACTGTCTCGTCGTCCTCCTCCTCCTCGACGACCTGGCGGCGGGCGAGGAACGGGTCGTCCTGGTCGCGTTCGGTCACATCGGTCGGGGTCAGCGAGCTGGCCGGCCGGTACGCGCGCAGCGTGAAGCCGGTGCCGGCGGGCAGGGCGATCTCCACCGGATCGATGCGCAGCTCGTCCCAGAGCGACCGGTCGACCGAAGCCGACGGGCTGTCGGTCTCCTCGGCCTCATCTGGCTCGGCCGCGCTTGTGGTGTCGTCGAGCTCGGGCTCGTCGGCGTCGGGCCGTTGGGGCGACTGGCGGGCCACGCTGACCTCCGTGTGCTTCGGGTTGCCCACCCGCCGGGGTCTCTGTCCGACGAGTGACTCTGGGCACATACCCTAGTCGGCGGCCCGGGGTGACCGATGCCCGCACCCCGGTGGCCGGCTGGCGCACGGGTTCGACCTGCTGGTGGCCGGCGCTGGCGAACCGGCCGCTCGACAAGTAGCGTAGCTACGTATGAAGGCCCAGTCGTTGCACGGCCATCTCGACGCTCTGCTGCTCGCCGTGCTGGAGCAGGGAGAGCTGCACGGCTACGCCATCATCGAGGCGCTGCGTGAACGCAGTGATGGCAGCCTGGATCTGCCCACCGGCACCATCTATCCGGCGCTCCGTCGCCTGGAACGCGCGGGGCACGTGGCGAGCACCTGGAGCACTGTCAACGGTCGGGAGCGGCGGACGTACCAGCTCACCGACTCCGGCCGCCGGGCGCTGGCCGGAGAGCGCGCCGGTTGGCACGAGTTCCAACTGACAGTCGGCCGGTTCCTCGATCCCGGCAGCCCACCCGCCACCCCGGCCTGACCCTGCCGTCCAGCTGGCGTCGACCGGCCGGGCCGTGCCCGCCCCCGCCCCCGCCCCGGCGCTGGACGCGGGCGAGGGCGGGCGGCCCGGGGCAGACGAGCGAGAGCGGGCGTGGCCGGCGCGGGGCAGAGCAGCGTGGGTCAGCGGGTGATGGCCAGCAGCCAGCCGCGCGTCGCGCGGGTCAGCGAGAAGTACGCGCCGCCCACCAACACCACGCCGATGATCATCGGTGGCCAGCGCAGCGCCGCATCCCAGAGGTTGAGGGACCAGGTGAAGAGGGCGCAGCCGGTCAGCATGGCGAGAGCCAGCAGGCCGGTCAGGCCGGCGCCCACCGCGCGTTGCGCCACGACCAGGGCCGGTCGTGTCGACCGGGCGCTCGCCGCGACCACCAGCAGGCCGGCCACCGCGAGCAGCAGCGTGCTCATCCAGATCCAGTCGACCGAGTTGGAGAGCAGCAGGTAGCCGGCCGGCGGGCGAGGACCGTCGCTCCAGCTCGCCCCACGCCAGGTCAGGTCGCCGGCGGCCACCCCCACCCCGGCGACGGCCAGCATCCGCAGGGAGAGGCCCCGCAGCGCGCCCACCGCCAGCTCGGCCTGCCAGGAGGGGAGTAGCTGCGCCGGTGAGCCGAACTCGACCACCGCCCGGCGCTGCGCCTCCGTGGGCGGCACACCGCTCTCCTGGTACGCCTCGACGGCGTCCAGCAGCCCGTGCCGGGCCTCGGTCAGCAGCTCGGACTTGAGTCGCGCCGGCCCCTGCAAGCGGGCGGCCAGGTCCCGCAGGTGCTCGTCGACAAACACATCCTCACAGCGCGGCATGCCACCACCCTGCCATGGACTCCGGAGCCCCAACGTCGGGGAGAACCCTGGTCCGTCCCCGAACCCGGTCAGGGGGCGAGCGCCAGGTAACCCCGTTCGGCGGCAGCCTGGAGCAGCCACTGGTCCCGGTACCAGCCGTCGGTGGCGACCAGCTCGGTGTGCCGACCGCGCTGGATCACCCGACCGCCGTCGAGGACGACGATCTCGTCCAGCTCGGCGAGCCCGCTGAGCCGGTGGGTGATCAGCAGCACCGAGTGCCCGGCGGGCGTGGCGGCGAGGGCGGACGCGAGCACCGCGTCGGCGGCGGTCGGGTCCAGCCCTTCGGTGGGCTCGTCGAGCACCAGCACCGATGGCGCGGCGAGCAGGGCCCGAGCGAGCGCCAGCCGCTGCCGCTGGCCGCCGGAGAGCTGTCCGCCCTCCTCGCCGACAAGCGTGTCCCAGCCTGCCGGCTGGGCGCGTGCCCACTCCAACAGGCCGGCCGCCGCGGTGGCCGCGGTCAGCTCCTCCTCGCCGGCCCCGGCCCGCCCGAGCAGCAGGTTCTCCCGCACCGTGGCATGGAAGACGTACGCCTCGGCGAGCAGCCCGCCGACCGCGCGGGGCAGCGCCTCCTCGGCGTACGCCGACAGGTCTCGACCGTTCAGGGTGACCCGGCCGGACACCGGCCGGACGGTGCCGGTCAGCACGGCGGCCACTGTGCTCTTGCCGGCGCCGCTCGGGCCGACCACCGCGATCCTCCGCCCGGCCGGCAGGTCCAGGTTGATGCCGTCCAGGGCGGGTGCGGCGCCGTCCCGGTACCGCACCGTCACGTCGTCGAAGCGCAGCTCGGGCGGGCCGGTCAGGTCCGTGCTGCCGTCCGTGGCCGGGCGAGTCGACGGGTTGGCGTCGAGCAGGGCGGCCACCCGGGCCAGGCCGGGTCGCAGTTGGGTCCACTGTCGGGCCGCCGCGACCAGCGCCACTGTCACCTCGACGGCGGCCAGCGCGCCGACGGCCAGGACGCCCACCAGCACCCCGGGGACGTCGGCGGCCAGCGCGGCCAGCACCACCGCCGCGGCGGTCAGCCCGGCGGTCAGCACCCCGGCGGCGTCCACGGCGAACCCGGTGGCGGCCAGCCGGCGTTCCAGCCGGGCCAGCCGGCGGGCGCGCTCTTCGGCGTCGTGCAGCGCGCCGTCGGTCGCCCCGAACGCGGCCAGGTCGGCAGCGCCGTGGGTGAGGTCGATCGCGTCGGTGGCCAGTGCGCCGCGTAGCGGGGCCACCTCGGCCGCGCTGCGGCGGGTGACCGCGGTGGCCAGCGCGGGCAGCGCCACGCCGGCAACCAGCAGCCCGACGGCGAGCGCTCCGGCGGCCGGCGGGGAGATCAGCGCGGCGCCGGCGACCGCCAGCACACCGACCAGGGCCGCCGCCGAGCCCGGAACCAGCACCCGCAGCAGCAGGTCCTGGACCGCCTCGACGTCGGAGACCAGCCGGCTCAGCACGTCTCCCGAGCGGTGTACGGCGCTGCGCCGGGCCGCGAGGGTGGCGAAGACCTGGGCCCGTACGTCGGTGATCATGCGGAGCACCGCGTCGTGCCCGGCGAGCCGTTCGCTGTAGCGCAGCACGCCCCGACTGATCGCCAGCGCCCGGACCGCGACGATCGCCACGGTGAGCCGGTCCAGCGGAGGTTGACCGGCGGCGCTCATCAACAGCCAGGTGGCAGTGGCCATCAGGGCCAGCCCGGCGAACTCGGTGGCGGCCGCGAGCAGCCCGGCACCGACCAGGCGGCCCAGGTACGGCCGGGCCAGTCGCAACACGGCCCGTTCGGCGCTGGCCCGTCCACGCGGTGCGGGGTCGGCGGTGGCCCGCCCGCGAGGTGCCGGGTCGGCGACCGGCGTCGCGCCTGCCGGGCCCGGCCCGGGTGCCGCGCTCATCGGGGCGCCCTTCCGCTCGGTTCGGGTGTCAGTTCGGTGACCCGACCGTCCTCGACCCGCAGGATCCGGTCGGCGTCGGCGAGCAGCGCCGGTCGGTGTGCGACAAGCAGCGCGGTCCGGCCGGCGACCAGGCGGCGGGTGGCGTCGAGCACCACCGCCTCGGCGGCCGTGTCCAGGCGGGCGGTGGGTTCGTCGAGCAGCACCACCGGTGCGGCCCGCAGGAAGGCCCGCGCCAGCGCGACCCGCTGCCGCTGCCCGCTGGACAGTCCGTGCCCACGTTCGCCGAGCAGGGTGTCCAGACCGTCCGGCAGGCCGGCCACCACGTCGTCCAGGGCGGCGTCGTGCACCGCCGCGGCCAGTACGTCGGGCGGGGTGTCCGGTGCGCCGAGCCGGATGTTGTCGGCCAGCGAGGCGGCGAAGAGGTGGGCCCGCTGCGGCACCCAGGCGAGCTGCCGCCGCCAGGCGTCCGGGTCGGCGGTGGCGAGGTCGACCCCGTCCACCGTGACCCGGCCACTGGTCGGGGTCACGAAGCCGAGCAGCAGGCCGAGCAGGGTGCTCTTGCCGGCGCCGCTGGGCCCGATGATGGCGATCCGTTCACCAGGCCGGATGGTCACTGTCACGTCCCGCAGCGCGGTGGTCCGCTCGTACGCCACTGTCACCCCCTCGAACCGGATCTCGCGTCGCGCATCCGGGGTGGTGGCGCCCTCGGCGGCGCGGGGTGCGACGGGCGCGGCCGAGATGGTCAGCGCCTCGTCCAGCGCGGCGAGCCCCTCCATGCTGGCGTGGAAGCGGCTGCCGGCGGACCGCAGCGGCAGGTACGCCTCGGGGGTGAGCAGCAGCACCAGCAGCGCGGTCTGCAGGGCCAGCCCGCCGCCGAGCAGCCGGATGCCGACCGGCACCGCGACCAGGGCCACCGAGAGGGTGGCGACCAGCTCCAGCACGAGCGCGGAGAGGAACGCGATGCGCAGCGTCTTCATTGTGGCGACGCGGTGTCCGTCGGCCATCCGGCGCACCACGTCGGTCTGTGCGCGGGCCCGCCCGAAGGCGCGCAGCGTGGGCAGCCCGGCGACCATGTCCAGGAAGTGACCGCCGAGCAGCGACAGCCGCCGCCACTGCCGTTCGGTGGCGGCCTGCGCCTGCCACCCGAGCAGTGCGCCGAAGACCGGGATCAGCGGCAGGGTCAGCGCGATGATCACTGCCGAGCTCCAGTCGGCGAAGACGACCCGGGCCAGCACTGCCAGCGGCACCGTCACGCTGAGCACGAGCTGCGGCAGGTACCCGGTGAAGTAGGCGTCCAGTGCGTCCAACCCGCGCCCGGCCAGGGTGGCGATCTCACCGGCCCGCTGCCCGGCCACCCAGCCGGGCCCGTGTCGGCCCACCGCGCCGAGCAGGTCGGCGCGCAGCGTGGCCTTGACCGTGGCGGCCACCCGCGCGGAGACCGTGCCCTGCGCCCAGACCAGCGCGGAGCGGGCGGCGACCGCGATCACGAAGCCGGCCAACGCCTGTCGATCGAGCCGACCGTCGACGGCGGTGGCCAGCACCGCCGCGAGCGCGGTGGCCTGCGCCACGATCAACCCCGCGGCGAGCACACCCAGCAGCGCGAGCACGGCAAGGTCGCGCCGGGCCGCGGGGACCCGGCGCAGCAGACGTGGGTCGAACGGACGGCGGTTCACCAGTACACCGGTGCCCTGCCGTCGGTCCGTCCTCGGAAAACCCACCAGCACATCGCCTGGAAGCCTAGTAGGGCCGGAAGTAGCGGCAGCGCCACCCAGCCGAGCAGCCGCAGGGTCGGCGCGCTGGCGGCGGCGTCGGCCACCGTCAGCGAGGCGCCCGGGTCGGTAGTGGACACCAGCACGTAGGGCCAGAGGGCGGCGCCGACCAGCACCACCGGCAGCGCCAGGGCCGCGCCGGTGGCGACCAGGGCCCACCCCGGCCGCCGCCGCGCCAGCGCCGCGCGGGCCGCCAGCAGCGCCACCACCAGGAGCACCGGCAGGAGTACGGCCACCGTCGGCCGCTGGACCGCGTCGCGTACCCGGGCGGAGAGCAGTCCCACGACGGTGGCCAGCGCGACCGCGGTGAGTGCCACCGGCACCAGCCGGCGGGCCGTGTGGCCGACCACGGCGGCCTCGGCGGTCGGCAGTCGCAGGGTGAGGAACGTCGCCCCGTGCACCGCGACCAGAGCGACAATGGCCAGCCCGACGGCGGCCGCGAACGGGGTCGCGAGGTGTGACACCCCGGCGACGTGCCCGTCGGCCTGACGGGGTACGCCCTGCAGCAGCGCGGCGAGCACCACGCCCCAGCCCAGTGCGGCGAGGGCGCTGCCGATCGTCACGACGCGGTCCCAGCGGGCGCGGATCCGCTCGTCGGCGTGCCGGCTGCGCAGTTGCACCCCGGCGGTGACCAGGATGACGCCGACCAGGGCGCCGGCGACGGCCGGATAGCAGCCGGCGAGCAGCTCACCCTCCAGCATCGGAAACGCGCCGAACAGGATACCCACGGCTGCCACCAGCCAGACCTCGTTGCCGAGGAAGAACGGGCCGAGTGCGGTGAGCGAGGCCCGCCGCCCGGCCGGGCTTCCGCCCCGCGCGAGCAGCAGTCCGACGCCGTAGTCGTAGCCGGCGAGCACCAGGTAGCCAGCGAAGAAGAGGCCGAGCAGGGCGTACCAGGCGAGGTCCACGGTCTTCTCCTCAGATCCTCAGACGAGCGCGGGTTCGGGACGGGCCGGTTCGCCGGGTGGCGTCGGCGGGCGGCCGAGCGCCGGGTCGACGGCGCCACGTTTCGCGTGCCGGGCGAGCAGCACCCAGTTGGTGACGGCGAGGGCACCCAGCAGCAGGCTGAACCCGACAAGCGAGGCCAGCATCAGCGGGGCGCCGACCGGGGAGACCGCCTGCTCGGTGGGGAGCAGCCCGTACGCCACCCAGGGTTGCCGACCGACCTCCCGGGAGATCCAGCCGAGGATCACCGCGCCGAACGGCAGCGGCAGGGCCAGCAGGACCAGCCAGAGCGGGAAGCGCAACCGAATGATCCAGTCGCGGAAGAGCAGGGGCAGCAGCAACCAGACGCAGCCGAGGGTGAAACCGGTCAGGATCATGAAGCCGAGCCCGACGCTGGCCAGCACCGGCGGGGTGTAGTCGCCGGGGCCGAACCGCGCCGTCCACTCGGTGATCAGCGCCTGCGCCTCCGGGCCCTGGCCGCCGAACTTGGTCGGCTGCACGCTACCGACCGGGCCGAACTGGGCGAACCCGAAGCCCTGCACCAGGCTGATCGCCAACGCCGAGGTGACCAGGCCGATCCGCAGCGACGTGCGGAAAAGCGCGAAGTCAGGGGTACGCCGGATCAGGTGCCACGCGCTGACCGCCGCCATCAGCATCCCGCCGATCAGCAACGCGGCCGACACCACGTGTCCGAACGCCATCCCGAGGGTGGGGTTGGTGAGGAGCGCGCCGAAGTCGGTGAGGTGGGCGATCCCGTCGCGGACCTCGTACCCGACCGGGTTCTGCAACCAGGAGTTCGCCACCATGATCCAGAAGGCCGAGGCGTACGCGGTGATCGCCACACCCCAGAGCAGCGCCAGGTGGACACCCCTGCCGAGCCGGTGCCAGCCGAAGATCCACATTCCGAGGAACGTGGACTCCAGGAAGAACGCCACGAGCGTCTCGATCGCCAGCGGCGCGCCGAAGACGTTGCCGACGTAGCGCGACAGGCCACTCCAGTTCAGCCCGAACTGGAACTCCATCACGATGCCGGTGGCGATCCCGAGCACGTAATTGATCACGTAGAGCTGGCCCCAGTAACGGGTCAGCCGCTCCCACTTCGGGTTGCCGGTGAGCACCCAGGCGGTCTGCATCCCGACCAGCAGGGTGACCAGCCCGAGCGTGACGACCACGAACAGGAAGTGGATCGAGGTGGTGGTGGCGAATTGCAGGCGGGCGAGGAGCAGGGTGTCCATGGCCGGCTCTCCGTAGTGTTGGCTCGCTTGTCGTAGCCACCCTACACGTAGCTTCTCTACACGTCTGACTACTACGCGATGTCGTAGAGAAGTCTACGACATCGCGTAGTAGTTGTGAGTGCGGGTAAGGCCGCGCTGCTCGCGAAGGGTCGCAGGGTCGCAGGGTCGCGGAGGGTCGCGGAGGGTCGCGGAGGGTCGCGCTGGGCGCTGGGGTCAGCTCAGGAAGAGGGTGACCGGGAGGGCGACCAGCGTGGTGGCGACGGCGAGGGCGGTGGCGCCGAGCACGCGGGGTGGCCGGTCGCTGACCAGGAGACGCTGGACCCGTACGTCAAGATCGCGGTCGCCCATGCCCAGCGCGCCCGCCGGGGTGATCCGGTGACCAGCGGCGGCGAACCGGCGTAGCGCTCCCGCCAACGGTGCCTCGGCGTGCAGCTCACGGGCCTTGTCGTCGGCCCGCATCTCGACAAGCAGGGCGACCCGCTCGTGTGCGTCGCGGACCCAGGCGAACCACGGCAATGCGCGGCACAGCGCGGTGAACGGCAGCAGCACCAGGTCGTGCCGCTCGTGGGCATGCGCGCGCTCGTGGCTGAGCACGGCGGCCAGCTCGGCCCGATCCAGCAGGCTCAGCGTGCCGGCGCTCACCACCACCTGCGGCTTCACCCCCGGCAGGCAGTACGCGGCGGCGCTTGGATGATCCAGCACCAGCGCGCCGGGCGCGGCCGGATCGTCCCGGGCGACCAGGGAGAGCAGGTCCCGGTGCCGGCGCTGGGCGCGTACGGTGCCGTGGATGCTGCGCACGGTCGTGGTGACCAGCACCGCGCCGATGCCGAAGCCCACCCCGACGCCGGCGAGGTGGAAGGTGCTCATCCCGGCCGGCAGGGTGCCGTGGCCGAGGTCGTTGGCGAGGGCGAGCAGCGCACTTCCGGTCGGCAGGTCGTACGTGCTCAACCCGAGCGCCATCGGCAGGCCCATCGCGGAGAGGCCCAGCGCCAACCCGACGGCCTGCCAGCAGATGATCGCCACTCGGGGGCTGCGCCACGTCCAGGTGGAGCGGGCCAGCACCTGAGCCGTCAGATAGCAGGCCAGCATGGTGGCGGCGAAGTGCACGGCGTAGGCCATGGCGCGCCCTACCGCTCCGCTGCCTCGCCGGCAGGTCGCCGGCCTGCCGGCCCGTCCACCTGGTCGGTCAGTTCGGCACCGGACCCGGCCAGGCTCGGCCCGGCTGGTCCGACGGCACCGGTGCCACCGGCGGTGGTGTCCGACCCGGTCAGGCCGGCCTCGCTGCCGAGCGCCGCGCGCAGCACCTCGGCCTCGGTGCCGGTGACCGAGCGGGCGAAGCGCACCAGCGCGGCGTCCCGGCTGCCGCCCAGGTCGAGGGCGTCGAGCATGAGCTGGGCGATGTGCGCCTCGCGGCTGGCCGCTGGCCGGTACCGCCAGGCCCGACCTTCGCGCTCGCGCTGCACCATGCCCTTGCCGGCGAGTCGGTCCAGCACGGTCATCACCGTCGTGTACGCCAGCTCGCGGCCATCGAGCGCGTCGGCCACCTCTCGCACGGTCACACCATCCGACGTGCCAGGGACCACGTCCCACAACACGTCCATCACCGCACGCTCAAGATCGCCCAACCGAGTCACCGCCCAATCCTACCCCCGGTAGTAGACCCCACCCCACCCGACCAGGTCGATCATGGCGTCGACCGGCCCGGGGGACCGATTCCCCGCCAACCCCAACCCCATGATCAAGACGGCCGGGAGTGGGCGGGCTGGCGCAAGATCCGCACAAGAACAGGGATGTTGCTGCCTCCAGCGCTCTGGAGGCAGCAACATCCCGGAAGTTGCGCAGATCTAGGCCGCGCCGCCGGCCGCGTTGGCCGGCGACTCGACGTCGGGCAGGACCCGCACGCTGACCCACCCGACGGTTCCGGCCCACGTCAGGTTTTCCGGGGGAGCCCGCCCACGCAGGGATCAAGCCTGACCGCCCGGAGTGGGCGGGCTCCCCCGGAAAACCAAGAGGCCGAGAAACGCGATCACACCCCCTTGGGGTGCCACACCGTCTTCGTCTCCAGCAGCGCGGTCATCCGAGCCAGGCCCGGGTCGGCCGACCAGTCGTTGTCGGCCGGGGCGGGGCGGAGCACCCGCTTGAGGTTCTCCGCGGCCTTGACCTCGAGGTCGGTGGCGAGTGCGGTGTCGGTCACGCCGGTCAGGTCGATGGCGTTGACGTCCATGTGGGCCGCCAGCGCCGGCGCGGTTTCGGTGATCGCGCCGGTGAGGATGTTGACCACCCCGCCGGGCAGGTCGGAGGTGGCCAGCACCTCGGCCAGCGTCACCGCCGCCAGTGGCTCCGAGGGCGACGCTGCCACCACCACCGTGTTGCCGGTGACGATCGCCGGTGCGATGACGCTGACCAGGCCGAGCAGCGCCGGACGCTCGGGGGCGACCACCGCGACCACGCCGGTCGGCTCCGGGGCGGAGAGGTTGAAGTACGGGCCGGCGACCGGGTTGGCGCCGCCGTACACCTGGGCGAGCTTGTCGGCCCAGCCGGCGTACCAGACCCAGCGGTCGACCGCGGCGTCCACCTCGTCGCCGGGGATGCCCAGTGCGACGAACTGTTCGCGGCGGCCCTCCAGCATCTCGGCGGCCCGGTAGAGGATCTGACCCCGGTTGTACGCGGTCGCGCCGGCCCAGCCCTTCACGGCGGCGCGGGCGGCGACCACCGCGTCCCGGGCGTCCTTGCGGGAGGCCAGTGACACGTTCGAGGACTGCACGAGATACGACCGTCCCGACTCGCTGCGCGGGAACTTCCCGCCGATGAAGAGCTTGTACGTCTTGCGTACCGCGACCCGCTCAGACATTGAGGTACCCCTCCAGCCCGTGCCGGCCGCCCTCGCGACCGTAACCCGACTCCTTGTAGCCACCGAACGGCGAGGTGGGGTCGAACTTGTTGAACGTGTTGGCCCACACCACGCCGGCGCGCAGCCGATCGGCCGTCCACAGGATCCGGGAGCCCTTGTCGGTCCAGATCCCCGCCGACAGCCCGTACGGCGTGTTGTTGGCCTTTTCCACGGCCTCGGCCGGGGTGCGGAAGGTGAGCACCGACAGCACCGGGCCGAAGATCTCCTCGCGGGCGATGCGGTGTGCCTGGGTAACGCCGGTGAAGATCGTCGGCGCGAACCAGAAGCCCCGGTCGGGCAGTTCGCACGGCGGTGACCAGCGTTCGGCGCCTTCGGCGGAGCCGGCGTCGGACAGCTCGCGGATCCGCTCCAACTGGGCGGCGGAGTTGATCGCGCCGACGTCGGTGTTCTTGTCCAGTGGGTCGCCGACCCGGAGCTGGGCCATCCGCCGCTTCAGCGACTCCAGCACGCGGTCGGCCACGTTCTCCTGGACCAGCAGCCGGGAGCCGGCGCAGCAGACGTGCCCCTGGTTGAAGAAGATGCCGTTGACGATGCCCTCGACGGCCTGGTCGATCGGGGCGTCGTCGAAGACGATGTTGGCGGCCTTGCCACCCAGCTCCAGGGTGAGCTTCTTGGGGGTGCCGGCGACGGACCGGGCGATGGCCCGGCCGACCTCGGTGGAGCCGGTGAAGGCGACCTTGTCGACGCCGGGGTGCTCGACCAGGGCGCGGCCGGTGTCGCCGGCCCCGGTGACGATGTTGACCACGCCGGCCGGCAGGTCGGCCTGCTGGCAGATCTCGGCGAAGAGCAGCGCGGTCAGCGGGGTGGTCTCGGCCGGCTTCAGCACCACCGTGTTGCCCGCGGCGAGCGCCGGGGCGATCTTCCAGGACAGCATGAGCAGCGGGAAGTTCCAGGGGATGACCTGCGCGGCGACGCCGATCGGCTGCGGGTTGGCGCCGAAACCGGCGTGCGGGAGCTTGTCGGCCCAGCCGGCGTAGTAGAAGAAGTGCGCGGCGACCAGCGGCAGGTCGACGTCGCGGGACTCGCGGATCGGCTTGCCGTTGTCAAGTGATTCGAGGACGGCCAGCTCGCGGGAGCGTTCCTGGATGAGCCGGGCGATCCGGTACAGGTACTTGGCCCGGTCGCGGCCCGGCATCGGACCCCAGACCTTGTCGTACGCCGTGCGGGCGGCGCGTACCGCGCGCTCCACGTCGGCCGCGCCGGCCTCGGCGATCTCGGCCAGCACCTCCTCGGAGGCGGGGTTGATCGACTTGAAGCTGCCGCCGTCGGTCGGGTCGACGAACTCACCGTCGATGAACAGCCCGTACGAGGGCTTGAGGTCCACCACCGAGCGGGACTCGGGGGCGGGGGCGTATTCGAACATCGGCTATCAGTCCAGGGTGAAGTAGTCGGGACCGGAGTAGACGCCGGTCGTCAGCTTGGTGCGCTGCATGAGCAGGTCGTTGAGCAGGCTGGACGCGCCGAAGCGGAACCAGTCCGGGTCGAGCCAGTCCGCGCCGACTGTCTCGTTGACCATCACCAGGTACTTGGTGGCGTCCTTGGTGGTCTTGATGCCACCGGCCGGCTTCACGCCGACCTGCCGCCCGGTCGCCGCGCGGAAGTCGCGAACTGCCTCCAGCATCACCAGCGTCACCGGCAGCGTCGCCGCGACGGGGACCTTGCCGGTGGAGGTCTTGATGAAGTCGCCACCGGCCAGCATGGCCAGCCAGGAGGCCCGCCGCACGTTGTCGTAGGTGGCCAGCTCACCGGTCTCCAGGATCACCTTGAGGTGGGCGTCCCCGCAGGCTTCCCTGGTGGCCACGATCTCGTCGTAGACCTCCTTGTACCGCCCCGCCAGGAACGCGCCCCGGTTGATCACCATGTCGATCTCGTCGGCGCCGGCCGCCACGGCGGCCCGGGTGTCGGCGAGTTTGATCTCCAACGGCGCCTGGCCCGACGGGAACGCGGTCGCCACGCTGGCCAGGTGCACGCCGCTGCCGGCCAGCACCTCGGCCACGTACGGGACCATCGCCGGGTAGACGCAGACCGCGCCGACGTGTGGGCAGGACGGGTCGGCCGGGTCGGGGCGCAGCGCCTTCGCGGCGAGCGCGCGCACCTTGCCCGGGGTGTCCGCCCCCTCCAGGGTGGTCAGGTCGACCATCCGGATCGCCAGGTCGATCGCCTGGGCCTTGGCGGTGGTCTTGATGGATCGGGTGCCGAGCTGCGCCGCCCGCTGCTCCGCGCCGACCTGGTCCACGCCCGGTAGGCCGTGCAGGAAGGTCCGCAGAGCGGTCTCGGATCGTCCCAGCTCGGAGAGCTCCGACCGGGCCGACGTCGTTGTCGCCGTCATGCCCCGAAGTCTACGCACCGGAACGCCTGGTGATCTTGCTCACAGTCGGTGGGCAGACGTGAGCGGCGTCGCTGGTCCGACCGCACCCGCACCGGCCTGCCGTGGGGACCGGTAGGTTGAGCGATCGTGGACGTACACGTCATTGACCACCCGCTGGCCCAGTCGAGATTGACCGCCATGCGGGACGCGCGCACCGATTCCTCGACGTTCCGGGCCGCGCTGCACGAACTGACCACCATGCTGGTGTACGAGGCGGCGCGCACCTTCCCCGTCGAGCGGTACCCGGTGCAGACGCCGGTCACCGGCACCGAGGGCACCCGGCTGGCCAACCCGCCGCTGCTGGTCCCCGTGCTGCGGGCCGGCCTGGGCATGGCGAACGCCGCGCTCGGCCTGCTGCCGGAGTCCTCGATGGGCTTCGTCGGCCTGGCCCGCGACGAGGAGACCTACGAGCCACGCGCGTACATGGAGTCGTTGCCCCGCGATCTGGCCGGGCTGCCGGTGCTGGTGCTGGACCCGATGTTGGCCACCGGTGGCTCGCTGGAGCACTCCTGTCGACTGCTGGCCGACCGCGGCTGCACCGACATCACAGTGCTCTGCGTGCTCGCCGCGCCGGTCGGCATCGAGCGGCTGGAACGCTCCGGTCTGCCGTTGCGCCTGGTCACGGCGTCGATCGACGAGGCGCTCAACGACCGCATGTTCATCGTCCCCGGGCTCGGGGACGCCGGCGACCGCCAGTTCGGCGGCATGCCCCGGTTCTGAGGGCGGTACCCCGGTCGGTGCCGGGTCCGGCGGGTCCGTGCGCGGTGGTGCGCGGACCCGCTACCGTCTCCGGCCATGACTGGTGTTGCGCTCGCCGAGGAGCTGCTGCTCCTCGCCTACGACGACACGACCGGCAAGGCGACAATGCCGCGAATCAGCCTGGACCTGGGCATGGCCGCCGCGGTGCTGGTCGAGCTTGCCCTGGCCGGCCGGATCGCGTACGCCGACGGGTCGTTGGCGGTGATCGACCCGACGCCCACCGGCGAGCCGGTCGCCGACGAGGTGTTGGGCCGGGTCGCGGCCGACACCCCGCACAGCCCGGCTTCCTGGGTGCAGCGCCTGCGGCACGGCCTGCGGGACCGGATTCTCGGCGACCTGTGCAGCCAGGGTGTGGTCCGCGACGTCGACGAGACCGAGTTGGGCTTCATTCACGTGCACCGCTACCCGGTCGTGGACGCCTCCGTGGAGGCGGAGACCCGGCAGCGGCTGGCCGAGGCGCTGACCGGCGCGGCGGCCCCGGACGAGCGGACCGCCGCGCTGGCCACCCTGGTCGTGGTGCTGCGGATGGAGTCCGCGCTCGGGGTGAGCGGCGAGACCGCCGCCGACGCGCGCCGCCGGCTGGCGGAGATCGCCACCGGCGCCGGCTTCTCCGGCGAGGTGAACACCGACGACTCGGTGGTCCGTCCGTCGGTCGGCCTGGTCGTGGCCGCCCTGGGCCGGGCCGTCGACCAGGCCCTAGGCCCGCGCCGCTGAGCGTCGGGTCGACCCCACTCGGCGTGCCCTTTGCTCTGCACCCGCCCAAGCGCCAGTGACCGACAGTGATTGGCGCTTCCGCGGGTGCAGAGCAAAGGGCGAACGTGTTGTGGGTGGGTGCTGGCGGGGTTCAGATGCCCAGGGCAGCGCTGACCTCGGCGCGCAGCGCGGCGACGGCCGACGCCGCCCGGCCGCGGGCCGTCGGGACGTCACCGTCCACGACCGGCTCCACCACCTCGAGGTACGCCTTGAGCTTCGGCTCGGTCCCGGATGGGCGGATCACCACCCGGGCCACAGCGGTCCGCAGGATCACCACGTCCGCCTCGGGCAGCAGGTCCCGGACGCTGTCGACCGGGTGCCCGAGCAGGGTGGCCGGGGTGGCCGCCCGGATCCGGGCCATGGCGTCGGTGATCACCCGCAGGTCCTCCACCCGGGCGGATAGCTGGTCGGTGTGGTGCACGCCGAACTCGGCGGCCAACTCGTCCAGCCGGTCGATCAACGTACGACCCTGCGTCTTCAGGCCGGCGGCCAGCTCGGCCACTGTCAGCGCGGCGGTGATGCCGTCCTTGTCCCGGACGTGCTCCGGGGCGACGCAGTAGCCGAGCGCCTCCTCGTAGCCGAAGACCAGCGGCGCGCTGCCACCGCCGGCCCGCACGATCCACTTGAAGCCGGTAAGCGTCTCGTCGTAGGGCAGACCCCGGGCCGCGCACATCGCCCGCAGCAGCGACGACGAGACGATTGTGGTGGCGTAGAGCCCGGTCACCCCACGGCGCATCAGGTGGTCGGCGAGCAGGACACCCACCTCGTCGCCGCGCAGCATCCGCCAGGTCTGCCCGCCGTCGCCCGCGCTGTCACGGACGACCACCGCGCACCGGTCGGCGTCCGGGTCGTTGGCGATGGCGAGGTCCGCGCCGGTGGAGTCGGCCAGCGCGATCAACCGGTCCACCGCCCCCGGCTCCTCCGGGTTGGGAAACGACACCGTCGGAAACGCCGGGTCCGGCTCGGCCTGGTCGGGCACCACACCGGGAACCGGGAAACCGGCGCGGGCGAAGGCGGCGGTGAGCACCGCCGCGCCCACCCCGTGCAGCGGGGTGTACGCCACGGTCAGGTCCCGCGGCCCGTCCGGGTCGATCACCGCGGTGGCCCGTTCCACGTACGAGGCGGCCAGGTCGTCACCGAGCACCTGCCCGGGTGGGCCCAGCGGCACCTGGGTCAGCGGGCCGACCGCCCGGATGGCCGCCTCGATACCGGCGTCGGCGGGCGGGACGATCTGCGCGCCGGCACCCAGCTCACCGCCCAGTTCCGCGCCTAGGTAGACCTTGTAGCCGTTGTCCTGGGGCGGGTTGTGGCTGGCCGTGACCATCACTCCGGCGACCCCGCCGAGGTGGCGCACCGCGTACGCCAGCACCGGGGTGGGCAGCGGGCGGGGCAGCAGCAGCGCCGGACGGCCCGCGCCGGTGGCCACCTGGGCGGTGCGCTCGGCGAACTGCCGGGAGCCGTGCCGAGCGTCGTACCCGATCACCAGCGGGCCGGTGCCGCCCTGGGCCGCGAGCCAGGTGACCAGGCCGGCAGCGGCCTGGGTGACCACTGCGAGGTTCATGCCGTTCGGGCCGGCGCGCAGCGGGCCGCGCAGGCCCGCGGTGCCGAACGTGAGTGGACCGGCGAACCGGTCGGCCAGCTCCGGGGCGCTCGCCGGCAGTCGGTCGAGCACCGCCGTCAGCTCGTCCCGGCTGGCCGGGTCGGGGTCGTCGGCCAGCCAGCGTCGGGCTTGCTCGCGAATGTCGTCGATGTCAGTGGTGTCCGCCGCCATGCCTCTTGATAGCACGGCGGCGGATCACCGCTGTCGGTTCCCTCGGCTCAGCCTTCGCCGGTGAGCTGGAACGTCCTGGCCATCTCGTCGAAGATCGGCTTGCTCTCCGCGAACTTGGCGTCCGTCGCCGTCAGGTAGAACGAGTACGCCTTGCCGCCCTCCGCCACGCCACGCCAGACGCCGTGCCGCATGACGTCGCCCTGGCCGCAGGTGTATTCGAATTCGGCGGCCGGCTTGCTCGCCAGTTGGGTCTCGATGGCGTTGAGCTGCTGGTACGGCTTGACGCAGGAGGTGCTCCTGGTCTTGAGACCGTTTTCCGCCGTCTCCGCCCAGCGGTTGGCGTCGCTTGACCACTTCTCCGTGATGATGCGCACCTTGCGGCCGCTGTCCTCCGGGTCGATGTAGTCGGTGTAGGAAGGGCCGGTGGCCTTCTTCCAGCCCTTGGGCACCATGACCTGGATGCCGCGGGCCGCGTGCTCCTGCATCTCGACAGTGGGAGCCGCCGGGGCGGACGCGGTGGACTGCGCCGCCGGGGTGTTCGACGGCGGGTCGTCGCCGCCGGAGAGGGCCACCACGGTGAGCAGCAGCACGACGACCAACCCGCCGGCCGCGGCGAGCTGCACCTTGCGGGGCCAGCCCTTGACCGTGCCGACGAGCTGACCACCGGTGGCGCGGACCTTGCCGAGAGCGCCGCCGCCGCCCGAAGCGGCGGGCGAGGTGGCCCAGGGCTGGCCGGTGCCCGGCACCGACCACTGGTTGCCGCCACCGTAGGTGCCGCCGCCGATGCGTTGGGTGGCCTCCGGTGCGCCGCCGTATCCGACCTGCTGGGTGGCATCGGCCGGGCTGCCGTAGCTGACCCGCTGGGTGGCGTCCGGGTGTGCGCCGGCGTCCACCCGCTGAGTGGTGTCGGCGCTGCCACCGTAGGTACGCCCGGAGGACGGCTGGCCGGGGCCGGGCATCGCGCCGGTGGGCGTGTGCAGCGGGCCGGACAACGCGTCGGCGCTGGTCTCGTCGAACCCGGTGGCACTGGTCGGGGCGGCCGGCTGAGGGCGCCCCTCCCGGCGCAGCGCGGCCAGCCGGTCGGTCAGGGACTCACCCGTGGCCAGCATCGCCGGGCCACCGATCTGGTTGTCCGGCTTCGGCTCCGGCGGGGGCGGCGGGAGGACGGGCACCGGGCGTTGCTGCACCGGCACCACCGCGTACGGGTCGGTGACCGAGTGCACAGCGGTCGCGGTGCTGCCGAGCGGGCCGGCGAGCAGCTCGCGCAACATGGCCCGGGAGGTGTGCACGTCCAGCCGGCGCGCCGGGTCCTTTTCCAGCAGGCCCATCAGCACGCGGGTCAGCGGGCCGCTGCGCTGCGGCGGGGCCGGTGGGTCCTCGACCACGGCGTGCATGGTCTCGATCGGGTCACCCTTGTCGAACGGGGGTCGCCCCTCCACCGCCGTGTAGAGCGTCACACCCAGCGAGAAGAGGTCGCTCGGCGGACCGAACTCCTGGCCCATGGCCCGCTCGGGCGAGATGAAGTGCGGCGAGCCGAGCACCATGCCGGGGGTGGTGAGCTGCACGTCGGTGGGCATCCGAGCGACCCCGAAGTCGGTGAGCACGCACCGCCCGTCGGTGCAGATCAGCACGTTGGCTGGTTTGACGTCGCGGTGCAGCACGCCGATCGCGTGCGCCACCTCCAACGCGCCGAGCAGCGCTATGCCGATCTTGGCGACGGCGCGGGGCGCGACCGGCCCGTCCTCGATCACCATGTCGGCGAGGCTGCGGGCGTCCAGCAGCTCCATCACGATCCACGGCCGACCGGCCTCGGTGACCACGTCGTACACCTGCACCACCGCCGGGTGCTGGATGGCGGCGGCGGCCCGCGCCTCGCGCAGGGTGCGTTCGTACATGGCGTCACGGTCGCTGGGGGCCAGCCCCGGAGGCAGGACGACCTCCTTCACCGCCACGTCGCGGCGCAGCAGGGTGTCTGTGGCACGCCACACCGTGCCCATGCCGCCGTTGCCCACCGAGGACCGCAGCGAGTACCGGTCACCGATGGTGGTGCCGGGTGCTGCGCGGCCGTTGGCGGAACTGACTGGTCCGCCGCTCCACGTCGGGATCTGAGTCACAGAAAAGCCACCGGGGGAAATCGAGGGGGGCTGGGACACAACCCCCCTATCTTGCTGGTTCCGACGCCCGATGCGAAAGCCGACGCGACGGACGTTTATCGAAGTCGACAGAAAGTGCCCCGTCGTTCACCTCCTGTCGACGGCTCGGGACAGGCTGTGCGGTATCCCTCACCCGACCACGGGCCTGGGCGTCCTACCATCCGGGGATGAACGAACGGCGGTCAAGCGAGTCCGGTTTTCCGATCAAGGGCGTCTACACGGGCGCGGACCTTCCGGAGGACCTGGACTCCCGGCTGGGCGCCCCCGGCGAGTTTCCGTACACCCGGGGGGTCTACCCCACCATGTACACCTCCCGTCCGTGGACCATGCGCCAGTACGCCGGCTTCGGCACCGCCACCGAGTCCAACGCGCGGTACCACCAGCTGTTGCGGGCCGGCACGATGGGCCTCTCGGTCGCGTTCGACCTGCCGACCCAGATGGGCTACGACTCCGACGAGCCGATCGCGCACGGCGAGGTCGGCAAGGTGGGCGTCGCCATCGACTCCATCGAGGACATGCGGCTGCTCTTCGCCGACATCCCGCTGGACAAGGTCTCCACCTCGATGACCATCAACGCGCCCGGCTCGGTGCTGCTGCTGCTCTACCAGCTCGTCGCCGAGGAGAACGGGGTGGCCGGCCCGGCGCTCAACGGCACGATCCAGAACGACATCCTCAAGGAGTACATCGCCCGGGGCACGTACATCTTCCCGCCGAAGCCGTCGCTGCGCCTGGTCGCGGACACGTTCGCGTACTGCCGCAAGGAGGTGCCGAAGTGGAACACCATCTCCATCTCCGGCTACCACATGGCCGAGGCCGGCGCGACGCCCGCGCAGGAGATCGCGTTCACCCTGGCCAACGGCGTCGAGTACGTGCGGGCGGCGCTGGCCGCCGGGCTCGCGGTGGACGACTTCGCGCCCCGGCTGTCGTTCTTCTTCGTGGCCCGCACCACACTGCTGGAGGAGGTCGCGAAGTTCCGCGCCGCCCGCCGGATCTGGGCCCGACTGATGCACGACGACTTCGGCGCGAAGGATCCGAAGTCGCTGATGCTGCGTTTCCACACCCAGACCGCGGGCGTGCAGCTCACCGCGCAGCAGCCGGAGGTGAACCTGGTCCGGGTGGCGGTGCAGGGGCTGGGCGCGGTGCTCGGCGGCACGCAGTCGCTGCACACCAACAGCTTCGACGAGGCGATCGCGCTGCCCACCGAGAAGGCGGCCCGGCTCGCGCTGCGTACCCAGCAGGTGCTGGCGTACGAGACCGACCTGACCGCCACCGTCGACCCGTTCGCCGGGTCGTACGTGGTGGAGGCGATGACCGCCGAGATCGAGGCCGCCGCGCTCGAGTTGATGGAGCGGGTGGCCGATCACGGCTCGGCGGTGGACGCGATCGAGGCCGGGTTCCAGAAGCGGGAGATCGAGCAGTCCGCGTACCGGATCGCGCAGGAGATCGACTCGGGTGAGCGGGTGGTGGTCGGGCTCAACCGGTTCACCGTGGACGAGGAGGAGCCGTACGAGCCGCTGCGCGTCGACCCGACGATCGAGGCGGCCCAGGCCGAGCGGCTGGCGCGGTTGCGCTCCGAGCGGGACGGCGAAGCCGTGACGCGGGCCCTCGCCGATCTGCGGGCCGCCGCGGAGGGCTCGGACAACGTGCTCTACCCGATGAAGGAGGCGCTGCGGGCCCGGGCCACAGTGGGTGAGGTCTGCGGGACGCTGCGCGAGGTGTGGGGGCTGTACCGGCCCACCGATCGCTTCTGAGCGTCCCGGTCGCGGACGCGACGCGGTGTGTCCATCGCGCTGGGCGGGTACCGGGTCGGAGGAGCGCGGACGCACACGGTGTGCGCCCGTGGCGGACGACGCCATGTGAGCGTCCCTATCCGGCTCGTTGCGGAGTGTGGTCGGCTAATTGTCGGAGTGTCAGTTCATCACCCCGACTAATGCGACAATTTGCACCAGGATCCGCGCGTCTTCCGCCAGGTTCGGAGCCGCCGCGATCGGTTACGCGTTGTAGGAGGTGAGGGGCGGATGTCGGCGTTCGATAGCGATCTACCTGCTGTCCCACACATCTCCGAGCGCTCCGAACAGGGCATACCTGACGCTGCGCGTTCTGATCATTACCGTAACGAGGTTGCGCAGCGTCACCGTCGGAGGTCTAGGCTGTCTGCTGTCCCCGATGATCCATCCATTTCTAGTGATCGAGAATTCGACGTGACGAGTGCGATGACGCTGCCCACGGGTGGCCAGCTGGCGTCGTCCTGGCTGGAGACGCCGCCAGGCTCCCAGCCGCTGCCCCGCGAACTGGACCACCTCCTCGCCCTCCGGGTTCCGGGGCTGATCGCTACGCGCCGTCACCTCCACTCGCACCCTGAGCTGTCCGGCAACGAGTTCGAGACGGCCGCCCTGATCGCCCGGGAGCTCTCGCTGGCCGGGCTCACCCCCCGCCTGCTGCCCAACGGCAACGGTGTGATCTGCGACGTCAACGGCCGGCCGGACGGCCCCGTGGTCGCGCTGCGGGCCGACATCGACGCCCTGCCCCTCGACGACCCCAAGGACGTGCCCTACCGGTCGACGGTGGAGGGCGTCTGCCACGCCTGCGGGCACGACGTGCACACCTCGATCCTGCTCGGCGTCGGCATGCTGCTGGCCCAACTCGCCGACCTGGGTGAGCTGGACGGGCGGGTCCGGCTCATCTTCCAGCCGGCCGAGGAGATTCTGCCCTGTGGCTCGCTGGAGGTCATCGAGGCCGGTGGCCTGGACGACGTGGTGCAGATCTTCGCGCTGCACTGCGACCCGAACCTGCCGGTGGGGCAGGTCGGCCTGCGGGTCGGCCCGATCACCGCGGCCGCCGACAACGTGACCGTCCGGCTGTCCGGCCCGGGAGGGCACACCGCCCGACCGCACCTGACGGTCGACCTGGTCGACGCGCTCGGCCGGTTGGTCACCGAGGTGCCCGCCCTGGTCAGCCGCCGGGTGCCGGCCAACAGTGGCCTGCTGCTGGTCTTCGGCCACGCGTCGGCCGGCACCCGTTACAACGTCATCCCCTCCGAGGCGAGCGCCTCCGGCACCCTGCGGGTGATGGACCGCGACACGTGGGAGCAGGCACCCAAGATCGTCGCTCAGGTGGTCCGGGACGTGATCGCGCCGACCGGCGCCACCGTCGACCTGGAATACCTGCGCGGCCGGCCGCCGGTGTGCAACGACTCCCGGGCGATCCAGGTGTTGACGGCGGCCACCGCCGCCGCGCTCGGTCCGGAAGGGATCGCCGAGACACCGCAGAGCATGGGCGGCGAGGACTTCTCCTGGTACCTGGAGTACGTCCCCGGCGCCCTCGCCCGGCTCGGTGTGGGCCGCTCGGGTCCCAACGTCGACCTGCACCGGGCAAGCTTCGACGTGGACGAGCGGGCCATCCCCGCCGGCGTACGCGTCATGGTGCAGACCGCGCTGCGGGCACTGGCGGCGGCGCGCTGACCGGAGCGGTAGGGATCGAGATCCTCTTCCGCCGGCGCAGCACCAGCAGCAGGACCGCCACCGGTACGCCGAAAGCCACAAGCCACGGCAGCAGCGCCCCCAGCACGGTGAGCAGGACGGTCAACGAGGCGACGAACGCCTTCCAGCCACCCTTGAGCCCGACCAGGAAGCCGGTCTCGGCCTTCTCCTGGGTGGTCTTCGCCGCCGGCCCGACCAGTGTCACGGTGATCGTGGAGAGGGCGGTCAGGTCGGCCAGCCGCCGCTTCTTGGCTTCCAACGACGCCAGGTCGGCCTCGCGGCGACCCAGCTCGTTCTCCAACGACACCAGGTCGGTGATCGAGGTGGCGCGGGCCAGCAACCGGCGGGCGCTCTCCACCCTGGCCCGCTGACTGGTGATACGCGCGTCGAGGTCGACGATCGCCTCGGTGGCGTCCTCGGTGCTGATCTCCCGGCTCTGCTGGCTGCCGCGCTTCGCGATCTCGTCCACCACGTCGGTGAACTTCGCCGCCGGCACCCGCAACTGCAACTCGGCCACCGCGTCGGCACCGGCACTGCGCCGCTGGTCACCGCCGATGAAGCCACCGGATCGGGTGGCCAGGGCGCTCACCTCGCGGGCGGCGGCGTCCACATCGTCCACCTGCACCCGCATCGAACCGGTGTAGATGATGGCCCGCTGGTCGACGCGCAGGTCCGGTGCGCCGGTGCCGGCCTCCTGGGGTGCCCCGGCCCCGCCCTGCTGCGGTTCCCCGGCCTTGGCCGCCTCGGGTGCTGCTGCCGCATTGTCCCGCGCAGCGTCGCCGTTCGCCGCCGGGGCGTCGGCCGCGGTGTCCGTCGACCCGCTGTCGCCGGCCCCGCAGCCGCTCAACGCGAGCGCCGCCGCCAGTGCCGTTACCGCCAGCAGTCTGCCGCGGCGTCGTACCACCTGTCCGTCCATCCCCGCTCCCCTCGTTGTCGTCCGGTGTGGCGATAGCTCGGACGCGGCGCACACGTCGGCTGGTTCCGGCAGACTGCGCTGAGGACGTCACGATTCGATAATCGAGGAGTCACGATGCGGCTCACCAAGTACGCCCACTCCTGCCTCCGGGTGGAACACGACGGGGGAGTGCTCGTCGTCGACCCCGGTGTGTTCGGCGACTCCGCGACGGCGTTGGACGGCGCGGACGCGGTGCTCATCACCCACAAGCACCCCGATCACCTCGACCTGGCCGCGGTGCGCCGGCAACTCGACCGGCAGCCGTTCGCGATCCACGGGCCCGCCTCGCTCGCCGAGACCCTGGGCGACGCGGCCGAGGTGTTGCACCCGGTCACCCCCGGTGAGTCGTTCACCGCCGCCGGGGTCGCCATCCGGGCGTACGGGGGGCGACACGCGGTGATCCACCCCGACATCCCGGTGGTGGACAACCTCGGTTACCTGATCAACGACGTGGTCTACCACCCGGGTGACTCCCTGGTGGTGCCCGACGAGACACCCGTCGACACGCTCTTCGCCCCGATCCACGCCCCCTGGTCGAAGTTCTCCGAGGTGCTCGACTTCATCCGCGCGGTCGCGCCCCGGCGGGCGTACGCCCTGCACGACGGCCTGCTCAACGACAACGGTCTGGGCGTGCTGAACGGGCAGTACGCCGCGCTGTCCGGCACCGAGTACCAGCGGCTGGAGCCCGGCAGCCGGGTGGACGTCTGACCCGATGCCCGGCCCCTCAACGGAGCTGGTGCAGCAGCTCTACCGCATCCCACCGGACCGGTTCGTGGCCGCCCGGGACGCCGCCGTGGCCGACGCCCGCCGTGCCGGCGATCCGGGCACCGCCCGACAGCTGGCCCGGCTACGTCGCCCGACGGTGGCGGCCTGGCTGGTGAACCTGCTGGCCATCCAACGCCCGGAGCTGGTCGCCGACCTGGTCCAGCTCGCCGATGCGCTGCGTACGGCCCAGCGGGAGCTGCGCGGGCCCCGGCTGCGGGAATTGTCAGCGCAACGCCGGGCGGTGGTCGCCGCCCTGGTCGCCGAGGTCCGCAAGCTCGCGGCGGCGGAGCCGGACGCGCCACCGGCCGGTCGGCTGCCCCTGGCCGAGGTGGAGTCGACACTGAACGCGGCGTTCTCCGACGTCGACGTCGCCGAGCAGGTCCGGGCGGGCCGCCTGCTCCGGGCGGCCAGCTACGCCGGCTTCGGCGAGGTGCCCCGGCCGCAGCTGAGGCTGGTCACCGGCGACGACGAGGAGCCGGAGGAGGAACGCCCGGCCCGCCGACCGGCCGCCCAGCGGGGGCGTCCCGAGGCAGCCGCCCGCACGGACCGGGCAACCTCCCGCACGGACCAGACAACCTCCCGCACGGACCGGGCCGCGGAGCGCGCCGAGCAGGCCGCGCAGCGGGCCGCCCGTGCCGAGCGGGCCCGGCAGCGCCGCGCCCTGGACCGGGAGCTGGCCAGGGCCCGGACCGACCAGCAGCGCGCGGAGGCCGAGCTGACCGAGGCGGCCGGGCAGGAGCGGGACGTTGCCGCCGTACTCGATGGAATCGAGGCCGAGCTGGCCGAGCTGGAGCGGCGGCGGGCGGTCGCCGAGCAGGATCTCAGCCGGGCCAAACTCGCTCGGCGTGCCGCCGAGCGTGCGGCCACCGTGGCGCGGCGGCGCGCGGGCGAGGTCGAGGCGGCGGTCGAGGCGTTGGCGGCCGAAGAGGGGGATGCGGACGCGGGCGGTGGCGCGGCAGACTGACAATCGATGGACGACGACGAGTGTGCGGGCCGTCCAGGGCGGGTGATCCCGGATCGGGGCCTCGTCGTGGTCGACGGATCGGGTTGCCCGAGAGGGCCGCTCGGATGACACCGGAGCAGGTCGCTGCCGCCAGCAAGCCGGTCGTGCTCGACCTCGGCGACGCGTTCACCCGGGACCCGGCCACGTTGCGCCGGGCCCGGCTGCTCGGCATCTCCGGCTGGGCGTTCTACATCAGTGGCCGGGCTGGCGCGCTCGGCGATGTGCGGGCCGAGACGGCCGCCGCGGCGCTCGGGTTCATCGCCCCGGACGCGGTCGCCGACGGGTGGGACGCCGCCGCCCGGGTCGTCCCGCCGGTCGAGGTGGCGGCAGCGAGCCTCGCCGAGTGCTGCCGATGGGGCGCGCAGCAGCTCGACGCCCTGCCCGCCACCGAGCGCCTGACAGTGCTCGTCGAGCGGGCGGTGGTGGCGGCGGACGCCAGCGCCATGCCGCTCTTCGCCGCCTGGCGGGCCATGCCGCTGCCGGATCTCTCGCCGGGGGCCCGCACCGCCGCCGGGCTGCGACTGCTCCGGGAGCACTTCACCGGTGCCTACCTGCTGGCGGTACGCGCCGCCGGGATGACCCCGCTGGAGGCCGTGCTGGCCGGGCCGGAGGGGGAGGCCGGGGCGGTGGCCTGCGGCTGGCCGCCGCCCTACCCGCCGATCGGGCCGTTGGTGCGTCGACGACTCTGGGCGGAGGCGGTGACCAACCGTCTCGTCGCGCCGGCGTTCACGGCCCTCGGCCCGGCTGCCGGCGCCGAGCTTGTCGAGTTGCTGCACCGCACCCGGGCCGACCTCGCCGCCGGTGTGTGATTGACGACCCCGCTCGCACCCGATCCGTGGTCCGGTCGGCGGCGGTAGCAGACTGGGGAGGTGCGATACGCGCTGCTACGCCGACGCGGTGCCGGTGGGGCGGGACCGCAACTCGGTGACGTAGTCGTCCGGGGCGCCCGCCTTCTCGGCGGCGTTCGCGATCTCGGAGAGATACCACGAGGTCGGCAGGCCGCCCTCGTACCCGTTGAACACGTAGATCCACGCGGTCACGTCGCCGTCGAGGGTGGAGACCCGGACGTGCAGCTTGCGGTACGTGCCGGCGGTCACCCCCTCGATCTCGTCGAGCTGGGCCGCGTCGTACGGGTGGATGTCGTAGAGCGCCACGAAGACCCGGTCACCGGGAGACTCGACAAGGGTGCTCACCGCGCCCTCCCAGCCGATCACGTCCGCCCCGGCGAAGGTCAGCCGCCAGCCTTCCAGCCAGCCGGTGCCCACCATCGGCGAATGCGGACAGTAGGCGCGCATCCGGGCAGGGTCGAGATTTGAGCCGTAGGCGGCGTGATGACGCACGGCGATGACGATAGCCCGACCAACGGGTGGGGGAGAATACGACAGTGCGTGTCGAATGCGCTCGAGAGAACAAAGTCACTGTGAGCATTGACGAAGGGCGAACGCTGTGAGCCGGATCGTGATCATCGGTGGGGGGCCGGCCGGGTACGAGGCGGCCCTGGTCGCCGCCCAGCTGGACGCCGATGTCACAGTGGTGGAGGCCGATGGTGCCGGCGGGGCCTGCGTGCTCTCCGACTGCGTACCGTCGAAGACCTTCATCGCCAGCTCCGGGGTGGTCACCGGTTACCGGGACACCGAGGAGTTCGGGGTGCACTCGGACGGCCTGGAGGCGGTCACCGTCGACGCGCGGGCCGTGCACGAGCGGGTCAAGCGACTGGCGTTGGCGCAGTCCGCCGACATCCACGCCAAGCTGCTCAAGGCCGGGGTTGCCTTCGTGGCCGGCACCGCCCGGCTCGGCGAGGACGCCCTCGGGCACACCCACCGGGTCGTCGTGACCCCCGCGGACGGCGGCGAGGAATACTCCATCGACGCGACCACCGTGCTGGTGGCCACCGGCTCGACACCCCGCCAGCTACCCACCGCCGTACCGGACGGTGAGCGCATCCTGACCTGGCGTCAGGTGTACGACCTGCCGGAGCTGCCCGAGCACCTGATCGTTGTCGGCTCCGGTGTCACCGGCGCGGAGTTCGCCAGCGCCTACCTGGCCATGGGCGTCCAGGTCACCCTGGTGTCCAGCCGCGACCGGGTGATGCCGCACGAGGACGCCGACGCCGCGTCCGCCATCGAGCGGGTGTTCCGCAACCGGGGCATGGAGATCCTCAACAACTCCCGGGCCGACGCGGTCCGGCGTACCGCCGACGGCGTCGAGGTGGCACTCTCCGACGGCCGCCGGGTCACCGGCTCGCACGCGCTGATCACTGTCGGATCGATTCCGAACACGGCCAACCTGGGCCTGACCGAGTACGGCGTCGCGCTGGGCCGGGGCGGCTACGTGACGGTCGACCGGGCCTCCCGGACCAACGTGCCCGGCATCTACGCCGCCGGTGACTGCACCGGGGTGCTGCTGCTGGCCAGCGTCGCCGCCATGCAGGGTCGGATCGCCATGTGGCACGCGCTCGGCGAGGCGGTGCGCCCGCTGCGGCTGCGCACCGTGGCGGCGAACGTCTTCACCGACCCGGAACTGGCCACCGTGGGTGTCTCGCAGGACGAGGTGGACGCGGGCAAGGTGCCGGCCCGGCAGGTGATGCTGCCGCTCTCCGGCAACGCCCGGGCGAAGATGGACGATCTCTCCGACGGCTTCGTGAAGTTGTTCTGCCGGCCGGCCAGCGGTCAGGTGATCGGCGGGGTGGTGGTCGCGCCGAAGGCCAGCGAGCTGATCCTGCCCATCACCATGGCGGTGGAGAACAACCTCACCGTCAACGAGTTGGCGCAGACCATCACCATCTACCCGAGCCTCTCCGGCTCGATCACCGAAGCGGCCCGCCAGCTGATGCTCCACGAGCTGGAGTGACGGTGGCAGCCGGACCGGCGATGACTCTGGTCGATGAGCTGGAGCGGGTGAGGGCGAGTGCCACGGTGGTGAGCACACCGACCTCGGTGAGGATGAGCAGACGCTCGGCCAACCCGATCAGCACGCGGTCTCCCGGATAGGCCGACCAGACCATGGCCGCGGCCAGGACGAGACTGGTCAGCGCCAAGCCGCGCAGCCAGCGGGCGGCCGGCGTGAGGTGGTCCCGGCGGGCGAGCAGCCAGCCGCCGACCGGCAGCGCCAGGAACGCGATGACCGAGGCGTACCGGTGCAGGTACGCGGCGGTGGTCATGGCGGTGCCCGGCTCGTTGGTCGGTACGACCGCGGCCAGCAGCAGCCCGCCCACCCACGCGCCGAGCAGCAGCTCGGCCGTCCGCCCGGGGTCGGGTCGGGGTGAGTCGGTGCGGTGCAGCCCGTACAGCAGCGCCACAGTGGCGAGCGCCAGCACCACCATGGCGACGTCGATGACGCCGCCCCGGTCGGAGACGGCGAAGTCGCTGATGGTCAGCGCCCACGGGCTGAGGTCGTCGTTGACTTCCAGGTGACCGATCACGGTGAGCAGCGCCGCCAGGGCGATCCCGCCGAGGGCCAGCAGACCGGTGTTCCGGGTTCCAGGCATGTCTCAGCCTGTCGCCGGAAGGACCCGAGCCGAATCCGGGACGGCCACCGAATTCGGACCCCGGGACTCCCCCTAGACGAGTAAGTCCTGAGTCCGGTGGCGCGGTTGTGCCAGATCGCGGAGGTCATGGCGAGTGGGCGCTGTGCGATGCACGGGAAGAAACCGCAGCCATCGGGCCTCGCAACGAACCCCCGGTGAAGCCTGTGCCACCGCGACGGTCAGTAACTCGGCGTCCGACAACCCAGGCGGCCGGCCCGCACGCCGAGGCCGTAGCGGAGGGCCGCTCGCCATCCGCTGTGGCTGCCCGCCATCGCGATGTGCTGGTGAGCGGTATACCTCAGAGGTATAAATATGGGTCTTGTGACGTGTCTGTGGGTGGTTGGGCGCGTCGTTTTTGGCGCACGCCGTTGTCCTGCCTAGGTTCTGGCTTGTCGAAGGTCGGAACCGG
>NZ_JBEXHQ010000039.1:0-72668 GCF_040607915.1 Micromonospora sp. NPDC005215 | reverse complement strand
CTCTCCTTATTATGGGGGGGGGGGGGGGGCGGGTCGGGGGGGGGTGGCCCCGGGGGGGGGGGGCCCCGGGGGGGGGGGGGGGGGCCGCCCCCCCCCCCCCCCCCCCCCGACCCGGGTCAGCCCTTGTCCGAGCCGTCGTTGGCGTCGCGGACGAAGTACCGCTGGAACACCACGAAGATGATCGCCACCGGGATGGTGGCCAGCAGCGCGGCGCCCAGTTTCAGCGGGTACTGGGTGCCCTTGCCGAGTGAGCCGCTGACCAGGTCTGCCAACCCGCGCGGCAGGGTGAACAGGTCCGGGTCCTGCACCGACACGAGGCTGTGCGGGAACTCGTTCCAGGAACTCTGGAACGACAGGATGGTCAGGGTGATCAGCGCCGGCTTGGCCATCGGCAGCACCACCGACCAGAAGGTGCGGAAGATGCTCGCCCCGTCGATCCGGGCGGCCTCCTCGACGCTCACCGGGATCGACTCGAAGAACTGCTTCATGATGAACACGCCCGCCGCGTCGGCCAGCAGCGGCACCACCAGGCCGGCGTAGCTGTTGTAGAGGCCGAGCTGGTTGAGCACCAGGAACTTCGGGATCAGCAGCACCACCCCGGGCACCGCCATCACCGCGATGACGGCGGCGAACAGCCCACCGCGACCCCGGAACCGCAGCCGGGCCAGCGCGTACCCGGCGAGCGAGTCGAAGAACACCCGGCCGATGGTGACCAGCACTGTCACCAGCAGCGAGTTGCCCAGCCACAGCGGGAAGTTGGTGCCGGCGAAGATCCGTTCGAAGCCGGCCAGCGTGAGCGGGTCCGGGAACGGCGACAGCGGGTTCGCCGCCGCGTCGGGCTCGGTCTTGAGCGCGTTGCCGATCTGGATGACGAACGGGTAGAGGAACACCAGCCCGAAGAAGACAAGCGTCGCGTACCCCAGGAAACGTGTGGCCAGGGTGCGGGCCGCGCGCTGGTCGCGCCGCGCGGGCGCCGCCGCCGGGCGGTCGGTGAGCACGGCCATCTCAGGACCTTTCCGGTACGCGCCGACGCCGCCAGCCGCGGCGCGGCCGGTCGGTGTCCCGCTCGGCCAGCGCCCGGCGCTGGATCACTGTGAGCACGATGATGATCAGGAACAGGACGAACGAGATCGCCGCGCCGGAGCCGTAGTCGAAGTCCCGGAAGGCGGTCCGGTAGGACAGGTAGGCCGGGGTGAGCGTGGTCTTGGCCGGGTCGCCCTGACTCATCACGTACACCTGGTCGAAGACCTGCCAGGAGCCGATCATGCCGAGGGTGAGCACCAGGAAGGTGGTGGGCCTGATCAGCGGCAGGGTGACGTGCCGGAACCGCTGCCACCGGGACGCGCCGTCGAGGGTGCTCGCCTCGTCCAACGCGACAGGCACGTTCTGCAAGCCGGCCAGGAACATCAGCATGAACGTGCCGGAGGTGGTCCAGACGACCAACGTGATGATCGAGATCATCGCCACGCTGGGTCCGGCCAACCATTCCCACCAGGTCAGCCCGAGCGGGCCGCCGTCGGCCAGGGCCGCCGGAGGCGAGTCGACACCGACCACGCCGAACAGCAGGTGCAGCACGCCCCGGGAATCGGCGAACCACTCGGGGCCGTCGATCCCGACGAAGCCGAGCAGGGCGTTCACCGCGCCGGAGTTGGCGAAGAGGAACAGGAACACCACGCTGATCGCGACCGAGCTGGTCACCGAGGGGAAGTAGAAGGCGCTGCGGAAGAAGCTCTTGCCCTTGAGCATCCGGTTGTTGACGACCAGGGCCAGTCCGAGCGCGAGCACGGTCTGCGCCGGCACCACGATCGCCACGTAGTAGATGTTGTTGCGGATGCTGGTCATGAAGTCGCGGCGGGCCAACCCGTCCTCGGTGAACAACTGGGTGTAGTTACGCGTGCCGACGAACGGGACGTCGCCGGTGAAGGGGCTGCCCTGGCCGTTCCAGTCGGTCAGGCTGACCCAGAGCGCCATCAGGATGGGCAGCAGCAGGAACAGCCCCAGGATGACGATCACCGGCGCGACGAAGAGCCAACCGGCGAGGTTCTCGTTGCTCCGGATGCCGCCCCTGCGTCGGCGGGGGCCGGCCCCGCCTGTGGTCGCCACGGCGGTCAGTGTCTCGGTTGCCATCTTCCCTCCCTTCCTCTTCTCCGGCCGACGTGCGGCGGGGGCCCCGGTGCTCGCCCGGGCCCCCGCCATCACCTCAGCTGCCGCCGAGCGCCGCCTTGGCGTTCTTGTCGAAGCTCTGCAGCACGGCCTTCGGGTCGCCGTTTGTCAGCCCCTGCAGACCGGTGTCGAGGTCCTTGAGGACGCTGTCCATCTTCGGGGCGTTCACCGGGCCCTGGGCGTACGCGGCACCGTCGACGAACACCTTGTCCGCCGGGAAGGCGGCGGTGTACTGGTCGCGCGCCGACTGGCGGGACGGCATGACACCGAACGCCTTCGCGAAGGTCATCTGCTGCTCGCCGCTCGTCATCGCCTCGACGAACTTGATCGCCTGATCCTTGTACCTGCTCTTCGCGGCAATGCCCCAGCACTGGGTGAAGGAGAGGGTGCCCTGCCCCTTGGGGCCGGCCGGCAGCGCCACGACCTTGTACTTCACGTTCGGGAAGTCGTTCTGCAGAGCACCCTTGATCCAGTTGCCCTCGATGGTCATCACGGCCTTGCCCTTGCCGAACGCCTCACCGGACCAGCCGGCGTCGAGCTGCTTCGGATACTTGGCCAGCCCGGTGCTGAGCATGGTCTTGACGTACTGGAGGGCGGCGAGGTTCTCCGGGGTGTCGGCGGTGGGCTGCTTGCCGTCCTTGCTCACCAGCCAGCCGCCGTTCTGCACCATGAAGGCGCCGATCCGGTCCCGGGTGTCACCGAGGGCCAGCGGGACCTGCCCCTTGGCCTTGATCTTCTGGGCGGCGGCGGTGAACTGCTCCCAGGTCGTCGGCACGTCGGCGTCGGTCAGCCCGGCCCTGGTCCACAGGTCGGTGTTGATCTGCAGGGCCAGGGTCGAGAAGTCCTTTGGCGCGCAGTAGAGCTTGCCGTCGTACGTGAAGGTGGTGCGCAGGCTCTCGTAGAAGTCACCCGAGTTGCTGACCTTGTCGCCGTACGGCTCCAGGGCGCCGACGCTGGCGTAGTCGGCGAACTGGGCCGCGTCCACGTAGAAGACGTCCGGCGGGGTGCCGCCAGCGAGGGCCTGACCGAGCTGCTGGGTGAGGTCCTGTGCCGGGGTCACCGTCGCGGTGTTGCCGGAGCTGGTGGCCCACTTCGCGGCGGCGTCCTGCACCGCCTTGGTCTCGGCCTCACCGGACGAGCCGATCAGGATCTGCAGGCTGGCCGGCCCGCTGGACTGGGCGGCGTCGCCGGAGGAGTCGTCGAAGCCGCTGCCGCAGGCGGCGGAGCCAAGAAGGGCGATGGCGGTGAGGCCGGCCATCGCTGCCCGGGTGATTGTTGGGGGTGCCATGGTTTCTCCTGGTGGGGGGTGGGACTACGCGGTGTGCCGCAGCGCCAACGAGGGCTGGAGCAGCACGGGGGTGGGGGTCTCGTGGTCGCCGTCGAGGACCCCGGTGAGTAGGTCCACGCAGCGGGCGGCGGCCTCGCCGAGCGGTTGGCTGACGCTGGTCAGCCCGACCGCGGCGGCCACCGGCGTGTCGTCGAAGCCGATCACCGACACGGGCGGGTCGACGCCGCGGATCGCCTGGAGGGCGCCGAGGGCGAGCGAGTCGCTGGCGCAGACCACGGCGCTCGGCGCCACGGTGACCAGCAGGTCACGCGTCAGGCGTTCGCCCTCGGCGATGCCGTCCTCGGTCTCCCGGTGCAGTCCGGTCGGGTCGACGCCGGCCGCGTGCAGCGCGTCGCGCCAGCCGGCCCGCCGGTCGTCGCCGACGCCGGAGCCGACCGGCCAGCCGATGAAGGCGATCCGCCGGTGGCCGGCATCGAGCAGGCGCCGGGTGGCCTGGGCGGTGCCGGCGGCGCCGTCCACGTCCACCCAGGGGTGCGCGTCGAGCGCGTCCCACGGGCGACCGAAGGTCACGAACGGTACGTCCCGGTCGGCGAGCCATTCGGTACGCGGATCGCCGTGCTTGGTGCCCACCAGCACGAACGCGTCCAACTCGTAGGTGCCGAGCAGGTCACCGTAGGTGGCGATCTCCCGGTCGTCGTCGGTGGCGGTGTAGAGCAGCACCCGGTAGCCGGCGGCGTCGGCGGTCTCGGTGAGGCCGTGCAGGAAGCGGTCGAGCACGGAGCCGTTGATGCCGTCGCGGGTCGGGTCGATCCGGGCGGCGATGAGGCGGGACCGGCCGGTACGCATCTGCCGGGCGGCCTGGTTGGCCCGGTAGCCGAGCGCGTTGATCGCGTCCTCGACCCGCTGACGGGTCTCCTGCCGCACGATGTGCGGGGCGTTGAGCACGTTGGACACCGTCTGCCGGCTGACTCGGGCGTGCCGGGCCACCGTCGCGATGGTCACCTTCTCGGCCACTTAATCCCTCTCGCCATCTTGAACGATCCAATTCGGATAAGGCAGGATTGGATCGTTCAAGTTTCTGGAATGTTTCGCACTTTGCACCGCCAGGGGCGCGTTGTCAAGATGGCCGCCCCGCACCCCGAGGATCTGGAGCCACACCGTGATCGAACGCCAGCTGCAACCCCTCCTGCACGAGTTGGTCGGGGTGGTCTTCGCCCCGACCAGCGCGCTGGGGGACGCGACCGGGCAGATCCGCCCGACCGGCGTCCAGGGCGTCTTCCACGCCGACGCCCGGGTGCTCTCCCGCGCCGAGCTGCGCATCGACGAACGGGAGCTCGAAGGGCTGACCCGCGGCGACGACGGCCCGCACGGCGCACACTTCGTCGGTCTGGCCCGCTGGCTCGGTGACCCCACGCCCGACCCCACCGTCCGCGTCGACCGACTCCGGCGGGCCACCCGCAACGGCCTCACCGAGGAGCTGCGGATCACCTCCACCGCCACGGTCGGCGTACGGGCCACCGTCACCGTCGACCTCGGCTGCGACCTGGCACCCATCGAGGTCGTCAAGTCCGGTGGCGCCACCGGCGCGCTGGCGGCCACGACCAGCCAGCCGGGCACGCTCACCTGGTCGGGCACCGGGATCACCAGCACCGTCACCGCGCCGGGCGCCGACGTGCTCGCCGGCGGCGAGTGGGCCACCACGCCCCGGCTGGTCTGGCCGGTCGACCTACCCGCCGGTGGCGAGACGGTGCTGCGCTGGCAGTTGACAGTCGACGACCCGCGCGCCGTCGTCGTCGGCCCGGTCAGCGAGCTGGAGTGGTCCCGACCCGAGGTGATCGCCGACGACCGACGGCTGGTCCGACTGCTCGACCGCAGCCTGGACGACCTGCGCGGCCTCCGACTGGCCGAGACCGGCGCACCCGGCGACGTGTTCCTCGGCGCCGGGGTGCCCTGGTTCCTCACCCTGTTCGGCCGGGACAGCCTCTGGGCCGCCCGGATGATGCTGCCGCTCGGCACCGACCTGGCCGCCGGCACCCTGCGCGTGCTCGCCCGCTGGCAGGGCACCCGGATCGACCCGACGACCGGCGAGGCCCCCGGCAAGATCCTGCACGAGCTACGCCGCCACGAGGTCGCCCTACCCGCCAACGGCCTGCGCCTTCCACCGGCGTACTACGGCACCGTCGACGCCACAATGCTCTGGGTCAACCTGCTGCACGACGCGTGGCGGTGGGGAATGCCCGCCGAGCAGATCGAGCCCCTGCTGCCGCACCTGGAGGCGGCGCTGCGCTGGCTCGGCGAGCACGCCGACCCGGACGGCGACGGCCTGGTCGAGTACGTCGACACCATCGGACACGGCCTGTCCAACCAGGGCTGGAAGGACTCCGGCGACGCCGTCCGCTTCCACGACGGGTCGCTGGCCACCGCGCCGATCGTGCTGGCCGAGGTGCAGGGGTACGCGCACGAGGCCGCCGTGAACGGCGCCGCCCTGCTGGACGCCTTCGGCCGACCGGGCGCCGACCGCTGGCGCGAGCACGCCGCCGCGCTGGTCGGCCGGTTCCGCAGGAGCTTCTGGGTCGACGGTCGCCACGGCCCGCAACCCGCGCTGGCCCTCGACCGCGACAAGCGCCCCGTCGACTCGCTGACCAGCAACATCGGCCACCTGCTCGGCACCGGCCTGCTCGACCGCGACGAGGAGGCCCAGGTCGCGCGCCTGCTCACCACCGACACGATGGCCGCCGGGTTCGGGCTACGCACCATGTCCAGCGACGACGCCGGCTTCAGCCCGCTGTCGTACCACTGTGGCTCGATCTGGACCCACGACACCGCGATCGTGCTCGGCGGCCTGGCCCGCGCCGGACACCGCGAGGCCGCGCTCGGCCTGGCCGACGGGCTGCTCAGCGCGGCCGAGGCGTTCGACTACCGAATGCCGGAGCTGTATGGCGGCGATGACCGGTCAGCGGTGAACCGCCCGGTGCCGTACCCGGCCTCGTGCCGGCCGCAGGCGTGGGCGGCGGCGGGCGCGGTGCTCCTGCTCCAGGCGGCGACCGGCCTCTACCCCGACGTCCCGGGCGGCACGGTCCGGGTGGCACCCCTGGCGGGAGCGGAACTCGGGGCCGTCGCGGTCAACGGCCTCCGCGTGGCCAACGCCCCGGTGAACGTCTCGGTCAACCGCACCGGCGAAGCCACGGTGACCGGCCTACCCACTCCCCTGACCCAGACCCTCCCCACCCAACGCCGCCCCACCGCCCCCCTCCCCCACTAATCCCCAAACCCCGCCCCGCCCCGGCCTGCCCTGTCCCGGCCCGCCCCGCGTCGCCCCGCGTCGCGTGGCGTGGCGTCGCGTCGCGTGGCGTCGCGTCGCGTCGCGTGGCGTGGCGTCGCGTGGCGTCGCGTCGCGTCGCGTGGCGTGGCGTCGCGTCGCGTGGCGTGGCGTGGCGTCGCGTGGCGTCGCGTCGCGTCGCGTCGCGTCGCGTCGATCATGGAGTTGTGGTGGGCGAAAGCTTCATGTGCGCCCCTTTTGTGAGGCACCACCACTCCATGATCGACGCGGGCAGGCCGGACGCTCTCGGCGATCTTGCGGTTTCGGTCGCCAGGATGGATGAAATGTCCACTAAGTCGGGGCAGGAAGTGCAAGATCGCGGGACTCAGGGGGCTCAGGGGGTTCGTTCGGCGATTACCTCGTCGTCGTCCATGACGCCGGTGGGGTGGAAGCCCAGCGAGGTGTAGAGGGCGGCGGCCTGGGCGTTGTCCGGGTGGTAGGAGAGGCGGACCGGGGGGTTGCCCTCCCTGGCGGACAGCCAGCCCGCCAGGGTCTGCACTGTCGCTCGGCCCACGCCACGGTTTTGCTCGGCGGCGTCGATCAGCATTCCGCCGATCCAGTGCGAGCCGTCGTCGTCCACGCCCCACATGACGTGGCCGACGACGGTTTCGTCGGCGTACACCGCCAGCGACGTCCACACCTCGGAGCGAGTGCTCAGCAGCAGATAGCGCGCGCCCAGCGCCGCCACGAACCGGCGCTGGTCGTCACTCGGGGCGACATCAGCCACCGCACGCCAGTTGTCGTCGTCGACCGGCCGGAGCGTGACTCGCCTCCCGCGCCGGTCCAGGTGTCCCGCATTGATCATTCGGCGGATGCTATCCGGCCCGCGCGCGCAGATCTTGGACACTTTTCGTCAGCGCGGAACGGAAAGTGTCCAAGATCTGCGCTGTGCAGCGCTGTGGCGGGAGGGACGGACCGCTCAGTCGAGTAGGGCGTCCAGGCCGACGGTGAGGCCGGGACGGTTGCGCACCGCGCGGACGGCCAGCAGCACGCCTGGCATGAACGACACCCGGTCGTACGAGTCGTGCCGGATGGTCAGCGTCTCCCCCGTGCCGCCGAACAGCACCTCCTGGTGGGCGACGAGGCCGGAGGCGCGCACCGCGTGGACGCGTACCCCGTCGATCTCGGCGCCGCGCGCGCCCGGCACCTCGTCCTTGGTGGCGTCCGGTACCGGGCCGAGGCCGGCCTCGGCGCGGGCCTGGGCGATCTGCCGGGCGGTGTGGGTGGCCGTGCCGCTCGGGGCGTCCAGCTTGCCCGGGTGGTGCTGCTCGATGATTTCGACGGACTCGAAGTATCGGGCGGCCCGCGCGGCGAACTGCATCATCAGCACCGCGCCGATGCCGAAGTTCGGGGCGATGACGACGCCCACCCCGGGCTTGCCGGCCAGCCAGCCGCGCACCTGCTCCAGCCGCTCCGCGGTGAAGCCGGTCGTGCCGACCACGGCGCTGATGCCCTGCTCGATGCACCACTGGAGGTTGTCCATGACGACGTGCGGCGTGGTGAAGTCGACGACCACGTCAGCACCGACAGCGCCGGACAGGTCGTCATCCTGATCGATCGCCGCGACCAGATCGAGGTCGTCGGCGGCGTCGACCGCCTTGCAGACCTCGATGCCCATCCGGCCGCGCGCGCCGAACACGCCGACCCGTAGTGCCTCGGCCGGGGTCTTCTCCTGCTCGTCAGTCACGGGGCACAACCTATCCCAATCAGGACGCGCCCTCTCGGCGGGGACGGACCCTCCCACCAGCGGTGGCAGCCGTCCGACCGCGAGCGGTGGCAACCGTCAGACCGCGAAGGGTGCGAGCGGTGGCAGCCCTCAGACCGTGAAGTCGCCCGCGCCGAACGGGCCGACCACGGCCAGCGACATGGGCCGGCTGAGCAGCTCGGCGGCGAGGACGTTCACGTCCTGCACGGTGACCTCGTCGACCCGGCGAAGCAGCTCGTCGACCGGCATCAGGTCGCCGTAGAGCAGCTCACCCTTGGCCAGCCGGCTCATCCGGGAACCGGTGTCCTCCAGGCCGAGCACGAACGAGCCCTTGCTCATCCCCTTGCCCCGGGCCACCTCGGCCTCGGTCAACCCGTCGGCGGCCACCCGGGCCAGCTCGGCGCGGGTCAGGGCCAGCACCTCGTCCACCTTGCCCGGCGCGCAGCCGGCGTAGACGGCGAACAGGCCGGTGTCGGCGTACTGGCTGGCGTAGGAGTAGACCGAGTACGCGAGGCCGCGCTGTTCGCGGATCTCCTGGAACAGGCGGCTGGACATACCGCCGCCGAGCACGTTGTTGAGCACCCCGAGGGCGAAGCGCCGGTCGTCGAGGCGGTCGATGCCGGGGCAGCCGAGGATGACGTGCGCCTGTTCGGTCTCCTTCGGCTCCACCAGGGTGGTCGCCGGCTTGGTGCGTACCGCCGGGGTGGCCGCCCGGTGCGGTGCCGGCGTGGCCGGGTCGCTGTCCAGCGGGGTGCCCCGCACCGCCTGGCGGACCAGCTTGACCACAGTGGCGTGGTCCAGGTTGCCGGCGGCGGCGATGACGATCTGCGGCGCCGTGTAGCGGCCCTGGTAGAAGCTCTGGATCTGCTTGCGGGTCATCGGCGTGACGGTCTCGGCGGTGCCGGAGATGAGCCGACCCAACGGGTGGTCGCCGTAGACGGCCTGGACGAAGAGGTCGTGCACCTCGTCACCGGGCTCGTCGTCGTGCATGGCGATCTCTTCCAGGATTACGCCACGCTCGGTCTCGACGTCGGCCGGCTCCAACAGCGAGTCGGCGACCAGGTCGCACATCACGTCGATCGCCAGCGGCAGATCCTCGTCCAGCACCCGGGCGTAGTAGCAGGTGTATTCCTTCGTGGTGAACGCGTTGGTCTCACCACCCACCGCCTCGATCTGCGAGGAGATCTCCAGCGCGGTGCGCTTGTGGGTGCCCTTGAAGAGCAGGTGCTCGAGGAAGTGCGCGGCACCGGCCTGCGGGCCGGCCTCGTCGCGGGACCCGACCGCCACCCAGATGCCGAACGAGACACTGCGCATCGTCGGAATCGCCTCGGTGAGGACGCGCAGGCCGCTGGGCAGCACGGTACGTCGTACCGTGCCCCCCAGCGGGTCGTCGCTGAGCGTTCGGGTCACCGCGCGGGCGGCGCCGCCGGAGCGGCCCGCCCCGGTGTCCCGAGACGGGGCCACCCCCCGTCGATCCGGTGGAAACGGCGCACTGAAGGCCCGACTCACGTGTTGCTCCCGGTTCGACGAGGGGTGGGTGTTGCAGGTGCTGGTGGTCAGCTGTGCCGGGTCCGGCGGCGCGGACGCTCGCCGCCCTCGCCACCCTCGCCGCCGCCGCCACCGTTGCCGTCGTTACCGCCCTCGCCGCCACGCTCCGGGCCACGGCCACCTCGGTCGCCGCCCCGGTCGCCGCCACGCTCGCGGTCGCCGCGGTCACGCGGACCCCGGTCACCCCGGTCCCGACCAGCCGGCCGGTCGCCGCCGGCCGCCTCACCGGCGGCCGGCGCCTCGGCGCCCTCCGGGCGGACCTTGTCGAGGTAGATCTTGCCGCGGGCGTCGATGTCCGCGATCTCGACCTCGACCCGGTCGCCGACGTTGAGGAAGTCCTCGACGCGCTCGACCCGCTTGCCGTCGCCCACCTTGGAGATGTGCAGCAGGCCGTCACGGCCCGGCAGCAGCGAGATGAACGCACCGAACGCGGCGGTCTTGACCACCGTGCCGAGGAACCGCTCGCCCTGCTTCGGCAGCGTCGGGTTGGCGATGCCGTTGATCCGGTCGACGGCCGCCTGGGCCGACGGGCCGTTGGTGGCGCCGACGTAGATCGTGCCGTCGTCCTCGATGGAGATCTCGGCGCCGGTCTCGTCCTGGATCGCGTTGATGGTCTGCCCCTTCGGGCCGATCACCATGCCGATCTTGTCCACCGGGATCTTGACGGTGGTGACCCGCGGCGCGTAGTCCGACATCTCGGCCGGAGCCTCGATGGCGGCCTTCATGACGCCGAGGATGACCTGCCGGGCCTCGTTCGCCTGCTGCAGCGCGGCGGCCAGCACATCCGACGGGATGCCGTTGAGCTTGGTGTCGAGCTGGAGCGCGGTGACGAACTCCGGCGTGCCGGCGACCTTGAAGTCCATGTCACCGAACGCGTCCTCGGCACCGAGGATGTCGGTCAGCGTCACGTACTGGGTCTTGCCGTCCACCTCGTCGGAGATGAGCCCCATCGCGATGCCGGCGACCGGCGCCTTCAGCGGGACACCCGCGGAGAGCAGGCCCAGCGTCGACGCGCAGACCGAACCCATCGAGGTGGAGCCGTTGGAGCTGAGCGCCTCCGACACCTGCCGGATGGCGTACGGGAACTCCTCGCGCGACGGCAGCACCGGGATCAGCGCACGCTCGGCGAGAGCGCCGTGGCCGATCTCGCGACGCTTCGGCGAGCCGACCCGGCCGGTCTCACCTGTCGAGTACGGCGGGAAGTTGTAGTTGTGCATGTAGCGCTTGCGGTTCTCGGGGGACAGCGTGTCCACCATCTGCTCCATCCGGAGCATGTTCAGCGTGGTGACGCCCAGGATCTGGGTCTCGCCCCGCTCGAACAGCGCCGAACCGTGCACCCGGGGCAGCACGCCGACCTCGGCGGTCAGCGCCCGGATGTCACGCGGGCCACGACCGTCCATGCGGACCTGCTCGCGCAGCACGCGGTTGCGCACCTCGGACTTGGTCAGCGACCGGAAGGCAGCGCTGAGCTCCTTCTCCCGACCCTCGAACCGAGCGCCCAACTCCTCAACGACCCGCGCCTTGACCCGGTCCAGGGCCTCCTCGCGGTCGGCCTTGCCGGCGATGGTGATCGCCTCGGCGACCTCACCACGGGCCAGCTCGGAGACGGCGTCGTACACGTCGTCCTGGTAGTCCAGGAAGACGGGGAACTCGGTGACCGGCTTGGCGGCGACCTCGGCCAGCTCGCTCTGCGCGCGGCACAGCTCGCGGATCGCCGGCTTGGCGGCCTCCAGACCGCTGGCCACGACCTCCTCGGTCGGGGCGGTGGCGCCGGCCGAGATCAGGGCGACCGCGTTCGGGGTGGCCTCCGCCTCGACCATCATGATCGCGACGTCACCGTCCTCCAGCGTGCGGCCGGCCACGACCATGTCGAAGGTGGCCCGGGCCAGCTCCTCCAGGGTCGGGAAGGCGACCCACTGGCCGTCGATGTGGGCGACGCGGGTCGCCCCGATCGGGCCGGAGAACGGCAGGCCGGAGAGCTTGGTCGACATCGAGGCGGCGTTGATCGCCACGACGTCGTACGGGTGCTGCGGGTCGAGCGCGAGGATGGTCTCGACGACCTGGACCTCGTTGCGCAGGCCCTTGACGAAGGACGGGCGCAGTGGCCGGTCGATCAGCCGGCAGGTGAGGATCGCGTCCTCGCTGGGCCGACCCTCACGGCGGAAGAACGAGCCGGGGATGCGGCCCGCGGCGTACATCCGCTCCTCGACGTCGACGGTCAGCGGGAAGAAGTCGAACTGCTCCTTCGGGTGCTTACCGGCGGTCGTGGCGGAGAGAACGACCGTCTCGCCCAGCTGGGCGATGACGGAACCGGCGGCCTGGCGAGCCAGCCGACCGGTGGAGAAGGTGATCTCGCGGGTGCCGAAGGACCCGTTGTCGATCACGGCGGTGCGGGATTCGGTGCCGAGTTTGGTCTCGGTCATGTGCTGTCGTGCTCCTTCGCGTCGTGGGCCCACGACATCGGGGAGCTGCTCAGCCGGCCGGTCTTCGATCGAAGCGCCCGGGTGGCCGGCATGATGCCGGGTTCCCGGGGGCCACTACCGGAGACCGGTACGCTGACCGGCTCCCTCTCGGGTGGTCGCGCGGCCCGTGTTTCTTCAGGTGGGACGCCGTACGGGGGAGCGGCCGGTCGGCCACTCCCCCGTCACGTCACCGGCGCAGGCCGAGCCGCTCGATGAGCGACCGGTAGCGGGCAATGTCCTTCTTCTGGACGTAGTTGAGCAACCGACGGCGACGGCCGACCAGCAGCAGCAGCCCACGGCGGCTGTGGTGGTCGTGCTTGTGCACCTTCAGGTGCTCGGTCAGCTCGGCGATCCGCTTGGTGAGGACCGCGACCTGGACCTCCGGCGAACCGGTGTCGCCCTCGGCGGTCGCGTACTCCGCGCGGATGCTGGCCTTGGCTTCCTGGTCGAGCGCCATGTTCTCCCTGTTTCGATGGGTTGATCAAGTAGGTGTCCGTCGTCCGATGGACCGGGAACGGACCGGTACCTCGCACCCGCGGCGTCGAGCAGGCACGCGAGGCCCCACGCCGGTCACCCGACGTCTCGGCAAGACTACCAGCACTCGCTGGTAACACCCGGCGAAGGGCCTCGGCGGCGCACCCCACCACGCTCAGGCCAGCGCGCGCCGGGTGCGTTCGACGTCCTGATTCATCTGGACGATCAACGGCTCGATCGAGTCGTACCGGATCTGACCGCGCAGGTGCGCCACGAAGTCCAGGGCCAGCCGCTCGCCGTACAGGTCGCCGGTGAAGTCCAGCGCGTACGCCTCCACCCGCCGCTCCCGCCCGGAGAACGTCGGGTTGGTGCCCACCGACACCGCCGCCATCAGCGGCTCGTGCTGCCCGCGACGGATCAGCCGGGCCGCGTACACCCCGTCGGCCGGGACCGCCGCGTACCTGTGGCAGAGCAGATTGGCGGTGGGGAAGCCCAGCTCCCGTCCCCGCTGGTCGCCGCGGACCACCACACCTTCCAGCCGGTGGGGGCGGCCGAGCGCGGCGGCGGCCGCGCCGACGTCACCCGCGTCGACGCAGGAGCGGATGTACGTGGAGGAGAAGACGGTGCCGTCCTCGGCGACCAGCGGGCTGCCCTCCACCCCGAAGCCGAAGGTCTGACCGAGCCGCTCCAACAGCGCCACGTCGCCGGCTGCCCGGTGCCCGAACCGGAAGTTGCCACCGACCACCACCAGCGCGCAGTGCAGGTGCTCGACCAGGACGTCGTGCACGAACTGCTCGGCCGGCAGCCGGGAGAACTCCGGTGTGAACGGCACCACGCAGAGCACGTCCACGCCGAGTGCCTCGATCAGTTCCGCCTTGCGGGCCTGCTCGCTGAGCACCGCCGGATGCGACCCGGGGCGGACCACCTCGGCCGGGTGCGGGTCGAAGGTGACCACCACCGACTGCACGCCCAACTCGCGGGCGCGGGCCACGGTGTGCCCGATGGTCGCCTGGTGCCCCTTGTGCACGCCGTCGAAGACGCCGATGGTGACGACCGAGCGTCCCCACCCACCGGGCGCCGCGTCGTACCCCCGCCACCGCTGCATGCCGTTCCCTCCTGCTGTCCCGCCGGCCGGCGGGTCGACACCGCCGGCCCTTAAGCCGGCGGACCTGCGCCCCGCCGTCAGGCCGGGGCGAGCACGATCTCCGCGCGGGCCCGCCCGTCCCGCTCGCTGACGATAGCGATCAGGCCGCCCGCGGGCCCGAACACGGCGTACGGCCCGGTGAGGCCGGCCGGGTCCAGCGGCCCACCGTGGGCCAGCACCCGGGCCTCGTCGGGCGTGGCCTCCCGGCGCGCGAAGAACCGGTCGGCGGCGGCGTCCAACGGCAGGTTCACCACGTCCGGGGCGCGCTGCTCCAACTCGTCGAGGGTCGCCGCCTCGGCGAGGGTGAAGCCACCCACCGCGGTCCGCCGCAGGGCCGTCAGGTGGCCGCCGACGCCGAGCGCCAGGCCCGCGTCCCGGGCGATGGCCCGGATGTACGTGCCGGAGGAGCAGGTCACGTCCACGTCCACGTCCACCAGGCCCGGCTCGGTGCGGCGGATCGCCAGCACCGCCAACCGGGAGATGGTGACCCGCCGGGCGGGCAGCTCGACGCTCTCCCCGTCGCGGACCCGCTTGTACGCCCGCTGCCCGTCGATCTTGATGGCGCTGACCGCGCTCGGCACCTGGTCGACCTCGCCGCTCAACGCTGTGAACGCCGACCGGATCGCCTCGTCGGTCACCAGCCCGGCCGGGGTGGTGGCGAGCACGTCGCCCTCGGCGTCGTCGGTGACGGTGGTCTGACCGAGCCGGATGGTGCCGGTGTAGCTCTTGCCCGCGCCGATCACGTAGGTCAGCAGCCGGGTGGCCCGGCCCACCCCGATCACCAGCACCCCGGTGGCCATCGGGTCGAGGGTGCCGCCGTGCCCGACCCGCCGGGTCCTGGCCAGCCGGCGGATCCGCGCCACCACGTCGTGCGACGTCATGCCGCCGGGCTTGTCGACCACGATCAGACCATCGGTGCTCACGTCGGCCAAGCCTGCCAGACCGCCGCTCGGCGACCGTAGTCGCGGGGTGGCTCTCGGCCAGCCGCCGGGCGCCACACGCCCCTGACTCGATCATTGAGGGGATACCACGACGTCTCGACGGATGCGAAGATCACTCGCCCGCTCCCGTCGAGTCAGGACGACAGATGACCAGCGAAGAGCACGCCAGCCCGCGCACCACCCGGGCCCGCCACCCGGATGCCGCCGAGCCTGAACCACTCCGAGTGGCGGACTGGCTGCGCGAGCCGGCGACCGAGCGCGCGCTGACCAGGGCGGAACGGCTGCGGCTGGGGTGGGAGCAGCACGCCGGGAAGGTGCTCGGCGGGACCGCCGCCCTTGTCGGGCTGACGCTTGTCGCGGTGCTGGCATGGCAGGGCTTCAACCTGGCGCGAGCCGCGAACTCCCGGCCGGTCGACCGGAGCGGCAACGTCCTCGGCCCGTTCGCCGGCACTCCGGCGGAGACGTTCGCCGTGGGCGAGGCGGGAATCGTCCTTCCGAGCGCCCGGGCCGCCGCGCCGTTCAGCGCCCAGCAGGTCGCGGACGCGCTGGCGAAGGTCAAGCAGGCGTTGATCCACGGTCGGCTCGAGCCGTCCATGCTCGCTGGCGACCCCGCCAAGTTCATCGCCCTGCTGTCACCGGACGGCCGGCACCAGATGGACAAGGACTTCGCGGCCGGGGACACCCTGGCCTACGCCACCCGCATCGACCCCGCCGCCGACCCGCAGTTCGACCCGGCGCCGGGCATCCGCGTCAGTGGCACCATGGAGTACCGGTTGGTCACCGACGACGGTGTCCGGAACCTGGAGATCACCACCCGGTTCCTGTGGGTGTACTCCTTCGCCCTGCCCCGACCGCAGGCACATCCGCCCGGCACCGGGCTCGTCACCCTCCGAGACGAAGTGGTCTGGCAGGTGCCGCACCCGGACGACGTGCTGGCCACCTCGGCCGGCCTGTGGTTGGCAGGCACCGACTTCAACGTGCTCAACGCGACCTGCGCCGCGATCCTCCGGGGAATGATCGACCTGGAGGTCGGGTTCGAACTGGGCCTGCCAGCGGGATCGACCGGAGACATCTACGACCCGAAGTGGAGTCCCGACGACGCGGAGACCTGCTGACCGGCGCGGATGTCGGGGTCAGCGGATCGCGCCGGTCACCGCCCAGCCGCCGCTGCGCAGGCGCAGCAGCAGAGCGACCAGCCGGATCACCACGAACACTGTGAGCCCGGCCCAGATCCCGCCCAACCCGAGGTCGAGGGCGTACGTCAGCCAGATCGCCGGCAGGAAACCGCCGAGCGCCGCCACGATGGTGAGGTTGCGCAGGTAACGCACGTCGCCCGCGCCGACCAGCACGCCGTCGAGAGCGAACACCACTCCGGCCAGTGGCAGCATGGCGACGAACCACGGCCAGGCCGCCATGGCCTGCCCGCGTACCCCCTCGTCGGAGCTGAACCAGGACGGCACGACGCCGGCGCCGGCGGCGACGAGCAGCGCGAAGCCGACTCCGCAGATGCCGCCGAGCAGCCCGATCCGACGGGCGAGCGCCCGGGCGCCCGCGTCGTCGCCGGCGCCGAGCGCGGCGCCGACCAGGGACTGGGCGGCGATGGCCAGCGCGTCGAGCACCAACGCGGTGAAGAACCAGAGCTGCAGGGCGATCTGGTGGGCACCCACGGCGGCGGCACCGAAGCGGGCGGCGACGGCGGTCGCGGAGAGGAAGCTGGCCTGGAACGCCAGCCCACGGATCAGCAGGTCCCGGCTGAGCACCAGTTGCTGACGGATCACCCGGGGCCGGGGCCGCAGCGACACCCGCTCGGCGACGAGCGCCGCGGCGAAGAGCCCCCCGCAGAGTGTCTGCGCGACAACATTGGCCACCGCCGAACCGATCAGGCCCAGGCCGCCGGGGTAGACCAGCAGCGGGCAGAGTAGCGCGGAGAGCAGGTTGGGGCCGAGCACGAAGACCAGTGGTCGGCGAGTGTCCTGCACACCGCGCAGCCAACCGTTGCCGGCGGCGGCGAGCAGCAGGCCGGGAGCGCCGAGGGCCGCGATCCGCAGCCAGTGCGCGGCGGCGTCGGCCACGTCGCCCGCGCCGCCGGCGAGGGTACGCGCGAGCGCGCCACCGCCGAACTGCATGCCGATCGCGATCAGCAGACCGACACCGAACGCCAGCCAGGACGACTGGACTCCCTCGGCTACCGCGGCTGCCCGGTCACCCGCACCGAAGCGGCGGGCCGCCCGCCCGGTGGTGCCGTACGCGACCACGGTGCCGACCCATGCGGTGAGCGTCATCACCGTGCCGCCGACGGCGAGCGCGGCGAGCGGCACCCGGCCGAGGTGGCCGACCACTGCGGTGTCGACAAGCACGTAGAGCGGCTCGGCGGCGAGCACCACGAGGGCCGGCAGGGCGAGGCTGGCGATCCGCCGGGGCGAGGCGGATCGGTGGGCGGCGGTGGCGGTCTGGCTCATCGCCGTCGATCCTGGCACGAGCCCGGTAAGGATCGCAATCCCGCCGGGGACTTACTCCCACCGGTGGGCCGCGCCGCCGGGTCGTCGGGAGCCGGCCCCTCGGTCGACAGGCGGCGTCACCGCCGGGCGGGTCGGCTTACTGACGGGTGTCCATCGACGTCTGCAGCGCGCGGCGGGCCTGCTCGCGGGCGTCGTCGGTGGTCTCGGGCTTGGGCTTGTTCGGCATGGTGGTGGTCCTTCCAGGGAGCGAGCCACCGGCGCGCGGCGGCCCTCGCGGGCGGTCGTGCTGCGCGCCCCACGACGGTCCGGGGTTACCGGAGCAGCCGACTGGGCAGCGTGAGCCCGGGTCGATCCGACCCTGGAGGGAGGCAGCACGAGGTGTGGCGCCACCACCCATGACCTGCACCGCTACGCGGCACCCGGCCGTCTCCCAAGTTATCGTTCAGGTCCATATGCTGCTCTCGGTTCCCGCCATTTGGACACGCGGCGACCCGACTCAGCGGGCCAGGAAGTGCCAGCCCAGCCACCACCAGAACCCGAACAGACCGATCCGGCCCACCGGCACCGAGCCGACCTCGTAGCGCATCACGTACGCGCAGACCTCGCCCAGGGTGGGGATCCGGGAACCCTCCCGCCGGGCCATCCACTCGACCACCGCGAAGAGGACCAACGCGGTGAGGAAACCGCCGATGGCGAGCGCCCGCATCATCGCCGCACCAGCCCCCAGAAGGCGGCCAGCCAGGCGAACCACACCGCCGACCGAGTCAGATGATCCTCCAGGAGAGGGTCGGCCAGCCGGGAGAAGGTGGGAAAGTCGTCACCGACGGCCAGCACGAAGGTCACGCCCTCGAAGACCCCGAAGACCACCACCGGCACCGCCCACCAGACCGCCCCCGAGCCCAGCCGGCGCGGTGCCGGTCGGCGAGGCACCCGATTGCTCAGACCGAGCCAGATCAGCACCCCGCCGGTGCCGATGGTGAACAGATTCGCCTCGGTGGAGAACGACGCGAACCGACCGCCGACGAGCGACAGGCAGACGAGGACGGGAACGGAGACGGTGGGCCGGTCCCAGGCACGGGGGGCCTCCACGGTGAGGTCGTGCGGCTGCTCCATCCCGCAATTCTTCCCGGTCTCACCGAGCGCGGGAAGACCAACACTCCCCGGAGTTGACCCTGATCCTTTGACCGGACAATCGATGACGACGAACGTCGACCTCAGGCGCCGGGGCGGATCAACGCCCCGTCCAGTTGGCCGCGGATCGACTCGACCACCTGCTCGACGGTGCCCCGACCGGTGAACCCCGCCGCGAACCGGTGGCCACCACCGCCCAGCGTGACCGCGACCCGGCTGACATCCACCGCGCCCTTGCTGCGCATCGACACCGCCCACTCGCCGGGCGTGGTCTGCTTGACCACACAGCTCACGTCCGCCTCGGCGGTGCACCGCACCGAGTCGATGAGCGCCTCCAGCACGTACGGCCGCTGGTCGTGCCGGGCCAGATCCTCCAGCGTGGCGAAGGTCCAGACAAACCCTCGGCCGCCGGCAGCCGCCGGCTCCAGCCGTGCCCGGCCGAGCACCTCACCGAAGAGACGCACCGCCCCGAAGGGCCGGGTGTCGAAGACCCGGCGGGAGATGTCCCCGGGCGAGATGCCGGTTGCCAACAACCGGGCAGCCATCTGGTGCACCGCCGGGGTGGTCGCGGCGAACCGGAACGAGCCGGTATCCGTGGTCAGCGCCACGTAGAGGCACTCCGCGATGGCCGGATCCACAACGACCCCGAGCCGGGCCAGCAACTGCTCCGCCACCACCGACGTGGCCGCGGCGCCCGGGTCCACCAGGTTGACGGTGCCGAAGCCCTGGTTCGACGCGTGGTGATCGAGCACCAGCGCCGCACCCGCCGACGACAACCGCCCGGCCAGCTCGCCGAGGCGCGACTCGCTCGCCGCGTCGAAGCAGATCACCAGGTCGGGTGCCGGGTCGGCGGCGTCCGCCGGGACCAGCAGGTCCAGCCCGGGCAGCCCCCGGAACGGCTCGGGCACCTCCGGCGGCCCGGGGAAGGTCGCCTGCACCTCGCGGACGCCGAACTGCCGCAGCCCCAGGCCGAAGCCGAGCATGCTGCCCAGCGCGTCACCGTCCGGGTTGATGTGGCAGATCAGCAGCACCCGGCCACCCGGCGGGACAGCCCGCACCAGCGCCTCGGCCGCAGCCCAGTCCATCTCGGCCGGGCCGACCCCGGCAGCCCCGGCGAGCGGGACGCTGGCGGTGCTGGTCACCGCGTTTCCCCACCCCGCGCCGCGTCCTTGACGTCGGTGGCCGGATCGGCCTCGTCCGCCTCGTCGCCCTCATCCATCTCGTCGTCAACCCGGTACGGCTGCGGCTCACCCGCGTACTCCGCCTGGGCGGCCAGCCGCTGCACCTCGGCGTCGGCGTTCCGGGCGGCGGCGAGCAGGTCGTCGATGTGCTTGACCTGGTCCTGCACGTCGTCGAGGACGAACGTGAGAGTCGGCGAGTGCCGCAACCCGAGCGCCTTGCCGACCGTGCTGCGCAGCAGCCCCTTGGCGCTCTCCAGCGCGGCGGCGGTGTCCGCCTGGGCCACCGCGTCACCGAGCACTGTGTAGAAGACCGTCGCGTCGCGCAGGTCCGCGGTGATCCGGGCGTCGGTGATGGTGATCATCCCGAGCCGCGGGTCCTTGATCTGGCTCCGCACCACCGACGCGACCAGCTCACGCACCCGTTCCGCGTGCCGGCGTACCTTGGCCGGATCAGACATCTCGCCACCTCCACGGCGTCCTGCTCCCGGCCGACCCGGCGACCCGGGGGTCGCCGGCCGACCGGCCAACATCTCGAACACTACCTTCGCGGCCGCACCGGTCGCCCGGCACAGCCGGCTCCGGGGTCAGTCGTCGTCCACGCCGTACAGCCGGCGCCGGACCGACAACAACTCGACCTCGGGGCGACCGGCCACCAGGCGCTCACAGGAGTCGAGCACCTCGCGGACGTGCGCCGTCTCGGCGGCCACCACGGCCACCGCCAGCTGCGCTCGACCATGCAGGTCGAGCGCACCCACCTCGGCGGCCGACACCTCGAAGCGGCGCAGCGCCGCCACGATCGGCCGTACATATGATCTCTTGGCTTTGAGCGACCGGGAGTCGCCCGGCAGCAGCAGGTCGAAGACCGCGGTTCCGGTGAACATCGCCCCGGACGATACCGCCAACCCACCCCGCATGATCAAGGGGTTTACGCCGTTCGGCGTAAACCCCTTGATCAGCGTGTCACTGCCGGATCAGGCGCGAACCTTCTCCCGCATCTCGAAGGTCTCGATGACGTCGCCGACCTGGACGTTGTTGTAACCACCCAGGGTCAGACCACACTCGAAGCCCTCGCGAACCTCAGTGGCATCGTCCTTGAACCGCTTGAGCGAGCTGATCGTGAGGTTGTCCGCCACGACCGCCCCGTCCCGCAGCAGGCGTGCCTTGGCGTTGCGCCGCAGGACACCGGACCGGACGATGCAACCGGAGATGTTGCCGATCTTGGAAGAGCGGAAGACGTCGCGGATCTCCGCGGTGCCCAGCTCGACCTCCTCGTACTCCGGCTTGAGCAGGCCCTTGAGCGCTGCCTCGATCTCCTCGATGGCCTGGTAGATGACGGTGTAATACCGGATCTCCACGCCCTCGCGGTCGGCCATCTCACGGACCTTGTTGGAGGCCCGCACGTTGAAGCCGATGATCGTGACCGGCTCGGACGAGGCACTCGCGAGCATGACGTTGCTCTCGGTGATCGCGCCCACGCCCCGGTCGAGGACCTTGAGCTGGACCTCCTCGGGGATGTCCAGGTTGAACAGCGCGTCCTCCAGGGCCTCCACGGAACCGGAGACATCACCCTTGAGGATGAGGTTGAGCGACGTCTTCTCGCCCTCCTTGAGCTGCTCCATGAGCGTCTCAAGAGTGGCCCGACCACGGGAGTTGGCGAAGGACGCCGCCCGCCGCCGTGCCTGCCGCTGCTCGGCGATCTGCCGCACCGTACGGTCGTCCGCCGCGGCGAGGAACGTGTCGCCCGCGCCGGGAGGCGCGGTCAGACCCAGCACCATGACCGGACGCGCCGGACCAGCCTCGGTGAGCTGGTTGCCGTTCTCGTCGAGCATGGCCCGGACCCGGCCGTGCGCCCCGCCGGCGACGATCGAGTCGCCCGCCCGCAGGGTGCCCTTCTGCACGAGCACCGTCGCCACCGCACCGCGACCCTTGTCCAGGTGTGCCTCGATGGCCACACCCTGGGCCGGCCCGTCGATCGGAGCGGTCAGCTCCAGCGACGCGTCGGCGGTCAGCAGGACAGCCTCGAGAAGCTCCTCGATGCCGATGCCCGGCTTGGCTGCCACGTTGACGAACATGGTCTCGCCGCCGTACTCCTCGGCGACCAGGCCGTACTCGGTCAGCTGCTGGCGGACCTTGTCCGGGTTGGCGTCCGGCTTGTCGACCTTGTTGACCGCGACCACGATCGGCACATCGGCCGCCTTGGCGTGGTTCAACGCCTCGATCGTCTGCGGCATCACACCGTCGTCGGCCGCGACGACCAGAATCACGATGTCCGTGACCTGGGCACCACGAGCACGCATGGCGGTGAACGCCTCGTGACCCGGGGTGTCGATGAAGGTCACCGCCCGGTCCTCGCCCTCGTGTGGGACGTGGACCTGGTAGGCACCGATGTGCTGGGTGATGCCACCCGCCTCACCGGCCACGACGTTCGCCTTACGGATCGCGTCGAGCAGCTTGGTCTTACCGTGGTCGACGTGACCCATGACGGTCACCACCGGCGCACGGCTGACCAGACGCTCCTCGGCCACCTCCGCGTCGAGGTCGATGTTGAACTGCGCGAGCAGCTCGCGGTCCTCGTCCTCCGGGCTGACGATCTGGATGTCGAAGCCCAGGTGCTCACCCAGCAGGTTCAGGGTGTCGTCAGAACAGGACTGGGTCGCGGTGACCATCTCGCCCAGGTTGAACATCTCCTGGACCAGCGAACCCGGGTTGGCGTTGATCTTGTCAGCGAAGTCCGACAGCGATGCGCCACGGGAGAGCCGGACGATCTGACCCTGACCCCGGGGAGCACCCGAGCTCATGGTCGGAGCCGACAGGTTGTCGAACTCCTGTCTGCGCTGCTTCTTGGACTTGCGACCGCGCGTCGGCCGGCCACCCGGACGCCCGAAGGCACCCGCGGCGCCGCCGCCACGGCCACGACCGCCGGCACCCGGACGACCGCCGCCACCGGAGGGAGCACCCGGACGGAAACCGCCACCGGGAGCACCGCCACCGCCGCCGGGACCGCCACGGTAGCCACCGCCACCGCCGGCACCCGCGCCGCCACCAGGGCCGCCGCGGTAACCGCCGCCACCGCCACCGGCGCCACCGCCGGGACCGCCACGGAAGCCACCGCCGCCGCCACCACCGGGACGACCGGCGCCACCGCCACCGGGGCGACCAGCGCCACCGGGACCGGGACGACCAGCAGCCGGACGCTGGCTCGGCATGGACGCCGGGCTGGGCCGCGGCGGCATGGAGTTGGGGCTCGGCCGCGGCGGCATGCCCGCCGGGCTGTTGGGCCGGGGGCCACCCGCGCCGGCGGCCGGGGGCCGCTGCTGCTGGCCACCCTGGATGCCGAACGGGTTGTTACCGGCGCCACGCGCCGGTGGGCGACCACCAGGTCGGGCACCCGGACCCGGAGCCGGCGTGCTCGGACGAGCGGCCGGCGAACCAGGACGGGGTGGCATCGCCGCGGGACCCGGCCGAGGACCGGGACGGTTGGCGCCGTCGGCCGGAGGCTCCCGGCGAACGGGGTTGTCCCGCTGCTGCTGGCGGGCGGCCTGTGCGGCCTTGACCGCGGCCTCCTGCTCAGCCTTCAGCGCGGCGGCACGCGTCTCGGCGGCCGCCACCTCGATGTCGTGGGCACTCGCCGGCTTGGCGACCGGAGCCGCCGGCTGCGGCGCAGCGGGCACCGGACCCTTCGGCTTCGGACCAGGTGCCGGCGCGGTCGGCCGCCGCGGCGGCATCGGTCGGGCCGAAACCCGCGGCGCGCCCGGGGTCGGGGACGGCTGCGGGGTGGTCGCTGAAGCCGGCGTCGACGCGGGCGCCGACGGGGCGGCCGGCGCCGGAGCACCGGCGGAAGCGACAAACGCGTTCCGCAGTCGCCGGGCGACGGGCGCCTCGACGGTGCTGGACGCGGACTTCACGAACTCGCCCATTTCCTTCAGCTTGGCGAGAACGGTCTTACTCTCGACCCCGAGCTCTTTTGCAAGCTCGTGTACGCGGGCCTTGCCTGCCACTGCACTCCTCACTCCGAGGTCGTGCGGGCAGCACCCGCAGCGACCTCACTCGTGCACTTGAAGCCTGGTCATTTCAGGGACTTCATCGTGTGCTCATGTCGGTCGTCCTACCCTGCTAGCGACCCTCGCCCGGTCGGGCTGACCGGACGTAGTGGTTGGCGCATCGACGTGCTCCGCCAGCACACCGTGGTCAAGGACCTCGGTGATGCGCAGCGCACGCCCGAAGGCGCGGCGGCGCACCGCCAGCGCGAAGCAGGCCGGATCCGGGTGCATGTTCGCTCCCCGACCCGGCAGCCTGCGGCGCGGATCAGGCCGGAGACTGAAACCAGCCTCGTCCCGGACCGCGACAATCCGCAGCAATTCGCTGGCCGGCGCACGTTGCCGGCAACCCACACAGGTGCGTTCCGGCGTTGCGCGTCGTACCACTGGAAGAAGTCTACCCCTAGCTGCCCGAGATCGCGCCGCCCGGCTCCCGCACGTGATCAGCTGCCGCACGCGCGGCCGGGGCGGTCTGCTCCGCATCGGACCGAATGTCGATCCGCCAACCGGTCAATCGGGCCGCGAGTCGGGCATTCTGCCCCTCCCGACCGATCGCGAGGGAGAGCTGGAAGTCGGGAACGGTCACCCGGGCGGCTCGACCGGCCAGGTCGACCACCTCGACCCGCAGCGCCTTGGCCGGCGACAGCGCGTTACCGACGAAGGTGGCCGGGTCGTCCGACCAGTCGATGATGTCGATCTTTTCGCCGTGCAGTTCACTCATCACGGCCCGCACCCGCTGACCCATCGGGCCGATGCAGGCGCCCTTGGCGTTCACCCCGGGGGTGGTGGAGCGTACGGCGATCTTCGTGCGGTGACCTGCCTCACGCGCGATCGCGCCGATCTCCACAGTGCCGTCGGCGATCTCCGGCACCTCCAGCGCGAACAGCTTCTTGACAAGCGCCGGGTGCGACCGGGACAGGGTGATCTGCGGCCCGCGCGTGCCCTTGGCGACGTGCACGACGACGCAGCGGACCCGCTCGCCGTGGGCGTAGCGCTCGCCGGGCACCTGCTCGGACTGCGGCAGCACGCCCTCCAGCTTGCCGAGGTCGACGCTGACGATGCCCTTCTCGGTACGCGTCTCGTGCGCCTGCACCACGCCGGTGACCAGGTCACCCTCGCGGCCCACGTACTCACCGAAGTGCACCTCGTCGGTGGCCTCCCGCAGACGCTGGAGGATCACCTGCTTGGCGGTCATGGCGGCGATCCGGCCGAAGTCGTGCGGGGTGTCGTCCCACTCCCGCACCAGGCTGCCGTCGGCGTCCATCTCCTGCGCGTACACCAGGGCGGCGCCCGACCTGCGGTCGATCTCCACCCGGGCGTGCGGCTCGGAGCCGTCGGTGTGCCGGTAGGCGGTCAGCAACGCGGTCTCGATCGCCGCGAGAATCGTGTCGAACGGGATCTCCCGCTCGCGCTCGAGTGCGCGCAGCGCCGCGAGGTCGATGTTCACCTCTCCTCGTCCTCCACATCATCTTCGTCGTCGATGTCGTCTGAATCGTCGATCTCGTCTGAGTCGTCCGCGTCGTCGAACTCCTCGTCCGGCTCGCCGAGTTCGGCGAGCCGGGTGAACTCGACCTGCACGCGGCCGGGGCCGAGCTGGGCGTACGCCCAGGAGGTACGGCCGTCCTCGGTCTCCAGGTGCACGCCCTCGTCGTCGGCCGCGACCACCCTGCCGGTCAGCTGGCGGTCACCGGCGGGCTGCTCGCCACGCTGGCCGGGCAGCGCGGCAGCGCCCCGGACGGTGACCTTGACCAGCCGGCCCACGTTGCGCCGCCAGTGGCGGGGCAGGGTGAGTGGCCGGTCGACGCCCGGCGAGCTGACCTCCAGCTGGTATTCCCCGGCGACGATGTCGCCGCTGGCCTCCTCGGCGGCGTCCAGGGCGGCCGAGACCGCCCGGGAGACGTCCGCGACGGCGTCCAGGTCGATCCCGCCGTCGGCGTCGACCATCACCCGCACCACGTGCCGGCGACCGGCCCGGGAGACCGACAGGTCCTCCAGGTCGTAGCCGGCGTCGTTGACCACGGGCTCGATCACGGCCCGCAACCGCGCGCGCCGCGCTGCGAGATCACCACCGCGGGGACCCGCGGCATCGCGGGGTCGCCCTGTCGACCTGGTGGCACGGCCACGCTGCGTCATCTCCGCACCTCTCCCTGGTCGACGGTGATCGGTCGTCCCGACATGCCGGCGCACCACCGGAGCGGACGCGCCGGTGGCTGCGCAGAGCGTAACGCGCCTGCCCGTCGGTGGACCGGGCGGCGCACCGACGTCGGTGGCCCCCGGACCGACGGGGATGGTGTTGACTTGTCGGGTGGGGACCGGCAGAACGACACAGCAGGACCAGGCATCCGGACATTCGCGGCGAAAGCTCCTGCGGGCCGGGGCTCTGCTGGCGCTCGGCGGTGCCGCGGCGCCGCTGACCGGCTGTGATCTTTTCGACCGTGACGATCAGCCTGTGCCACCACCGGACCCGCTGCGGCCGATGGTTGACGAGGCACTCGCGCTGGCCGCCGCGTACCAGGCCAATGCGGCAGCGCATCCCGACCTGGCCGACCGGCTCGGCCCGATCGCCGAGGCGCACACCGCGCACGCCACCGAGCTGGCCCGGGTGATCGGCGTCGCCCTGCCAACCGCGGTCGCCACTCCGGCGACCGACCCGGGCGGCACGCTCACCACCCTGCGCGCCCTGGAGAAGACCGCCCAGCAGTCCGCCACCGCCGCCTGCGCCGCGGCGAGCGCGGAGCGGGCCGCGCTGCTCGGGTCGATCGCCGCCGCCCGAGCAACCCACCAGGAGGCACTGAAGTGAGGCAGCCGTCCGCCGGGGAGGCGCTCGCCGCCGCCCTGTCCGCCGAGTACGCGGCCATCTACGCCTACGGGCGGATCGGGGTCCGCCTCACCGGGGCGGCGCGGGAGGCCGCACACCAGGCCGAGGCCGCGCATCGAAGCCGGCGCGACACGCTGGTGGTGCAACTGAGCGCGGCCGGTGGCGTCGTGCCGCCGGACCGCGCCGGCTACGCGCTGCCGTTCCCGGTCACCGACCGGGCCAGCGCGCTGCGGCTCGCCGCGGAGGTGGAGGAGCGCACGGCCGCGCACTGGCGGGCGGCTCTGGCGTCCACCACCGGCGCCGACCGGGACCAGGCGCTGGCCGCCCTGGTCGAGTACGCGGTGCGGGCCACCCGGTGGCGGAAGACGGCCGGGACGACCCCGCTGACTGTCCCGTTTCCCGGTCGACCGACCTGAACCGTTCCGCTCCGGTTGCGGTACGCATACCAGGTATGCATACTCCGTTGCCATGTCCATCCGACACGGGTTGCTCGCCCTGCTCGAACGCGGCCAGATGTACGGCTACCAGCTGCGCGCCGCGTTCGAGGAGTCGACCGGCTCGACCTGGCCGCTGAACATCGGGCAGGTTTACACCACGCTGTCCCGGCTGGAACGCGACGGTCTGGTGCGCCCGCTGCCGGAGAGCGAGGCCGGGCAGCGCCCGTACGAGATCACCGACGCCGGCCGGGCGGATCTGGCGCTCTGGTTCGCCACCCCGGTCAGCCGCAACGACCGGCCCCGCGACGAGCTGGCGATCAAGCTGGCGCTGGCGCTGACCACTCCCGGGGTGGACGTCCGCTCGGTGGTGCAGGCCCAGCGCAGCGCGACGATGCGGGCTCTGCAGGAGTTGACCCGGTTGAAGTACGGCAGCAACCGGCCGGAGGACCTCCCCTGGCGCCTCGTGCTGGACTCGATGGTGTTCCAGGCCGAGGCCGAGGTCCGCTGGCTGGACCACTGCGAGACCAGTCTGGTGCGGCACCAGCCCAGCGGCCCGGCGCCTCCCCCGCCCCTACCGGGTGATGCCGACGCGCGGGACGCGGCGCGCTGGGCGGGCGAGGAGGCGCGACGGTGAGCGGATCGGACGACGCGGTGCTGGAGCTCCGCGCCGTCCACCGCACCCACGGCGCCGGACCGGCGGCGGTGCACGCGTTGCGCGGGGTCAGCCTGGTCGTCCGGCCCGGCGAGCTGGTCGCCGTGATGGGTCCGTCCGGCTCCGGCAAGTCGACGTTGCTGGCCCTGGCCGGCGGGCTGGACCGCCCGACCGGCGGAGAGGTCCGGGTGGAGGGGCAACCGCTGGGGGCGCTGGACCGTCGCGGGCTGGCCCAGCTGCGCCGCCGCCGGATCGGCTACATCTTCCAGCAACTCAACCTGCTGGGCAGCCTGAGCGCGCTGGAGAACGTGGCGCTGCCCCTGGAACTCGACGGCGCCAGCGGACGCCGGGCCCGGACGCTGGCCATGGCCGCGCTCACCGAGGTGGGTCTGCCCGCACTGGGTGACCGCTTCCCCGACCAGCTCTCCGGCGGGCAGCAGCAGCGGGTGGCCATCGCCCGCGCGCTGGTGGGCGAACGCCGGCTGGTGCTCGCCGACGAGCCCACCGGGGCCCTGGACTCGCAGACCGGCGAGGCGGTGCTGCACCTCCTGCGCCGCCGGATCGACGCGGGGGCCGCCGGAGTGCTCGTCACCCACGAGGCCCGACACGCCGGCTGGGCCGACCGGGTGGTGTTCCTGCGCGACGGCGTCCTTGTCGACACGACGGCGCCGCTGGGCAGTGTCGAGCAGCTGCTGTCCGGCAGCGATCGGTGACCGTCCGCCGTACCAGGCCGGCACCTGCCCGGTTCGACACCGCCGCGGCGCGACCGGTCGCGCCACCGGTGCGGGTCGGTCGGCGGCGGCTCGCCGAGCTGACCGGCTCCTGGCGGACGGCGTTGCGGATCGCCCGGCGGGAGTCTCGCCGGGCCCGACGCCGAACCGCCCTGGTGCTCGCGATGATCGCCCTGCCGGTGGCCGTTCTGGCTTTCCTGGCCGCCAGCTACGACATGGCCACGCTGACTCCGCAGGAACGGGTGGACCGCCGGCTCGGCGTGGCCGACGCGGAGCTGCGCTGGATCTCCGACACCCCTGTCGAACAGGACGAGTGGGGTGGCACCTGGTCCAGCCGGGACGGCGTGGAGTCACCCAACGCCCGAGCCACCTCCGCCCAGGTGAGTGCGCTGCTCGGCCCGGGCAGTCGGGTCACCGAGGTGCGCAGCGGCATCCCGCTGACCCTGCGCGGCCCGCACCGGGACGAGGACGTGCAGGGGCGGGTGCTGGACCTCGGCGACCCGTTGGCCCGCGGGCTGGTGCGATTCCGGGCGGGCCGGGCGCCGGAGCAGCCCGGCGAGGTCGCGGTGAGCCCGGCGGCGCTACGCCGCCTGGACCTGCGCCTCGGTCGCGCCGTGGCCCTCGCCGACGGGAGCAGGGCGTACACCGTGGTGGGGGTGGTCGAGTTTCCCGACGATCTCGGCGCGGTGGTGGCGCTGCATCCGGGTGCGGCGCCGCCTACCAGTCCCGTACCGGAGAGCAGCTGGCTGGTGGACGTGCCCGGCGCCATCGATGGCGCGCAGGTGTCCCGGCTCAACGACCGGGGTGTGCTGGTCGCCGCCCGTCCTCCGGCCGACTCGGCCGACGAACGGGAGCGGATCTGGCTCGGCCCCGTCGACCCCGGCGAAACCACCGACCTGGGCACCGGCGTGCTGATCGCCGGCCTCGGGCTGCTGGAGGTCGTGCTGCTGGTCGGGCCGGCCTTCGCGGTCGGCGTCCGTCGCCGACGGCGGGATCTGGCGCTCGTCGCGGTGGCCGGCGGAGACGCCGCCCAGCTTCGTCGGGTCGTGCTGGCCGACGGCGTGGTGCTGGGTGTGCTGGGCGCCGCCGCCGGCCTGGTGGTCGGCGTCGGCGCGGCGTTCGCCGGTCGTCCGCTGGTGGAGCAGTACGTCTTCGACGCCCGCTTCGGTGGGTACCGGTGCTGGCCGATCGCGCTGGTGCTGCTCGGTGGGGTGGCGGTGCTGGCCGGAGTGCTCGCCGCGCTGGCACCGGCCTGGACCGCCGCGCGGCAGGACGTCAGCGCCGGCCTCGCCGGACGACGCACTCCCCCGGTGTCCCGGACCCGGTGGTTGGCCCTCGGGCTGTCGCTGGTCGTCGGTGGGGCGGGGTTGGCGGCGTTCGGGGCCGCCCGTGCCTCCGCGGTGGTGATCCTCACCGGCCTGATCCTCGGCGAGTTGGGCCTGGTGTGCTGCACGCCCACGCTGATCGGCGCGCTCGCCCGGCTCGGCCGGGTGTTGCCGTTGGCGCCGCGGATCGCGTTGCGCGACGCCAGCCGCAACCGCGCGTCCGCCGCGCCCGCCATCTGCGCCGTGATGGCCGCGGTGGCCAGCAGTGTGGCGCTCGGCGGGTTCCTGGCCAGCAGCGACGCCCGTGACTCGCGTGCCTACCGGCCGATGGTGCCGACCGGCCACGTGCTGGTCTACGCGGGCGAGTCGGCTCGGCAACCCCCGCTGGCCCAGCTCGCCGCGATGGCCCGGGACCAGTTGGGCGCCGACACGGTCGCCCCGATCAACGCGCTGAGTTGCGCACCCGGGACGGGTTACTGCGACGTCGCGCCGGAGCTGCCGCCCGCGCAGGTCTGCCCCTGGCAGCCCGGGGACAACCTCTCCGAGGCGCACCGTCGGCAGGCGCGGGCCGACCCTCGCTGTCGGATCGAGCCGATGAGCTACAACGGCGGCTACGTGCAGGCGGGGGTGGATGACGGGACCGCGCTGCCGCTGCTCACCGGTGCGGACCCGGCGGCGACGGCCGCCGCCACCGCCGTGCTGCGCGCCGGCGGCGTGGTGGTGACCGACCCGCGTTACCTGCACGACGGCCTGGTGACCGTACGCGTCAACGAGGTGGATCCCGGGACGGACCGGCCGCGCGCGGTCGCCGACTTCCCCGGGTACGCGTTGGGCGGCGTGGTCAGCCAGTCCCAGCTGCTGCTCTCCGCGTCCGCGGCCCGCCACCTCGGCCTGACCTGGTCACCGTCCGGTTGGGTGATCGGCGCTGCCACCCCGCCGGACCGGCACCAGCAGGAGCGGTTCGCCAGCGCCCTGCGCCCCTTCGGCGCGTTCTCGTTGTTGGTGGAGGACGGCGGTGCTCCGCGCGACATCTCACCGTTGCTGCTGCTGCTGGCGGCGGCGGCCGGGGTCATCACGATGGGTGCGGCCGGGATCGCCACCGCGCTCGCCGCCGCCGAGGGACGCGCCGAGCTGACCACCCTCGCGGCCGTCGGAGCCGCACCGGCGCTACGCCGGATGCTGGCGATCTGCCAGGCGGGGGTGATCGCCGGCCTGGGCTCGGTGCTCGGCATCGTGGCCGGGCTGGGCACCGCCGCGATCGTGCTGTTCTCGGTGAACCGGCAGTACGCCAACGACTGGCCGGTACCCGACCGGTACCCGTATGTGGTGCCGTGGCCCGCGCTCGGGATCCTGGTGCTGGTCCCGATCGTGGCGATGCTCGGGGCGGGCCTGTTCACCCGCGCCCGGCTGCCGATCGAACGGCAGCTGGACTGATCCCGGTGGCGTGACCGCCCGGTTGGCGAGCCGGGCGCGTACGGGGGGTGCCGGCGGGGCCCGGTAGCCGGCACACTGATCCGCGTGTCAGTGCTCGGAACCCTCACCCGTCGAGTCGGTCATCATCGCTGGTTTGGCGCCGCCGCACGTCTGCTGGTCCCCGCCGACCGGGTGGTCGGTCGACTCACCCGGGGGCGGGTGGTCGCGCTCGGCCTGATCCCGTCCCTGGTGATCACGACGACCGGCCGCCGCTCGGGCAAGCCACGCAGCAACCCGCTGCTCTACGTGCCCGACGGCGACGCCTACGTGGTGATCGGCTCCAACTGGGGGCAGACCCACCACCCCGGCTGGGCGATGAACCTGCTCGCCGATCCCGCCGCGGAGGTGCAGCTGAAGGGCCGCCGGGAGCCGGTGCGGGCCGAGCGGGCGTCCGGCGCCGAACGGGACCGGCTGTGGCAGTTGTTGGTCACCGAGTGGCCCGCGTACCGCACGTACGTGCGGCGGGCCGGCGGCCGGGAGATCCACATCTTCCGGCTCGTGCCGACCGGGCGCGGCGTGCCGGCCGGTCCCCCGTCGGCTGGCTAGGCTGACGTTCAGTCGCGAACAAGGGCGGGTCCCGTGGGTTGGCCGGGGTCACAGCCCGCCCGGCACGCCGATCAGCGTGCCGACCAGGTAGGTGGCGCCGGCGGCTGCGGCGCCCAGCAGCAGTTGACGCAGCCCGCTGGTCCACCAGGGGCGTTGGGTGAAGCGGGCTACCACCGCTCCGGCGACGAACAGCCCCAGCCCGCCGACGGCGAGCGCCAGCCACAGCTCGGTGGCGCCGAACAGGTAGCTCAGTAGCGGCACCAGCGCGCCCACCGAGAAGAACAGGAACGACGAGATCGCGGCGGCCCACGGGCTGGGCTGATCGTCGGGGTCGACGCCCAACTCCTCGCGGACGTGCACCCGCAGGGCCTCCTCCGGGTCGCGCCGCACCGCTTCGGCGACCTGGGTCGCCAGGTCCCGGGGAAGACCCCGGGCCACCCAGGCGTCGGCCAGCTCCCGGGCCTCCGCCTCGGGGTGCCGTTCCAGCTCGCGCCGCTCCTTGGCCACCTCGGCGGCGACCTGCTCGTTGGCGGAGCGGACGCTTGTGTATTCGCCGAGCCCCATCGAGATCGCGCCGGCCACCAGGCCGGCGGAGCCGGTGAGCACGATGCTGCGGGGTGACACCCCGCCGCCGCCGACACCGGCGATCAGGGCGATGTTGGTGACCAGACCGTCCATCGCACCGAAGACTGCCGGGCGCAGCCACCCGCCGGAGACGTCCGCGTGGTGCGCCTCGCGCAGCGCCGCTGGGGTGTCGGTCACGGCAGGGTCAGGATCTCGTGGCCGTCGTCGGTCACCACGATGGTGTGCTCGAACTGGGCCGTCCACTTCCGGTCCTTGGTGACCACGGTCCACCCGTCGTCCCACATGTCGTACTGGTAGGTGCCCAGGGTGATCATCGGCTCGATGGTGAACGTCATGCCCGGCTCCATGATGTCCGTGGGCCGCGGGCTGTCGTAGTGCGGCACGTAGAGCCCGCTGTGGAAGGCTTCGCCGATGCCGTGGCCGGTGAAGTCGCGGACCACGCCGTAGCCGAACCGCTTGGCGTACGACTCGATGACCCGGCCCACCACGTTGATCTGCCGGCCCGGGGCGACCGCGCGGATGCCGCGCATCATCGCCTCGTGGGTCCGCTCGACAAGCAGCCGGGCCTCCTCGCTGACCGCGCCGACGCAGAAGGTGGCGTCGGTGTCGCCGTGCACCCCACCGATGTACGCGGTGACGTCGACGTTGATGATGTCGCCGTCCTGCAGCACCGTGGAGTCGGGGATGCCGTGGCAGATGACCTCGTTGAGGCTGGTGCAGCAGGACTTCGGGAAGGCCTTGTAGCCCAACGTCGACGGGTACGCGCCGTGGTCGCAGAGGAACTCGTGCACCACCCGGTCGATCTCGTCGGTGGTCACGCCGGGCTTGCAGTGCTCGCCGGCCAACTGGGTCGCCTGGGCGGCGAGCCGGCTGGCGATCCGCATCTTCTCGATGGTCTCCGGCGTCTGCACGTGCGAGCCGCGCCACTGGACGGGGCGCTCCTTGCCCACGTACTCCGGTCGGGCGATCTGGGGTGGCACCGGACGCATCGGGGAGAGCGTGCCTGGTGTCAGCGGCGGACGGACGGTCATGCCGCCAGCCTATCGCCGGTGCCGCTGGTGACCCACGCCACGGGCGCCGCGCGGGGGTTGTTGCCCCACCAGGTCGGCTGTGCCATGGTGTCAGCGTGGATCAAGGGGGAGCACCACCAGTCTTCTCCGCCAGCGCGGAGATCGACGGTGACCACCTCCAGGTGGTGGTGGCCGGTGAGGTCGACATGGCCACCGCCGACACCATGCTCCAGACCGCGCTGCGCGAGCCCGCCAAGCAGATCACCCTCGACCTGAGCGCCGTCACCTTCTTCGACTCGGCGGCCATCCACGCCCTGGTCCGGCTGGCCCAGCAGTTTTCGGGCGTGCTCACCGTCCTGCCGTCGCGGCAGGTCCGCCGGGTGCTGGAGATCTCCGGCCTGGGCGAGCAGAGCTGGCTCCGGCCCAGCTGAGACGACCCGGCCGCCGCCGGGCGGACGGTCAACTCCGCAGCTGCCGGCGCAGCGTCACCTCGGTGCCCTCGTCGGTACGCCGCACCGACAGCTCACCCAACGCCCTGATCAGCGTGAGGCCACGCCCCCGGAACCCGGAGCCGGTCGACTCACGCCACTGCCCGCTGTCGCGCACGGTGGCCGTCACCGTCCGATCCTCGATGGCCACCTCGACGCTGATCACGGCCTCGGCGGGGTGGACCGGATGCTCGATGGCGTTGGCCGCGGCCTCGGAGACCGCCACGGTCAGGTCGAACACGTCCGTCTCGTCGACGGCGTGCGCCACGAGGAAATCCTCCAGGCGCTTGCGTAGCACGCTGAGCCGGGTCGGGTCCGCCGGCAGCCGCAACGCGAAACGGTTCAGCTCCGACGCCTCGAGGGCGAGGACCGCAACATCGTCGCGGCGCGGACGCCCGTCGACCCGCTCGACGACCGCGTCGATCAGGTCCACCACGTGCTCACTGGGGATCGCCGCGTCGACGCACAGCTGGGCCAGCGCGGCATCGATGTCGAGCTGACGGTCCTCGATCAGCCCGTCGGTGTAGAGCAACAGCCGGTTGCCGGGTGCCAACTCGCCCTCGACCGCCTCGTACGTCGCTCCGGGGATCGCGCCGACCGGCGGGCCGAGCGCGCGGTCGTGCAGGAACGACACGTCACCTCCGCTGATCAGCAGCGGGGACGGGTGGCCGGCGCTCGCGTACCGCAGCCGGCCGGTGCGCGGGTTGGACAGCAGACAGACCACAGTCGCGAAGGAGCGGCCATCGGTGGAGCCGACCAGTCGGTTGAGCCGGGTCAACGCCTCGCCCGGGTCGTAGCCCTCCAGCAGGTACGCCCGCAGCGCGTTGCGCAGTTGCCCCATCGCCGCGGCGGCCTGGACGCCCTTGCCGACCACGTCTCCGATGACCAGCACCAGGTCGCCGTCCTCGACGATGAACGCGTCGTACCAGTCGCCGCCGACCTCGACGTCGGCGGTGCCGGGCAGGTACCGGCTGGCCAGCACCGCTCCGGGTAGCTGCGGCAGTGACCGGGGTAGCAGGCTGTGCTGCAGGGTCGTCGCGATGCGGTGTTCGGTTTCGTAGAGCTGGGCGTTCTCCAGGCGCACCCCGACCAGCCGGGCCAGTTGGGTCAACGCCGCCTCGTCGGCCTGCGCGCCGTCGCCGGCTGGACGCCAGACCCGCAGTTCACCGAGCGGCTCGCCGGTGGTGCCGGTCAGCTCGGCCACGAAGGACGGGTCGGTGGCGGTGGCGCCGCCGGTGTCCGCCTCGGAGCGTGCCCCGGCGGCGGTGACCACCACCCGCGCGGCCTCGACGAGGCTCAGCGCGTGCCGGGCGGCGACCTGGAGCACGTCGGCGGTGGACCGGGCGGTGTTCACGGCCACCGCCGCGTCGGCCAGCGCCCGGAGCCGACGGATGATCTGGCCACGGAGCTGGCCCAGCTCGACGTTGGCCCGGACCCGGGCGACCAACTCCTGGCTGGAGAACGGCTTGGTGAGGTAGTCGTCGGCACCGGCGGAGAGGCCGGCGACGGCCTCCGCGGAGCCGGCCCGGGCGGAGAGCAGCACGATCGGGACATGACGGGTACGCGGGTCCGCACGCAGCGCGCTGACCAGCCCGAATCCGTCGAGTCGGGGCATCATCACGTCGCTGAGCACCAGGTCGAACCCGCCCTCGCGGGCCAGCGGCAGGGCGACCAGCCCGTCGCTGGCGGTGACCACCTCCCAGGTCGGGGAGAGCAGTCGACTGACGTGCTCGCGCAGATCCACGTTGTCGTCGACGACCAGGATGCGGCCGGCCGGTACGCCGTTCGGCGGCCGACCGGCGAACTCGGGCGCCGGCTCGACGCCGGTCCACAGCGCGGTTTCCGCCACGTAGAGCCGGGCCTGCTCGGGCTCACCCGGAGGCAGCGGGTCGAAGGCCGCCACCCGGTCCGCGGGCAGGTGTGCCGATCCGAACGGGACGGTCACCGTGAAGGTGCTGCCCTCGTCGACCCGGCTGGTCAGCCCGACCTCGCCGCCGTGCATCTCGACCAGTTCCCGGACCAGCGCCAGGCCGATCCCGGTGCCCTCGTGGGTGCGTGCGCGCGCCCCGGCAACCCGGTGGAACCGCTCGAAGACGTGCGGCAGCTCGTCCGGCAGGATCCCGATGCCGGTGTCCGTCACCTCCAGGCGGGCCGCGCCGTCCACGGCCCGGATCCGCACCCGGATCTCGCCGTCGAAGGTGAACTTGACAGCGTTCGACACCAGGTTGAGGACGATCTTCTCCCACATGTCCCGGTCGACGAAGACCGGCGCCGGCAACGGTGGACAGTCCACCACCAGCCGCAACCCGGCCCGGTCGGTCGCCGAGCGGAAGGTGCTGGCCAGCCGGGCGGTGTAGCTGGCGAGGTCGGTGGGCTGGTAGCGGGCGGCGAGCCGACCGGACTCCAGTCGGGAGAAATCGAGCACGGTGTTGACCAGTTTCAGCAGGCGCAGCGCGTTGCGGTGCATCTTGGTGAGTCGGTCGGTCTCGGCCGCGGGCAGTTTCGGGTCGGCCAGCATGTCCTCCAGCGGGCCGAGCACCAGGGTCAGTGGGGTGCGGAACTCGTGGCTGACGTTGGCGAAGAAGTTGGTCTTCGCCAGATCCAGCGCGGCCAGCTCGGCGGCGCGGGCCCGCTCCTGCTCGTAGGCCCGCTGCGTACCGGCCGCACGGGAGATCTGGGCGGCGACCAGCTCCAGGAAGTTGCGGTAGTCGTCACTGAGCGGGAGCTGGCGGGCCACGCCGACGACAAGCGCGCCGACCGTTTGGTTGGTCGCCGTGAGGGGCAGCACGAGAGCCTGGTCGGCGGCGTCGGTTGGCGGCGGATCGAGCAGATCGGCCACGTCGACGGTCGCGGGCGCGGTGTCGGCGGTGACCCGGGCCAGCAGCTCGGCAGTGTCGCCGACGGTGGCCGGGGCGGTGCCGGTGGACCCGGCCAGGGCGAGACGACCGCTCTCGTCGGCCAGGTAGATCAAGGCGAAGGGCACGTCCGCCCGGTGCCGGCCGAGCACCCCGACGGCGGTCCGACCCACTTCGGCCGCACTGCCGGTGTCAGTCAACTCGGCGCCCAGTTCGGCCAGTGCTCGCAGCCGGCGCTCGCCGAGCACCCGGCCGGTGGTCTCGTTGACGATGCAGTAGACGCCACTGACCGAGCCGTCGTCACCCCGGATCGGGTCGTACGAGACGTTGAAGTAGGTCTGCTCGACGAAACCGTGCCGGTCGAGCAGGAACGGGTGGTCGTTGCCCCGATAGGAGCGCCCGGTGCTCCGCACGCCGTCGAGCAGCGGGCCGAGCACCGCCCAGGTCTCCGCCCAGTGGTGCCGGGCCGGTTGGCAGAGCACGTCCGGATGTTTGCCGCCGATGGTCGGTCGGTAGGCGTCGTTGTAGAAGGCGAGCTGCTCGTCGCCCCAGAACATCACGATCTGCGCGCTGGAGGCGAGCATCATGCCGACCGCGTTGGAGAGCGCCGGCGGCCAGTGGCCGGGCCCGCCGAGCGGGCCGGTCGACCAGTCGAAGCGGCCCAGCCGCTCACCCATCTCGCCACCGGCCGCGAACGCCGCCGCCAGCATCGGAGAAGCTTCCGGGCCGGGCGCGACGGACTGCCCGACGTCCGCGCCCCCCTGGGCCGAGCTCATACAGCCTCCCGCTCCGGCCAGCACCCCGCGACCGTTGATCTTCACCCGCCGTGCCTCGACTTGTACCCCAGCGGAGGAGCAACGTAACGCAAGACGACCATTGGACGCTGTTGACGTCCGCCCGAGCCGCCGGGGACCGGACAGTACGGGTGCGCACCGGCGTCGAATGGGCGGTCTCCAGCACCCCCGACGAGTCAGAAGACGGGCAGGCCGTCGATGCTCGCCGCGTTCTTGGTGGCCCGGTAGACCGCCAGGTCGTCGGCGGTACGACGGGAGTGTGAGGTGAGTAACAGGTCGCGTTCGGCGCGGAAGTCCATCAATGGCACCGCGTAGCCGCAGGAGTCGCTGACCCGTTCCACCTCGATGGTGATCACGGCCCGGACGGCGTGCACGTCCGGCGGCGCGGGAAACTCGGCGAGCCGGTCGGCGAAGCCCTCCTCGGTCACCGCGACGCTACGGCCCCGGCCCTGCAACCGGACGATCTTCGGCGGCCCGTCGAAGGCGCAGAACATCAACGTGATCCGGCCGTTGTCCCGCAGGTGGGCGATGGTCTCCGCCCCGCTGCCGTGATAGTCGAGGTAGGCCACCCGGTGCGGGCCGAGGATCACGAACGTGCCCCGCATGCCCTTCGGGGAGACATTGACATGCCCCTCGGCGCCGGACGCCGCGGTGGCCACGAAAAAGACCGGCTGGTCCGCGATGAAGTCACGTAGCCGACCGTCGATCTCCGGATAGACCTTGCCCATGCGGCGATCCTCCCACCGGCCCCACCACCCGTCGGGGGCGATCTACCTCACAGCGCTGCCCAGCCGCTCGGCGGCGGCCCGGACCAGCGCCGTGATCGGCCGCGGCTCCTCCTCCATCTCCGGATGCCACTGCACGCCGAGCACGAACGGCAGCGCCGGGTCCTCGACGGCCTCGATCACACCGTCCTCCGCCCAACCCGTGACCGCGAGTCGACCGGGATCGGCGACCGCCTGGTGGTGGTACGAGTTGACCCGGTCCGCCCCGGCCAGCACCGACGCGGCCAGGCTCCCCGGCGCGAACCGTGCCGGGTGGGTCCCGTAGACGGCGGGCGCCGGACGGTGCCCCTCGTGACCGACCACGTCGGGCAGGTGCTGGTGCAGGGTGCCGCCGTAGGCGACGGCGAGCAACTGCATCCCCCGGCACACGCCCAGCACCGGCAGCTCGGCGGCGAGCGCGGCGGCCAACAGCACCAACTCACCGGCATCCCGGTCCGGCCGATCCTCGGTACGCGGGTCGGGCCGCTGGCCGTACCGCCCCGCACCCACGTCCGCGCCACCGGCCAGCAGCAGCCCGTCGAGGACGGCCACCACATCCGCGTCCACGTCGTCCGGCGGCAGGACCACCGCACGGCCACCCGCGGCCGTCACCGCCCGCGCGTACGCCTCCGGCACCAGCACGGCCCGTACGCCCCGCCAGACCGCCCAGTCGGCGGGCTCGACGTACGCGCTGATCCCGACCAGCGGCCTCCGCCGGGCCGGCGCCGTTCGCGACCGCGAGGCTCGCCGGACCGGCGTGCTCCCCGCGCTCACAGCGGTGTGACGTACGCGCCAGTGATGCCGCCGTCGACAACGAACTGCGCGGCGGTCATGAACGAGGCGTCGTCGCTGGCCAGGAACGCCACCGCGGCGGCGATCTCCTCGGGTTGCCCGAAGCGTCCCATCGGCACGTGCACGAGCCGGCGGGCGGCCCGCTCCGGGTCGGCGGCGAACAGCTCCAGCAGCAACGGGGTGGCCACCGGGCCGGGACAGAGCGCGTTGACCCGGATGCCCTCGCGGGCGAACTGCACGCCCAGCTCCCTGGTCATCGCCAGCACCCCGCCCTTGCTCGCGGTGTACGCGATCTGCGACGTCGCCGCGCCCATCAGCGCCACGAACGACGCCGTGTTGATGATCGAACCCTTGCCCTGGCGGCGCATGTGTGGGATCGCGTACTTGCAGCAGAGGTAGACGCTCGTGGTGTTGACCCGGAGCACCCGCTCCCACGCGTCGAGGCCGGTGTCCAGGATGGAGTCGTCGTCCGGCGGGGAGATGCCGGCGTTGTTGAACGCGATGTCCACCCGGCCGTGCCGGTCGGCCACCCCGTCGAACAGGTCGCGTACCGCCGACTCGTCGGCCACGTCGGTGGCCACGAACTCGCCGCCGCACTCCTCGGCGGCCCTCGTGCCGGCCGCCGCGTCGATGTCCACGCAGACCACCCGGGCCCCCTCGGCGGCGAACCGCCGCACGGTGGCCAACCCGATGCCGCTGCCCGCTCCGGTGACCACTGCCACCCGGTCCTGCAACCGACCCTGCACTGGCGTCACTCCTCTGTCGCGATGAACACGTTTTTGACGTCGGTGAAGGAATGCAGCGCGTCCGGGCCCAGCTCACGGCCGAGCCCGGAACGCTTCATCCCGCCGAACGGGGTCCAGTAGCGCACCGAGGAGTGCGAGTTGACGCTGAGGTTGCCCGAGTCGACGGCACGGGCCAGTCGGAGGGCCCGACCCACGTCCCGGGTCCAGATCGAGCCGGAGAGCCCGTACTCGGTGTCGTTGGCGAGCCGGACCGCGTCGGCCTCGTCGTCGAACGGCAACACCGACACCACCGGGCCGAAGATCTCCTCCCGCCAGTGCCGGTCGGCCGGGGAGTCGGCAAGCAGCACGGTGGGCGCATGCCAGAAGCCGGGACCCTCGGGGCAGGAGCCGGTGAAGGCGACCCGCGCATCGGGCAGGTAGTCGGCAACCCGGTCCCGCTGGGCCGCGGAGATCAGCGGCCCCATCTCGGCGGTCTCCCGGGACGGGTCCTCCACCCGCACGGCGCGTACCGCTGGTTCGAGCAGGGCCAGGAAGCGGTCGTACACCGGACGCTGGACCAGGATCCGCGACCGTGCGCAGCAGTCCTGGCCGGCGTTGTCGAAGACCGCGCCCGGTGCGGTCGCGGCGGCGCGTTCCAGGTCGGCGTCGGCGAACACGATGTTCGCGCTCTTGCCGCCCAGTTCCAGGGTGAGTCGCTTCACCTGGGCGGCGCAGCCGGCCATGATCCGGGTGCCGACCTCGGTGGAGCCGGTGAAGCAGATCTTGCGGACCGCCGGGTGGCTGACGAACCGCTCCCCCACCACCGCGCCCTGACCCGGTACGACGACGAACACGTCGTCGGGCAGGCCCGCCTCGCGGGCCAACTCGGCCAGCCGCAGCGCGGTGAGCGGGGTCAACTCGGCGGGCTTGAGCACCACTGTGTTGCCGGCGGCGAGGGCCGGAACGAACCCCCAGGCGGCGATCGGCATCGGGAAGTTCCACGGCACGATCACGCCGACCACGCCGAGTGGCTCGTGGAAGGTGACGTCCAGCCCGCCCGGCACCGGGATCTGCCGCCCGGTCAGTCGCTCGGGGGCCCCGGCGTAGTAGTCCAGCACGTCGCGGACGTTGCCGGCCTCCCACCGGGCGTTGCCGATGGTGTGACCGGAGTTGCGCACCTCCAGCGCGGCCAGTTCCTCCACGTGCGCGTCGACGACGGCGGCGAACCGCCGCAGGAGTCGCGCCCGATCTCCCGGCGCCACGCGCCGCCAGGTCTCGAAGGCGCGAGCCGCCCGCGAGATGGCGGCGTCGACCTCGCCGGTGGAGGCCCCCGGAACCTCCCGCACAATCTCCCCGTTGGCGGGGTCCAGCAGAACCGTCACGCCCCCGCCCACCCTTCCTCCGCGCGATCGCGGGAGGCTTCAGAGGCGTTCGAAACCACGGGTCAGCTCCCAGTCCGTCACGGCGGCGTCGAAGGCCGCCAGTTCCACAGTCGCCTGGTTGGCGTAGTGGGCCACCACCTCGGCGCCGAACGCGTCCCGGGCCACAGTGGACTCCTTCCAGAGTGCCAGGGCGTCGCGCAGGGTCCCCGGGACACGCTCGGCCTCCGGGTCGTCGTACGCGTTGCCGGTGCACTCCGCGCCCAGCTCCAGCTCCCCGTCGATGCCGTGCAGCGCGCCGGCGACCAGCCCGGCGATCGCCAGGTACGGGTTGACGTCGGCGCCGGGCACCCGGTTCTCCACCCGCATGCCCTGCCCGTGCCCGACGACCCGCAGCGCACAGGTGCGGTTGTCCACGCCCCAGCGCAGCGCCGTCGGGGCGAACGAGCCGGGTTGGTAGCGCTTGTAGGAGTTGATGTTGGGGGCGAACAGCAGGCTGAACTCCCGCATGGTGGCGAGCAGCCCGGCGAGCACCCGCTGCCCGGTCTGCGACAGGTGCGCCGGCCCGTCGCCGAGCATCGCCGAGGCGCCACTGCTGTCCCGCAGCGAGAAGTGGATGTGGCAGGAGTTGCCCTCCCGCTCGTTCGGCTTGGCCATGAAGGTGATCGCCATTCCCTCCTGGGCGGCGATCTCCTTGGCGCCGTTCTTGTAGATGACGTGGTGGTCGGCGCAGGCGACCGCCTCGTCGTAGCGGAAGGCGATCTCGTGCTGGCCGAGGTTGCACTCACCCTTGGCGCTCTCCGGCGTGAGCCCGGCGCCGGCCATCTCGGTGCGGATCCGACGCAGCAGCGGCTCCACCCGGGCGGTGCCGAGCAGCGAGTAGTCCACGTTGTACTGGTTGGCCGGGGTGAGGTCCCGGTAGCCGCGCCGCCAGGCATCCTCGTACGAGTCGCGGAACAGCACGAACTCCAGCTCGGTGCCGGCGTACGCGGTCAGCCCGTGCTCGGCCAGCCGGTCCAGTTGCCGGCGCAGGATCTGTCGGGGCGAGGCGACCACGTCGCCGGAGCCGTCGAGCCAGGTCAGGTCGGCCAGCAGCAACGCGGAGCCCGGCTGCCAGGGCATCCGGCGCAAGGTGGCGAAGTCCGGCACCATCGCGAAGTCGCCGTAGCCGCGTTCCCAGCTCGACATCGCGTACCCGTCGACGGTGTTCATGTCGACGTCGACGGCGAGCAGATAGTTGCAGCCCTCGCTGCCGTGCTCGACCACCTGGTCGAGGAAGAAGGGCGCGTGGAACCGTTTGCCCTGCAACCGACCCTGCATGTCGACAAGGGCCAGCACCACCGTGTCGATCTCACCGTCGTTGACGGCGACCCGCAGTTGTTCCAGCGTGAACGGAGCTTTCGTCATGCGCGGGCCTCCATCACCAAGGTCTACTGGCAAACCGGATCACCGTCAATGCCCTCGGCGGCGGGTGCGGCAAACCCGACGGTCACCGGCGGGACGGCGCACCGCCCGGCCCGCCGGTGGCCGGTCAGGCGGGGCCGTCGACCGGCGTCGGGTCGGTCGCCTTCGCAGGCTCCTCGACGGTACGGACCGGGCCGGTGAACCACCTGCGGGCCGAGGCGTACCACCACACGGCGACCACCAGCAGCACCCCGCCGACGGCGAGCGGCGCGTAGTTCACCGCCGACCAGGTGAAGCCGTCGTTGCCGGGCACCCCGGCGGGCACGATCGGCAGCACGAAGTAGACGGCGATGACAGCGATCTCGACCACCGCTATCCAGCCGAGCAGCTTGTACTTGCGCCCGAGCGTCCACGGGCCGGGCACGAACCGGTCGCCCATCCGCAGCCGCAGCGCGATCGGGATGAGGAAGGACAGGTACAGCCCGAGCACCGCGACGGAGACCACCGCGTAGAAGGCGATCGGGATGCCGGCCGAGCTTTCGTAGAGCGCCGGCAGGGTCAGCACCAGGCCGGCCACTGTGGCGCCGATGATGGCGTTGACCGGGGTGCCGTTGCGGTCGACCCGCGACCAGAGCCGCCATCCCGGCACCGCCCGGTCCCGGCTGAACGCGTATGCCATGCGGCTCATCGACGTCACGCAGCTCATGCCGCAGAAGAACTGCCCGATGGTGGAGATGATAATGACGATCTTGAAGAAGACCGGGGTCAGCGCGGACTCGAAGATCGCGCCGGAGAACCCGCCCGCCGCGTTGACCGCCTCGACGTCGGTGGCCGCGAAGAGGAACGCCAGCAGCAGGATCCAGCCGCCGACCGCCGAATAGAAGATCGACTGCCAGAGCCCCCGCGCGGCGGCCTGCGACGCGCCCCGGGTCTCCTCGGAGATGTGCGCGCAGGCGTCGAAGCCGGTGATCGTGTACTGGGTCAGCAGGAAGCCCAGCGGCAGCACGTAGAACCAGAACGTGAGTCCACCGATGTCCCCGTCACCGAAGCCGGAGTTGTTGAACCGCTCGGTGAACACGAACTGGAAACTCTGGTGGTTGTCGGGCACGAGGACCAGGATGGCCACCACGACGGCCGCGCCGGCCACGTGCCACCAGACCGAGACGTTCTGGAGTACGTCGATGATCCGGTGCCCGAAGATGTTGATCAGGCCGTGCAGGATCAGGATGATCACGAAGAGCACGAACGCCTGCCGCAGCGTCCCGGCCCAGCCGTCGAAGAGCGCCGACAGGGTGAGGTTGAGGAACGTCGCGCAGCCGTAGTCGACCGAGGCGGTGACCGCCACCAGACCGATCAGGTTCAGCCAGCCGGTGAACCAGCCGTGCACCGGCCGACCCATGGTGGCCGCCCACCAGTAGATCCCGCCCGCGGTCGGGTACGCCGACACCAGCTCCGCCATGCAGAAGCCGATGATCAGAATGAACAGCGAGATCAGCGGCCAACCCCAGGAGATGGCGACCGGCCCGCCGTTGTTCCACGCCTGACCGAAGGTGGTGAAGCAGCCGGCCAGGATCGAGATGATCGAGAACGAGATGGCGAAGTTGGAGAAGCCACTCCACTTGCGGCGCAGCTCCTGTTTGTAGCCGAGTTCGGCGAGCCGTCGGGCGTCGTCGTCCATCGGTTGCTCGGCGGTCGGCACGGGCGTCGTGGCCACTGCACACCTCCCTGAGGTGGTTCCGCGTGCGAGTGCGCAAAGTGTCGTCCCGGCTGATCAAGGCGGTCAATACGTCGTCGGTGGGAATCTCACCGCCGGAGGGCTAATTGCGTTGCCACCGGACCGCCCCGGCCCTCATCCTTAAGCCCGTGACCAGGCCCGATCAACGGGCCACTCCCGGGCACTCGGACCGCCCGGACCGCGGCGCGGGGCACGCCTCTCTCACGTACGGCGCTCCGCCGTACCCGAAAAGTGCCCCGCGCCCCCGTCGTCAGGTCAGCAGGAGACCGATCACCCAGAGGGCTGCGACGGTCAGGCCGGCCAGGAACTCCACAAGCATCGACAGGCCGACCGCCTTGATGGCCTGCACGGTGGACGGCCAGGCGAGCCGGTTGCTGCCCAGCCGCAGCCGCTCCGCCGCCCACACCCCGGCGACGAAGCCGAGCACCAGCCCGACGACCGGCACCACGAAGAACCCGACGATGCCGAGCACCCCGCCGGCGAGCAGTGTGGACGTCGGCACGCCGGTGTTCTTCAGGTTCCGGCCCGGCCACGCGTACTTGATCACGATGCCGCCCGCCGCGACGACAGTGGCGGCGGCGAACACCGCCCAACCACCCATCCCGGCACCACCGAAGATCGCCCAGACCAGCACGCCACCCCAGCACAGCGGCAACGCCGGCAGGCCGGGCACCACCACGCCGGCCAGTCCGGCCAGGATGGCCAGCCCGGCCACCACAGTCACCACCGTCTGCGAATCCGTCAGGCTCACGCGATCACCCCGCCACGCAGGCGCAGGGTGATCGCGTCGGCCGGGACCGGGGCGCCGAAGTACCGGCCCTGCCCGGTGTCGCACCGCAGCGCCCGCAGTCGTTCGGCCTGCACCCCGGTCTCGACCGCCTCGGCGGTGACCCACAGCTCCAGGGCGTGCGCCAGGCGGACCAACGCGTCGACGATCCGTTCGTCGCGGTGGTCGGCCACGACGTCGGTCCCGTCGGCGCGGATCCCCTCGACGAACGGGCCGGCGAGCTTCAGCGAGTGGATCGGCAGCCGCCGCAGGTACGCGAGGTTGGAGTAACCGGTGCCGAAGTCGTCAACGGCCAGCCGGACGCCGAGCGCGGCGAGCCGATGCAGGCTGCGCAGGGGCTCACCGGCGCTGCCCATCACGGCGCTCTCGGTCAGCTCCAACTGGAGCAGGTCGGCAGGCAGTCCGCTGGTGTGCAGCACGTCCGCCACCGTGTCCACTATCGCCGGGTCGTCGGCCTGCCGCGCGGCCAGGTTGACGCTGACCACCAGCCGGGCGTCGGGGAACTGCCGATGCCACCGCTCGGCGTCGTGACAGGCCCGCCGCAGCACCCACTCGCCGAGCCGGACGATCAGGCCGGTCTCCTCGGCCAGGCCGATGAACCCGTCCGGCCCGAGCAGGCCCAACTCCGGGTGCTCCCACCGGACCAACGCCTCCACCGCGAGCATCGTGCCCTCCAGCAGCGACACGATCGGCTGGTAGTGCAGCACGAACTCGCCCCGGTCCAGCGCGGCCGGCAGCCCGGCGACAAGTGCCGACCGGGCGATGTCCCGGGCGCTGCGCTCCGGGTCGTAGACCGCCCAGCGGCCCCGGCCCGCCCCCTTCGCCCAGTAGAGCGTGGTGTCCGCCGCCTTCATCAGCTCGGACGGGGTGGTCTCCGCCGCCGGGCACTGCACGATGCCCACGCTTGCCGACACGGCCAACTGGTGGTCACCGACGTGCACCGGGGCCGCGACGGCGGCCAACGCGGACTCCGCGACGGCCACCGCGTCGTCGATGTCGTCGCCGCCGTCCACCAGGATCACGAACTCGTCGCCACCCATCCGGGCGACCAGGTGGCCGTGGTCGGCCACGCACGCGGCCAGCCTGCGGCCGATCACCACCAGCAGCTGGTCGCCGAGGTCGTGGCCGAGGCTGTCGTTTATCGCCTTGAAGCCGTCCAGGTCGAGGAAGCACACCCCGACCCGCTGCCCGGCGCCCGCGGCGTCGAGGACCCGGCCCAGCGTCTCGAAGAACAACGTCCGGTTGGGCAGCCCGGTCAGCGGGTCGTGCAGCGCCTGGAAGCGCAGCCGCTGCTGGAGTTCGTACCGCTGGGTGATGTCCTCGATCATCGCGACGGTGAACCGGGGTCGCCCGTCGCCGTGCCGGATCAGCGAGACGGCCAGATCCGTCCAGACCACGCTGCCGTCCTTGCGGTGGTAGCGCTTCTCCACCCGGGCGGCGTCGTGCTTACCGTCGATCAGCTCCTGGTACAGCTCCCACATCCCGGCGGCGTCGTCGGCGTGGAACAGCGCCGCCACGTCGCTGCCGCGCAACTCCTCGATCGAGTAGCCGAGCATGTCGGCGAACGCCTGGTTGACATCGATGATCTGGCCGTCCACACCGGCGATGCCGATGCCGATCGCTGCGCCGCTGAAGACCGCCCGGAAGCGGGCCTCGCTGTCGCGCAGTGCCTGCTCGACCCGGTCCCGTGCCTGCCAGGCAGACCGGGCGATCTGCTCCTGCTGGCTGAAGGTGCGGTCGCGCAGCGCGCGCGCGAACCCGGCCGCCAGCCCGCCCTGCACTGCCGCGATCCGCTCGGGCAGGTCCGCCGGTCGGTCGACGGCGGAGAGCACCCGGTCCGGGAAGTCCGTACCGAGGGCGCGCAGCGTCCAGTCCAGGGCCTGCGGTGCGGTGAGGTGCGCCTCGACCAGCGCCCGACCGACCGCCTCGGCCGGGTCGGCACTGAACGGTTCCGCACGCACCGCCTGCGCCAGCCGGATCGTGTGCGCCAGCAGCAGCCGCTCGGTCTCGGCCACGCTGAGCGGCACGAAACCGAGGCGGCGGATCGCGCGGGCCCAGTCGGCGGCGTACCCCTGGGCGTCGGCCCGGCGGACGGGGTCCGGGACGGCGGTCACGTCGATCAGCCGGCGGGCTGGTCGTACCGGGCGACACCACCGAAGGCGCCGAACCGCTCCGGGTGTTCGTCCACGTCGGACGGCGAGTCGGGACGCCAGAGCGGCATGTGCACCACGCCCGGCTCCAGGAGCGTCCAGTTGCCGAAGAAGCCGGTGACCTGCGCCCGGGAGCGCAGGGTGATCTCGGTGTCCGTCCGTGCGGAGAGCCGCTGGGCGTCCAGCATCTCCTGCGGCTGGTCCTCGAAGGTGGAGTGCGAGACGACAAGGAAGCTGCCCGGCGCGGCGACGGCCCGCAGCGTGGCCAGGATCTCCTCAGGCCGGTCGCGGTCCGGAATGAAGTGCACCACCCCGGCCAGCAGGATGCCCATCGGCCGGCTGAAGTCGATCAGCCCGAGCCGCCGGGTCTCCGCGAGGATCCGCTCCGGCTCGCGCAGGTCGGCGTGGATGACACCGGTCAGCTCGTTGCCGGCGAGCAACTCCCGGCTGTGCGCGACCGCCACCGGGTCGATGTCGACATACACCACTCGGGCCTTCGGGTTGACCGTCTGGGCCACCTCGTGAACGTTACCCACTGTGGGAATTCCGGAGCCGATGTCGAGGAACTGGTCGATGCCGGCGTCGAGGAGCACCCGGACGGCCCGACGCAGGAACTCCCGGCCGGAGCGCATGGTGGCGGCGAGATTCGGGGTCATGCTGGCGATCTGCTCGGCCAGCTGCCGATCGATCTCGAAGTTGTGCGCCCCGCCCAGGAAATAGTCGTACACCCGGGCCGCGCTCGGCCTGGTCAGATCGATCTCGGTCGGCAGTCCGTCCGGCATCAGCGTGCTCCCCAGTTCATCGCCGCGGCGCGGGACAGCTCCGGCGTCGACGGGCGTGCACGACCACCGGCCGACCCGCGGGTCGTGTGGTGTGGACCACTCTAGGCGGCTGACTCCAGCAACAGCGAGATGCCTTGACCGACGCCGATGCACATGGTGGCCAGCGCCCTGCGACCACCGCGACGGCGCAACTCCAGGGCGGCCGTCAGCGCCAGCCGCGCGCCACTGGCACCGAGCGGGTGCCCCAACGCGATGGCCCCACCGTTCGGGTTGACGTGGTCGGCGTCCACCGGCAGACCCAGCTCCCGCAACACCGCCACGGACTGCGCGGCGAACGCCTCGTTCAGCTCCACCACGTCCACCGCGCCGACCTCGACGCCCACCCGGTCGAGCAACTTGCGGGTGGCCGGCACCGGGCCGATCCCCATGATCCGGGGCGGCACGCCGGCCACCGCCGCACCGCCGATCCGGGCCAGCGGGGTGAGTCCGTAGCGGTGCACCGCCGCCTCGCTGGCCACCAGCAGCGCGACAGCGCCGTCGTTGACGCCCGAGGAGTTGCCCGCGGTGACAGTGCCGCCGTCGCGGAACGGGGTGGGCAGCGCGGCCAACTTCGCAAGCGTGGTCTCCCGGGGGTGCTCGTCGACCTCGACCAGCCGGGTCTCGCGCCGACCAGCCGGCACGGACACCGCCACGATCTCCTCGGCGAACCGGCCGTCGGCCTGCGCCCTGGCCGCACGCTGCTGGGAGCGGTACGCGAAGGCGTCCTGCTCGGCCCGGCTGACGCCGTACTCGGCGGCCACGTTCTCCGCCGTCTCCGGCATCGAGTCGACGCCCCACCCGTCGCGCATCAACGGGTTGACCAGCCGCCAGCCCAGGGTGGTGTCGTACACCTCGGCGGAGCGGGAGTACGCCGACGTGGCCTTCGGCATCACGAAGGGCGCCCGGCTCATGCTCTCCACCCCGCCGGCGACCATCAACTCCGCGTCCCCGGCCACGATGGCTCGGGCGGCGGTGGCCAGGGCGTCCAGGCCCGAGCCGCAGAGCCGGTTGACGGTGCTGCCCGGCACCTCCTCGGGCAGGCCGGCCAGCAGCGCCGCCATCCGGGCCACATTGCGGTTGTCCTCGCCGGCCTGGTTGGCGCAGCCGAGCACGACGTCGTCCACCCGCGCCCAGTCCACCGACGGGTGGCGGGCGACCAGCTCACGGATCACGTGCGCGGCCAGGTCGTCGGGGCGGACGCCGGCCAGCGCGCCAGCGTACCGGCCGATCGGGGTACGGACACCGGCCACCAGGTATGCCACGGTCATCGCGAGTCCTTCGGGGTGCAGACGGCGGGGGTGGGCACGCCCACCGGGTCGCGGGGGCTGCCGGCCGCCAGGATATCCGCGCCGGCAACGGATAGGTTGACGGCATGGCTCGGGCCCAGTTCAGCGCAGAGACCAGTGGCGGCGGCTCGTTCGTCCGCCAGCCCAACCGGTTCACCGGTCGGGTCACCGCCGACTCGACCTCCCCGCCCGGCGGCGGCCCGGACGAGCAGGACCGGTGGCCCCTGGAGGCCGGCCGGTACCGGCTGATCTGGTGCCGGGCCTGCCCGTGGGCGCACCGGGCAAGGATCGTGCGCGGCCTGCTCGGGTTGGACGACGCGATCTCGCTGGGCACCGTCGACCCGATCCGTGACGAGCGGGGCTGGGCGTTCGCCCTCGACCCGGACGGCTTCGACCCGGTCCTCGGCGTGAGCTTCCTCTCCGAGGCGTACCTGGCGACCGACCCGGACTACACCGGCCGGGTGACGGTGCCGGCGCTTGTCGACACAGTGACCGGTCGGGTGGTCACCAACGACTACCCGCAGCTCACCCTCGACTTCTCCACCGAGTGGCGGTCGCTGCACGCGCCCGACGCACCGGATCTGTATCCGGTCGCGCTGCGCCCCGAGCTGGACACGCTGATGGCCGAGATCCACGCGGACGTCAACAACGGCGTCTACCGGTGCGGGTTCGCCACCTCGCAGGAGGCGTACGAGGAGGCGTTCCGGGCACTCTTCGCCCGGCTGGACGTGCTCTCCGAGCGGCTGGCCGGGCAGCGTTACCTGATGGGTGACGCGATCACCGAGGCCGACGTGCGGCTGTTCACCACGCTGATCCGCTTCGACGCCGCCTACCACGGCCACTTCAAGTGCAACCGCGACAAGCTGACCGAGATGCCGGTCCTGTGGGCGTACGCGCGGGACCTGTTCCAGACCCCGGGCTTCGGCGAGACTGTGGACTTCGACCACATCAAGCGGCACTACTACGGCACCCACCGGGAGATCAACCCCAGCGGCATCGTGCCACTCGGGCCGGACGAGTCCGGCTGGCACACACCACACGGGCGTGGCTGAGCCGAGTCGCTCCGGCACCACGACCGCGCCGAGGTCCGGCGCGGACGTCGCCCGCCGGGTCGCCGCTTCCGCCGCGGCGGGTTGCGCGCTGGCCGGGGCGGTGGCGGTGGCGGTCGCCGTGGTCGCCGGTCCCGGTCCCGGGCTCACCGGGTACGTCAGCGAGGCCGGCATCGCCGGCAGTGGACACGCCGCGACGTACCGGATCGGAATCCTCGCTCTGGCCGCCGCGTTGCTGTTGATCGGCGTCGCGCTGCCTCCCGGGGTGTGGGCGGCGCCGGCGCTGCTCGCCGCCGGTGCCGTGTTCGCGGCGGTGTCCGGGGCGGTGACCTGCTCCGCCGGTTGTCCGCTGCCGCCGTTCGAGCGGGCCACGGCCGCGGATCTGGTGCACGGCGGCGCGAGCATCGCGGGCACCGCGTCGGTGGTCTTCGCCATGCTCACGCTCGCCGTGTCCGGGCCGGCCGGCCCGGCGGTGCGCCGGCTGGCCGCCGTGACCGCCGCGCTGGCCCTGCCGCTCTGCGCGACGGTCGGGCTGGTCATGCTCGTCGTCGGCCGGGGCGCGGTGGTGGGTGTGCTGGAGCGGCTGGTCCTCGCGCTGCTTGTCGCCTGGGGCATCACCACCGCCACCGCCCTGGCCCTGGATCGCCGGCAGGCACCCTCCTTGTAAGGATCCTCACCTCGACCGCTCCTTGCGATACCCGACCAGCGGCGTATTCTCGGCTAGCGATGACCAATGTCTGGGGCCTCACCGTCCGCCTGTATGTCGATCTCCGACTACAGGCCAGCGGCGTCTGTCCGGGCTAGCTGCGTTTTTCACGCCTGCCCCGATCAGACCGGACAATTGGATAGATTCCTCATGCCCTTCAGCCTGCGCAAGATTCCCTTCTCCGTGCAGATCCTGCTCGGTCTCGTGCTCGGCGTCGCGCTGGGCTTCCTGGCCCGCGCCAACGACCTGAGCTGGCTGACCAGCACTCTGCACACCGTCGGTGGCCTCTTCATCCAGCTGCTCAAGCTGGCCGTACCGCCGCTCGTCTTCACCGCCATCGTGGTCAGCGTGGTCAGCCTGCGCGGCGTGGCCAACGCCGCCCGGCTCGCGCTCAAGACCCTGATGTGGTTCGGCATCACCGCGCTGATCGCGGTGAGCATCGGCATCGGCCTCGGCCTGCTCGTCAACCCCGGTAAGGGCGTGACCCTCGACCTGGGTGGCGCCGCGCCGCCGAAGAACACCGGCTCGTGGACCGACTTCCTCACCGGCATCGTGCCCACCAACCCGGTCGGCGCGTTCGTCGAGGGCAACGTCCTGCAGATCGTCTTCCTCGCCCTCGTCGTGGGTGCGGCAGCCCTGCTGGTCGGCGACGCCGCCGAACCGTTCGTCGCGCTGAACCGCTCCCTGCTGGAGATCGTCCAGAAGGCGCTCTGGTGGGTCATCCGCCTCGCCCCGATCGGCACCCTCGGCCTGATCGGCAACGCCGTCGCCTCGTACGGCTGGGACCTGCTGGCCCCCCTCGCGAAGTTCACCACCGCCGTCTACGTCGGCTGCGCCATCGTGCTGTTCGTGGTCTACCCGCTGGTGCTGATCCTCGCCGGCCGCCTCAACCCGCTGCGCTTCTTCGCCGGCGCCTGGCCGGCGATCGAGCTGGCCTTCGTGTCCCGCTCCTCGGTCGGCACCATGCCGGTGACGCAGCGCTCCGTCGAGCGGCTCGGCGTTCCCCGCGAGTACGCCTCGTTCGCGGTGCCCTTCGGCGCCACCACGAAGATGGACGGTTGCGCCGCCATCTACCCGGCACTCGCCGCGATCTTCGTGGCCCAGGTCTTCGGCGTACACCTCGGCGTCACCGACTACCTGCTTATCGCGTTCGTCTCGGTGGTCGGCTCGGCGGCCACCGCCGGCCTGACCGGCGCGATCGTGATGCTCACCCTGACCCTCAGCACGTTGGGCCTGCCGCTGGCGGGCGCCGGCCTGCTGCTGGCCATCGACCCGATCCTGGACATGATCCGCACCGCCACCAACGTGGCCGGGCAGGCTCTGGTGCCGACAGTGGTCGCCGCCCGCGAGGGCACCCTCGACCGGGTCGCGTACGAGTCCGCCGGCCGGCGCGACCTGACCGAGCCGGAGCCGGTCGCCGAGACCCGACCCGAGCTGACTCCTGTTCCCGCCTGACCAGAGCACACCGACGACGACGGGCCCCTCCCCCGGGGGGCCTGTCGCCGTCTTCGAGAGGATGAACCCCATGAGTTCCCTGTTCACCCCCCTGGCCCTGCGCGCCGTCACACTGCCCAACCGGGTCGCCATGGCGCCCATGTGTCAGTACTCCGCCGGCCCGGACGGTCTGCCCACCGACTGGCACCTGATCCACCTGGGCAGTCGCGCGGTCGGCGGCGCCGGTCTGGTGCTGACCGAGGCGACCGCCGTGCTCCCCGAGGGACGGATCAGCCCGCAGGACACCGGGCTGTGGTCCGGCGCGCACGTCGACGCGTGGCGACCGGTGACCGCGTTCGTCGCCGCCCACGGCGCGGTGCCGGCCGTGCAGCTCGCGCACGCCGGGTTCAAGGCCTCCACCTACCGGCCGTGGGCGCCGGCGCGCGGTGGCGTGCCGGACGCCGAGGGCGGCTGGACGCCCGTCGCGCCCGGTTCGGAGCCGTTCACCGCCGGCTACCGGGAGCCGACCGCCCTCGACGAGGCCGGCATCGCCGGTGTGGTCGAGGCGTTCGCGGTCGCCGCCGCGCGCGCGCTGGCCGCCGGCTTCGCCGCCGTGGAGATCCACGCCGCGCACGGTTACCTGCTCAACGAGTTCCTCTCGCCGCTGACCAATCACCGCACCGACTCCTACGGCGGCGACCGGGCCGCCCGGATGCGGCTCACCCTGGAGGTGGCCCGCGCGGTGCGCGCCGCGGTCGGCGAGGACGTGCCGGTGTTGACCCGGATCTCGGCCACCGACTGGGTCGAGGGCGGTTGGACGATCGAGGACAGCGTGGTGCTCGCCGGTGAGCTGGCCGGCGTCGGCGTCGACCTGGTCGACTCTTCCTCCGGCGGCGTCAGCACGGACCAGCGCATCCCGCTCGGCCCCGGCTACCAGGTGCCGCTGGCCGCCCGGATCCGCCGCGAGGCTGGCGTACCCACCGGCGCGGTGGGCCTGATCGTCGAGCCCGAGCACGCCGAGCAGATCATCGCGGGCGGCGAGGCCGACCTGGTGCTGCTCGGCCGGGAGCTGCTGCGCGACCCGTACTGGCCGCGCCGGGCCGCCGCCAAGCTCGGCGTCGTCTACTCCGGGCCGGCGCAGTACGCCCGCGCGGCCTGATCCCGCCGGTGGGGCGGCTGCCACGCCGGCAGCCGCCCCACCGTTCAGCCGGCGAGATGCGACCAGTCGCCCTCCAGGTCCTGCCAGCTGCCCTGGGCCGCCACCGTGCCATTGAGCAGCACCACCACGTGGTCGGCGCGGACCAGCGCGGCGCGCTTCGCGGTCGAGCCGACCACTGTCACCCCGTGTCCGCGCAACGCCTGCCACAACGCCAGCTCGGTGGTGACGTCCAGCGCCGACGACACGTCGTCGGCGACAAGCAGTTCGGTACGCGGTGCCAGCGCCCGAGCCAACGCCAACCGCTGCAACTGCCCGCCGGAGAGCCGGGTGCCCTTGTGCCCGATGAGCAGACCCAGCCCACCGCCGGCGGCAGCCAGGTCGTGGTCGAGCTGGGCGGTGCTGACCGCGTCGGCCGCGTCCACCTGGTGTCCGAGCGCGATGTTGTCCGCGACCGTGCCGGACAGCACCCGGGGCAACTGGCCGACGTAGCCGACCTGGTTGGGGCGCAGGAACAGCTCCGGCTCGGTGACTGGGTCGCCGTTCCAGGCCAGCTCACCGGTGTGGTGCACGATCCCGGCCAGCGCCCGCAGCAGCGAGGACTTGCCCGACCCCACCGGCCCGACGACAAGCACCAACTGCCCCCGCTGCACTGTCAGATCCACGTTGCGGACGGCCACCGTGCCGTCGGAGTGCACCACCCCGAAACCGCGCAGCTCCAGCCGTCGCAGCGGATGCCGCGGCGCGGGCGTCGGCGCGGGCGCCGTCCCGGCGGCCAGGTCGACCGCGGCAACCCCCGCGGAGTACGCGCTCACTCCGGTCATCGCCACCGTGCGCCGCGTCCAGACCCGCGCCGACGGTAGCTGGGAGATCAACGAAGCGGTGGTCCAGGCGAACCAGCGCGCCGCGCCCAACGTGGAGACGGCCACCAGCACCGTCCCGGCGGAGAGCGAGCCGCTCAGGTAGAGCGCCCACGCGCCGATCGGCAACAGTCCGCTGGCCATCGACGGCGTGGAACGCGCCCACACCTGCACCGAGATCTCCCGCCGCTGCCGGTCGCTGCGCAGCACGTCCAGGCTCGCCAGGTGGCGCAGCACCGCACTGGTCGCGCCGGCGAGCTTCACCGTCCGCGCCGCGGAGAGCGCGGAGACCAGCGCCGTGGCGAAGGCGGCCCGCGCCGCCACCGTCGCCCGGGCCGCACGTTCGAGTTTCGGCCCGAACAGCGTCGCGGCCAGCCCGGAGACGACCATCGTGCCGAGGAAGAACAGCCCCGGTACGACACTGCCGGTGACCGCCGTCATGGCGACCACCAGGACCAGCGCGACGCACTGGTCCAGCACGTTGTCGGCGAGCTGGACCACCCGCTCGGTGTCGCCGCCCTGCGCCACGACCTCCGCCGGGGTGTGCGAGCTGACCCGGCGCGGCCCGGTCTGGCCGTGCACCAGACGCAGGCCGATCCGCAGCATCTGCCGCACCCACCACTGCGGGAACCAGACGTGGGTGTAATACGGCAGCGGCAGGGTGACCAGCAGCCCGGCCACGATCCCGACCGCCGGCAGGTACGGGTTGCCGGTCCCGTCGACCAGGTCGGCCCAGAGCCAGGGCAGCAACGGGCCGTCCATCCCCAGCAGGCTGAGCCCGAGGAACAACCCGATCGCGGCCAGCCCGTACCGGGGATCGTTCAGGCAGAGTCGGACGATCTCCCGCAGCGTCCGGGCCGGCGGCACCGGCGGCAGCGGTGGTGGGTCGGCCCGCGTCGGCCCGACCTGCTCGACCGGCGCGGTGGTCGGCTCACTCGGCCAGGCGTCGGCCGGGCCGGGCCCGACCAGCAGGTCGGTGCCGACGCCGGCGCGGCCGGCCGGTGCCACCGCGGCGTACGCGGCGGCGTGACTGGTCGCCAGCAACTCGGCGAAACGCGTCGACGTCTCCAGGGGACCGGCCTCGACCACCGCGCCGTCGGCCAGCACCACCACCTCGTCACAGCGGCGCACGGAGGAGAGCCGGTGCGCGATGACGATGCCGATCCGGTCGCGCAACAGTCGTTCGGTGGCCCGCTGCACCCGCGCCTCGGTGACCGGATCCAGCCGCGCGGTGGCCTCGTCGAGGATCACCACGTGCGGGTCACGGACCAGGATCCGGGCGAACGCCACCAGCTGCTCCTGGCCGGCGGAGAGCACGTGCCCGCCCTCCCCCAGACGGGTCGCCAACCCGTCCGGCAACTCGGCGATCCAGCCGGCCAGGCCCAACTCGTCAAGTGCCTTTGCCGCGGCGTCGAGCAGCTCCGGGTCGTAGAGCGCGACGTTCTCCGCGAGAGTGCCGGCCAGGATCTCGGTGCGCTGCGGCACCAGTGCCACCCAGCGGCGCAACTGCTCGACGTCGAGGTCGCACAGGTCGGTGCCGCCGAGGAAGACCGTGCCCGACGGCACGTCGACCGCCCTGGTGAGCACCTTCGCCAACGTCGATTTGCCCGAGCCGGTCCGCCCGATGAGCGCGTACGAGCGTCCGCGCGCGAAGGTGAGGCTGAGCCCGCGCAGCGCGGCCCCCCGGCCACCCTCGGGGCCGCTCACCTCGTATTCGAAGGTCAGGTCGCGGATGCGCAGGTCACCCTCGGTCGGGTTGGCGCCGCCGACGGGCTCCTGCCGAGCCTTGTGCAGCAACTGCACCCGGGCCCACGCGCCCAGAGCCTCCTGGATCTCCGGCACCATCCGGCTGACGTGTTCCGCGGTGGCCCCGAAGGCCAGGGCGAGCAGCCAGATGGCGGTGAGCCGGGCGGCGTCGATCCGGTCGGTGGTCAACGCCCAGGCCCCGCCGAGCACCACCGCGCCGATGCCGGCCCGGATCGTCGCGGTGGCGGCCGCGGCCACCCGGGCGGACAACACCCAGACCAGGCCGCCCCGGGACAGCACGGCGGCGGCCCGCCGGGCGTAGAGCCGCAGCACGTACGGCCGGGCCAGGCTGGTGCGTACGTCGTCCTGGCCGTGCACCGCCTCCTCCATCACGGCGGCCAGGTCGGACCACGCCTCCTCCTCGCGCATCCGGGCCGGCGCGATCCGCGCGGTGGGCCCCCGCAGGCCGGCTGCGAGCAGCACCGTGAGCAGCAGCATCGCGACCCCGGCCGGCCACCACACGGCCAACGCCACGATCATCGACAACAGGCCGACGCAGAGGCCCTGGGCGAGCCGGGTGCCCTGGTTACGGATCGCCGACGCCACCTGGTAGACGTCCCCGTCGATCCGGTCGAGCAGCTCGCCCACCGGGGTGGTCTCCAGGGTGGGCAGGTCCTGCCCGAGAGCGACCCGGCACAGCCTGCGGCGTACGTCGGCGGACCAGTCGGCGGTCACGCCGGCCATCAGCAGGCTCACCGCGAGGTCGCTGAGCACCACCGCGACCAGCGCCGCGGCCAGCACGGCGAAGAAGCCGGCCGACCGGTGCACCAGCACCGCACCGGCCAGCGCCGAAGCGCCCGCCTGACCGGCGGCGCCGAGCAGGATCAGGACGGCCACGACCGTCATCCGACGTGCCGAGGTGCCCCACAGATCACGGAGCAAACGCATGGAAGTCCTCCGGGCGTGGGGGTGGCGGAGACTTCAGCCTGGCGGCGCCGACGCCCAGATTCAACCGAATTTCCGGCCCTGAGCAGGGCGTCAGGCCTCACCCACCCCATGATCGACTCGACTTCCGTGAAGTCGGGGTATCAGCCCGTCCCGGATACCGCGATCTCCATGAAGTCGAGTGGATCATCCCTGGTGTGGGTGGTCTGGTGCGCACTGTCGGGTTCCGGCGTAGGAGGGACGAGCCGGTGCGCGGTTGTCCGTTTCGGGGGCGTCTGACCTGTGACCGGGTGCACCGGTGGGCCGGAATCGTGGCGTGGCCGGGGTCGTTACACACCCTGGACGATCGCAGCACCACCGGCCCGCCACCCCGCTCGCCGGGCTGGACCGCTGGTACCCGGGTCGGAATGCCGACCCCCGCCCGATCGTTGAAGTCTCCGCAGACGACCGCTGAGCGCCCCACCCCCATCGGGTGCCACGGGATGCCCCCCGGAAATGACCCCGGCCCGCAGGTCGTTACACCTGGACCTGGCACCACAAGCCCCCGCTCGTCGGTCGCCGACCCTGGCACGAGCCCCCGCTCGTCGGTCGCCGACCCTGGCACGAGCCCCCGCTCGTCGGTCGCCGACCCTGACGCGAGCCCCCGCTCGTCGGTCGCCGACCCTGGCACGAGCCCCCGCTCGTTGGTCGCCGACCCTGACGCGAGCCCTCCGCTTGAGAGGTCGCCGGATCCCGGGCGTCGCGAGCCTCCGGCTCGCCGGGCGCCCACCCCCAAGACTTCCCCCGTTTGTTTGTGCAGCGCCGGACGAGGTGCTCTCACCCGTGCCGCCGACTCCCCGGTCAGTGGTTGGGTGTTCCTACCCCCGAAGGAGCTACCCCCATGAACACGATCATGCGTAAGAGTGTGCTGTCTGTTGCTGGTCTCGCGTTCGCCGGTGGTGTGTTCGCCGGTCCGATCGCCGCCCACGCCGCCACCCCGGTCGAGGGCAAGCCCGCCACCGTCGCGGTGCAGACCACCGCGCCGAAGCCGCAGGGCGACCAGCCCCACATCACCCTGAACGACGAGCAGACCGCCAACGCCAAGGCGATCATCGCCGCGACGAAGAAGGCTGGCCTGCCTGAGCGCGCCGCGGTCATCTCGATCGCGACGAGTCTGCAGGAGTCGAAGTTGGAGAACCTGGGTCACCTGGGTGATATGAACGATCATGACTCGCTGGGCCTGTTCCAGCAGCGCCCGAGCTCGGGTTGGGGTTCGCCGGAGCAGATCACCGACCCGGCCTACTCGACGACGGCGTTCCTCAAGGGCCTGCGCCAGGTTGACGGTTGGCAGGACATGCCGCTGACCCAGGCCGCGCAGACCGTGCAGGTCTCCGCCTACCCGGACGCCTACGCGCAGTGGGAGCAGCAGGCCACCGACCTCGTCGCCCAGCACTGGAACAGCTGACACCAGCACCACCGCACGACACCGACCGCCGGCCGGCACCCCCACCCGGGGTGCCGGCCAGCGGCGTTCGCGTATGCGGATGGGTTGTGGGTGCGCGACGCGTCGTCGCCCGTTGTGCGGGGGCGGCAATTACCGCGGCTTGGTCCGCTGTTGTTCGGAGATCTTGGACAATTTCCGTTCGCGAAAGACGAAAAGTGTCCAAGATCTCGCGGCAAGCGGCAGGGATCGGCCCACGGTACGCGGGCCATGGCACTCGGCCCCACGGCCCCACGGCCCCACGGCCCCACGGCCCGACGGCCCGACGGCCCCACGGCCCCACGGCCCCACGGCCCCACAGCCCCACAGCCCCACAGCCCCACAGCCCCACAGCCCCACGGCCAGGATTAGAAGAGGATGGTGGCTAGGGTGCCGATCGGCTGGAAGCCGCAACGCTCGTAGACCCGGCGGGCCGGGAGGTTGAAGTCGTTGACGTACAGGCTGACAGTGGGGGCGACCCGCAGCAGCGCGTCGCGGACCACGGCCGCCATGGCGGCTGTCGCTATCCCCCGGCCCCGCCACTCCGGTGCCACCCAGACGCCCTGGACCTGCGCCGTCCGCTTGGTGACCACGGCCAACTCGGCTTTGAACACGACTTTGCCGTCGACGAAGCGGGCGTACGCCCGACCGGACCGGACCAGGTCGTTGACCCGTCGGCGGTAGCTGCGCCCGGCGTCTTCGGCCAGCGGGGAGACGCCGACCTCCTCGGTGTACATGGCGACCGCGGCCGGGAAGAGCCGATCGACCTCGCCGGAGCGGACCTGGCGTACCTCCGGGTCGGCCGATACGGGTGGCAGGGTGTCAGTGGCCAGCAGTGGCTGGTTGGGGCGGACGTCTCGCGCTGGCCCCCAGGTGTCGGAGAGCCGGTCCCACAGCCCGAGCACGGCGTCGGCTCGGCCGACGATGGAGGAGCAGAGCCGCTCCTCGCCGGCGAGCAGGTCGGCGAAGGCGGCCACCGCGGCGTCGGTCGCCAGCACCGGCGTGAGGTTGCCGCCGAGCCAGCACAGCGATTCCAGGTTGCGGCGCGCGCCGTACCCCAGGATTCTGCCCTCGGCCCGCCACCAGGAGAGCCCGCGCGCGGCGATCCGCTCGGCGACCTGCGCGCCCGCGAACGGGTCATGGTCGAGTAGACGCTCGACCGCGCGGCGCTCCGATTCCCCCAGTTGGCGTACCGGCACCGTCAGCACGACTACCAGCCTGCCAGATCGACCCCCCGCTCCGCCGGTCGAGTGGCAAGGCCGGCACCGCCTCCGGCGGTCCGCTGATCGGCCGGGTCCGCCCGGCCCACCGAACGACCGGGGGCACAAGTGCCCCGAGCAGGAGAAACAGGGCACCGAGCACCAACCAGCCCGGTACGCCCCAGCCGAGCGCGAGGGTGGTCACCACCGCCGGCGCGAGCATCTTGCCCAGTTCGTAGCCTATGCCGTACGTCCCCTGGTACTGCCCCTGGGCGTCCGCCGGCGCCAGCCCGAAGGAGATGCCCCAGCCGGCGGCGGAGTGCCACAGCTCCCCGGTCACGTGGGCGAGTGCCCCGACGCCGAGCAGGCCCACCGCGCCGACGGTGGGCAGTGCGCCGCTGGCGGCGAAGAGGACGCAGGCCAGGGCGATGGCCACGCCCGCGCGACGGGCGGCGCGGGCGGCTCCGGGCAGGGTGGTGGCGCTCTGTGCGGCGCGGACCTGGAGGAGCACCACGAGCACGGTGTTGACAAGCGTCAACGCGGAGATCATCCAGATCGGTGCCCGGGTGTGCCCGGCGATCCACAGCGGCAGGGCGATGGTGAGCAGGCTGAAGTGCATGGACATCAGCCCGTCGACCAGGGTGAAGGCGAGGAACGGGCGGTCCCGCAGGGCGACCAGTCGGGGGCCGTGCGTCGGGGCGGCGACCGGGGCGACGCTGGGCAGGCCGAGGAAGATCGTCGCCGCGGCCAGGGATGCCCCTGCGGCGGTCAGGATCAGCGCGACGTAGCCGGTTCGGGTGTCGGCGGCGATGGCGAGGCCGCCGAGGACCGCGCCGACGGAGATCCCGACGTTGGTGGTGGCCCGCAGGTAGGCGCGGGTGCGTACCCGTTGGTCGGCGGGGATGGCTCCGGCGATCAGCGCGCCCCGGGCGCCGCGCTCGATCGCGTCGGCGAGCGCCGTGGCGGCTCCGACCAGCACGAAGGTGGGGAACGACCGCACGGCGATCAGACCGGTGGTCAGGGTGCCGGCGGCGAACAGCGCGCCGACCTGCACGCCGCGTGGGCCGACGCGGTCGGCCAGGTAGCCGCTCGGTGTGCTGGCCAGCACGCCGACGAGCGCCGAGATGGTCAGCCCCACGCCCACCTGGGTCGCCGACAGGCCGACCGAGCGGGTGAGGAAGAGCGCGCTCGCGACGAGCCAGAGGCCCCGGCCGACGGTCTTGACCAGGGTTCCGATGGTGAGGACGCGGGCCGGGCCCGGCGGGGGAAGCAGGCGCATGACCGCGACGCTAGCAAGACGGACGTACGGTTTGCAATCAAAGACTTGTCGGCGATGCATTGCCGATATATCGTTGATGCATCAGCGACAGTACGAGGAGAGGACGAACCCGATGCGGTTCCACCGACAGCACCACCCGATGCACGAGGCCCGGATGCGGGGATTCGGCTTCCCGCCGATCCCGCCCGGTCCGCACGAGCACGGACACGGCGGCCCCTGGGGCGGTCGAGGCCGTGGCCGGGGTCGGGGCCGACGCCCCAACGTCCGGGCAGCCGTGCTGGCCCTGCTCACCGAGCGGCCGATGCACGGTTACGAGATGATCCAGGAGATCGACTCCCGCACCGGCGGTGCGTGGCGGCCGAGTCCGGGCTCGATCTACCCCACCCTCCAGCTGCTGGAGGACGAGGGTGTGATCGTCGCCAGCACGGAGGAGTCCGGCGGCGGGCGGAAGCGGTTCACTGTCACCGAGGCCGGCCAGGCCGAGGCCACCGAGGCCGCGCAGACCCCGGCGTGGGCGGACGTCGCCCAGGGCACAGTGAGCAGTTGGCACGACATCCGCGACTCCGGCGCGCAGGCGATGAACGCCCTGCGTCAGGTGATGATGAACGGCACCGACGACCAGCGTGAGCGGGCCGCCCAGGTGCTCGACGAGACCCGGCGCAAGCTGTACGCGATCCTCGCCGAATCCGAGTGACACGAGGCCGCACCCAGCACAAAGCGGCCGTTCCCCACGGGGAACGGCCGCTTTGACAAACGGAAGATCAGTGCACGGTGACGGTCGGGCCGGTCACCAGCCCCCGCAGTTCCTCGGGAAGCTCGGCGCCCATCTCGTCGGCGATCCGCAGCGCCTCCTCGATCAGCGTCTCCACGATCTGCGCCTCGGGCACCGTCTTGACGACCTTGCCCTTGACGAAGATCTGACCCTTGCCGTTGCCCGAGGCGACGCCGAGGTCAGCTTCGCGGGCCTCACCCGGACCGTTGACGACGCAGCCCATCACGGCGACCCGCAGCGGCACCGGCAGCCCTTCCAGGCCGGCGGTGACCTCCTCGGCGAGCTTGTAGACGTCCACCTGGGCGCGTCCGCAGGACGGGCAGGAGACGATCTCCAGGCCCCGCTCACGCAGGCCCAGCGACTCCAGGATCTGGTTGCCGACCTTGATCTCCTCGACCGGTGGAGCGGAGAGCGACACCCGGATGGTGTCGCCGATCCCCTCGGCGAGCAGGGCGCCGAAGGCGACAGCCGACTTGATGGTGCCCTGGAAGGCCGGGCCGGCCTCGGTGACGCCCAGGTGCAGCGGGTAGTCGCACTGCTCGGCGAGCTGCCGGTACGCGCGGATCATCACGACCGGGTCGTTGTGCTTGACCGAGATCTTGATGTCGCGGAAGCCGTGCTCCTCGAACAGCGAGCACTCCCACAGCGCCGACTCGACGAGCGCCTCGGCGGTGGCCTTGCCGTACTTGGTCAGCAGCCGCTTGTCGAGCGACCCCGCGTTGACGCCGATCCGGATCGGCGTACCGGCGGCGGAGGCCGCTGCCGCGATCTCCTTGACCTTGTCGTCGAACTGGCGGATGTTGCCCGGGTTGACCCGGACGGCCGCACAGCCGGCGTCGATCGCGGCGAAGACGTACCTGGGCTGGAAGTGGATGTCGGCGATCACCGGGATCTGGGACTTCTTGGCGATCGCGGGAAGCGCCTCGACGTCGTCCTGCGAGGGCACTGCCACCCGGACGATCTGGCAGCCGGACGCGGTCAGCTCGGCGATCTGCTGGAGCGTGGCGTTGACGTCGGAGGTGAGGGTCGTGGTCATCGACTGCACGGAAACGGGAGCACCGCCACCGACCGGCACCGAGCCAACCATGATCTGGCGGCTGGCCCGACGGGGTGCGAGCGGCGGGGGCGGCACGGCGGGCATACCGAGACTGATAGCTGTCACTTCAGGCACTCACCTTGAGAAGAGCGTGATGGGGTTGACCACGTCCGCGGCGATGGTCAGCAGCGTGAACGCGCCACCGATCAGGATCACCACGTACGTGAAGGGCATCAGCTTGAGGTAGTCCACCCGGCCGGGGTCGGCCCGGCCGATCCGGGCGTAGAGCCAGGAGCGGGCCCGTTCGAACCAGGCGATGGCGATGTGGCCGCCGTCCACCGGGAGCAGCGGCAGCAGGTTGAACACGCCGATGAAGAAGTTCAGCGACACGAAGAGCATGAAGAAGACCAGCCAGGCGTTGTTCTCCACCGCTTCGCCGCCGAGCCGGCTGGCGCCGACCACGCTGATCGGGGTGTCGACGTCCCGTTCGCCGCCGGTGAGGGCGGTCCACAGGGCGGGGACCTTCTGCGGGAGGCGTTGCAGCGCCTGCGCGGTGCCGACGGCCAGGTCGCCGGTGAAGTCGGCGGTCGCGCCGAAGGCTCCGACTGGCCCGTACGTCACCCGGGTGGGGGTGCTGGGGACGAGCCCGACGCCGAGCGCGGCCACCGGCGCGGCGGCACCGCTCGGGTCGTCCAGCGGCGGGCGCTGGGTCTGCGCGAGCACGGTGCTGGTGCTGCCCGGCTGCCCGTCACGGACGTACTGGATCTGCGTGGTCTCCCCCGGCTTGAGCGTGCGCAGGGTGGTGAGCAGGTCGCCGTAGTTGCCGATCGGGGTGCCGTTGATCGAGGTGATCCGGTCGCCGTTGCGCAGCTGCGCCTGGGCCGCCGGGCTGGCCGCGTCGGTGGACGTGCACGCCCGCACCGCGTTCTCCGGCACCACGCACTGGCTGAGCTGGATCACGGCGGGCTCCTTGCGGGCCTCCGTGTCGGTGGTGGGGAAGTCCGGGTTGGGCAGGCCGGCGGAGACGGCGAGGATCCAGATCGTGACCAGGGCGAGCGCGAAGTGGGTGATCGAGCCGGCGGCCATCACGATCGTGCGCTTCCACACCGGGTAGCGCCACATCACCCGCGACTCGTCGCCCGGCTCGACGTCGTCGTCCTGCGGGGTCATCCCGACGATCTTGCAGAAGCCGCCGAGGGGGATGCCCTTGACGCCGTACTCGGTCTCGCCCCGCCGGAACGACCAGATGGTGGGGCCGAAACCGACGAAGAACTTGGTGACCTTCATCCCGAACGCCTTGGCGGTCAGCAGGTGACCCGCCTCGTGCAAGCTCACCGAGATGAGGATGGCCAGGGCGAAGAGGACCACCCCGAGCAGGTACGACATCAAGCTCCTTCCACCGAACCCGCGATGATCTCCTGCGCGTGCGCGCGTGCCCACGACTCGGCCGCGAGCACGTCCTCGACGGTACCTGGTTCGGCGAAGTCCGGAGCGTCCTCCAACACGCGTTCGAGGGTGTCGACGATGCCGAGGAACGGCAGCCGGCCCGCCACGAACGCCGCCACGCACTCCTCGTTCGCCGCGTTGTAGATCGCCGGGCGGCTGCGCCCGGCCTCCCCGGCGGCCTTCGCGAGGGCGACGGCCGGGAACGCCACGTCGTCCAGCGGGGCGAACTCCCAGGTGTGCGCCGCCGTCCAGTCCACCGCCGTGGCCGCCTCCGGCACCCGGTCCGGCCAGCCGATGCCCAGCGCGATCGGCAGCCGCATGTCCGGTGGGCTGGCCTGGGCGATCGTCGACCCGTCGACGAACTCGACCATCGAGTGGATCACCGACTGTGGGTGCACCATCACTGTGATGTCGGCATACGGCACGTCGAACAGCTCGTGCGCCTCGATCACCTCAAGCGCCTTGTTGACCATGGTCGCCGAGTTGATCGTGACGACCGGCCCCATGTTCCACGTCGGGTGCGCGAGGGCCTGCTCCGGTGTGACCTGCGTCAACTCGTCGCGGCGTCGACCGCGGAACGGCCCGCCGCTGGCGGTGACGATCAGCCGCCGCACCTCGCCGCGCGCCCCGGACCGCAGGCACTGGGCCAACGCCGAGTGCTCCGAGTCGACCGGCACGATCTGCCCCGGCCGCGTCACCGCGGCCTTGACCAGCGGGCCGCCGGCGACGAGGGACTCCTTGTTGGCCAACGCGAGGGTACGACCACCACGCAGCGCGGCCAGCGTAGGAGCGAGGCCCAGCGAGCCGACCACCCCGTTGAGCACGATGTCGCACGGCCACTGGGCCAGCTCCGTCATCGCGTCCGGGCCGGCCACGATCTTGGGAAGCTTGAAGTCGCCGGTGGCCCAGCCGCGCCTGCTCGCCTCGGTGTAGAACGCGAGTTGCAGGTCCTGCGCGGCGGACGCCCTGGCCACCCCGACCGCCTCGACGCCCAATTCGAGGGCCTGTGCGGCGAGCAGCTCGACGTTGCCGCCGCCCGCACCCACGGCGACCACCCGGAACCGGTCCGGGTTGCGCCGGACGATGTCGATGGCCTGGGTGCCGATCGAACCGGTGGACCCGAGCAGGACGAGGTCGCGGGGGGAAGTCACGCGGCCATTGTTCCCCACCGTCACTGAACGCCCGCTGGGAGCCTCAGCCCGCCCCCTCCGCCTGCTCCTCCTCGTCCAGCAACTCGGCCGGGTCGATGGAGAACTCGAACGGCTCCCGCATTGCGAAGGTGCTCCCCGCGGCAGCGGCGGCCAGCGGCCGGTACTCCCCGTCGACCAGCTCGAACAGGGCCATGGTCGGCACCCGGTTGCGCAGGTCCACCCGGAGGAAGAACGGCACACCGGCGGCTGCGTACTCCCGGGGACGGTCGATCACGTCCTTACGCCGGTTACCCGGCGAGACGATCTCCCCCAGCAGCACCGCCTCCGCAATGGGGACCGTTGTGCGGCCGCCACCCGACTTGGCCAGCACCGCGATGTCCGGGATGAAGAGATCATCGCCGGACAGGACGTTGATCTCCGGGTAAACCCAAAACCCAGCCTTTCGCGCAGCACGGTGCAGCACGTAGGGCAACTCTCGCTCGACCGACTGATGATCGATTCCCGCATGTGGTGTCACGATCACGCTTCCGCTCAGGACCTCAACCTTGGGGCCGTTGGTCTCCGGCAACAGGTCGAGGGCGAGCTGCGCGGTCCACGGCTCGTCGTGCCACCGCAGCACGTCGAACGACGGCTCGGTGTGCTGCGGCGCCGGCTCCGGCGCGAACGCTGCCTGGGCCATCCGGGCTCACCCCCTCAGCGGACCATCCTGCTCGGCTCAGCCTAGCCACCGCCGCCCCAGTTGTGCGTCATCGCAGACCCAGTCCGACACCCAAGTGGCTGACGGTCAGCCGCACTGCTCCTGATCAATGGGCCCGGGTGACACTGCCTGCCCCCGGCACCAAAGTGCACGAGTGTTTGTGCAGATAGCGGCGGCCGGTGCGATCCGGGGCGTCCACCCGGCACCCTCCCCAGAAATCGCGGGGGGCGGCTACCCCGGACCTGCGACAGATCTTGGAGGGAAATCGCCCCTCCCGGGGCCGGATTCTTCCAAGATCTCGGTGAACGAGTTCGCCGAGCGGCTCAGCGGCGGTTGTTCGACTGCTGTGCGCGGGTTGAGGCGATGAAGGCGGCCCAGGCCGAGGGGGTGAAGGTCAGTACGGGCCCCGGGCGGTCCTTGCTGTCTCGTACACCGATCGCGTCGGTGAACCCCGCCACCTCGACGCAGTTGCCCTCGCCACCGGACCGGGACGACGTGCGCCAGACTCCGTCACGCACCATCAGTCATCTCCTTCGCTATGGTCGCCATCAGCTCGCGGGACTCGTCGAGGCTCAGCGCCCGCTCCCCGAGGGAGCGCCACGCGTCCTCGTAAATCTCGATCTCGTGGGTCTTGTCAAGGTAGACCGCACCGCACGGACCGTCCATGTAGATGGTCGTCGGCTCGGGCTCGCGCACCTCGGACGGGAAGTCGAGCATGGTGAAGGTGCCGGCCTGCGCCCAGCGCACCAGCCCCGCGTCGAACGGCAACACCCGGATGCCGATGTTGTGCTGCCGTGACGACACCACAAGCGACTCCATCTGCCGGGCCATCGCCGACCGATCGCGCAGCGGGCGACGCAGCACCGCCTCGCTCAGGATGACCTCGAGGCGCGGAGCGCGTGGCACTGCCCTGGCCAGCAGGCGTTGGCGGCGCAGCCGCACGTCGACCTTCGCCTGACGTTGCTGCTCGCCCATCTGCGGATGGTCGGTGGCGATCACCTCGGTCATGTACTCGACCGTCTGCAACAGCCCGGGAACGAGGTTCGCCTCGTAGTGGCGGATGCGGGTGGCGGCGGCTTCCAGCCCGACGTAGAGCTTGAACCAGTCCTTGATCGCTTCGCCGTAGCTGTGCCACCAGCCGTGCGCCTTGGTCTCGCGGGCCAGCGCCCTCATGGTTTCGATCGTCTCCGGAGACGCGCCGTAGACCCGGCACATGGCCGCCACGTCGTTCGGGTGCATGGGAACCTGACCGGTTTCGTAGCGCCAGATCCGGGGTGCCGACCATTCCAATTCCTTGGCCGCCGCGGTGACTGTCACATACGCATTTTCGCGAAGCTCCCTCAGGTATCTGCCGAGTTGCCTCCGTGGGACCGTGCTGCCGGAGTCGTCCACGTCATCTCCTTGGTTGTCGTCGCGTAAGACACCTCGTCCCTTGGTCCGCATTCTGCCGCGAAACATTGCGTTGGGCCAGCAGTAAAACGACCATCGTGGACATCCAGACAACAGCTTGGGGCGGTCACCTTCGTGAGCGCTATACCTCAGAGTCATATTTATACCTGTGAGGTATATCGCTCATCGAGAGGTCGCCGCCCGGACGGGAGGACCATGAACCCTATCGATGATCTACCGCTGCCGCCCTACGTGACTACTGAGGACGTCGTGTTCGCGCTGAGAGCGGTCACCGTGCACGCCCCCGAGCGGCCCAACGGTGAGCGTTGTCGCAAGGACGGGGCAGCACACCCGTGCCGGCTGCACCGCTGGGGCCGTCGTGTCCTGGAGCAGCGCGGCCTGACCGACGAGCAGGTGCAGACGCTGATCACCGGCGGAACGGTGGCGCTGCGATGACCCCCGAGACCGGAGACCGCCCAGGGCCAGAGGCCCGGGCCGCGCCACGGTGGATCATTCACCTGCCGACCACGCTGACCAGCCTCGACGAGGTGACCGCCCTGGCCGTGGCGCTACGCGACTCGCTCGGCCACCTCGCCGTCGTCGACTTCGGCGAGACCACGCTCAGCGAGGAGGACGCGCAGTTCCTGCGTACCCGAGTGTTCTGTGACGCCGCGTTGGGCGGCGCGGGCCGTTGCCGGCGGCGCGATGCCCACGACGGACCCTGCGCGGCAGTGCCCAGCACGGAAATCGGGGTGTCCGCAGCACGCGGACACCCCGATTTCCTGGAAACCGTGTGGATCAGGGAGTGATGACGAACTGTGAGCCAGGCTGGATGACGATGTTGCCGTCGGCCGAGTTGGTGATTGTCACGTTCGTCAGGTTGGCGTTACCGCGCGCGCCGCTCATCGCGAGGATGCCCGCGCCGTTGTTGGACTTGTCGATCCGCACATTGGTGATGGCGACGTTCGGGATGTTGCCGCCGCCGTTCTTGAACTGGATGCCGTCGAACGTGGAGTCGATGATGTCGGTGTCCCGGATGGTGACCCCGACGATGTCCCGGGTGGCCGGGAAGAGGGTGATGGCACCGAATTCCTGGTCCTCGTTCCAGAACGCGCCGCCGGTGCGGTAGAGCCCGTTGTTGGCGATCAACGTCGTGCCGGAGAACGGCAACGGGTCGTGGTCGGTCGCCAGCATGATGCCCGGGTAGTTCGCCGTGTCGTAGATCAGGTTGTTCTCGATCGAGTTGTCGTAGCCGCCGTAGATGGCGATGCCGTTCGCCCGCCACGGCAGTTGGATGGTGTTGTTGACGAAGTGGTTGTCGTGGGCGATGTCGACGGTGCGGTCCTTCACGTACGGGTTGGCCCAGACGGCCAGCGCGTCGTCACCGGTGGTACGGAACGACGAGTTGAACACCCGCGAGTTACGCGTGCCGTTGCTGAAGTTGATGCCGTCGGCGTACGTGTCGCGGATCCGCATGCCGCTGAACTCCAGCCCGTCCGCCGGTCCCCACAGGTCGGGGATGTTGTCGTAGTCGCGACCCACCCAGACACCCACGTTGGCGTGCTCGATCCACACGTTGCTGATCTTCGTGCCGGTGCCGAAGCGACCGTTCAGACCCACGCCGCCCTCGCCGTTGCCGTCACCGCCCCGGATCCGGCCCGAGCCGAAGATGGCGATGTCGGAGATCTGGGTGTTCTTGTCGATGTCGAAGCCGAAGTTGCCCTCGTGCGGGTGGTTGATGCCGCCCACCACGTTCTGCGGCTCGGTCAGCGTGTAGAGCTGCGAGTGCCACATGCCGGCACCCCGGATGGTGACGTTGCTGATGCCTACCTGGTTGTGCGTACCCCGATTTTGCGGGTCGTCGGTCAGGATCTTCTGCTCCTGCCGCCACTGCCCGGCGGGGATCCAGACGCAGCCGATGACACCGTTCTGGTCGTCGGTCACCGCCCGCTGGATGGCGGCGGTGTCGTCGAGCCCGTCGTTGGGGACCGCGCCGTACGACGTGATCGAGGTGCAGCCGGCCGGCTGGCTCGCCGCCGGCGCCACCTGCTCCAGGTCGATCATGTCGATGACGTAGAACGAGGCGCTGTCACCCGAGTCGCGCTGCAATTTGAACCGGGTGCCGGCCGGGTACGACTGCGCCAGCAGCGCGTTCGACTCGTCGAAGAGCCGTCGGGCGTCGGCCTGCGGGGTGTTGGTGAGCGCCTCCGGCCCGTCGGTGTTGCCGTAGAGCCAGCTGTGCTTCGACGACAGTGTCAGCTTGCGGGAGAAGACGTCGTTGACGTAGAGGCTGATGGTCGCCTCGATGCCACCGCCACCCGGCGCGTCCGGGATGGAGTTGCGCACCACTATGGAGTTGGCCTGGTTGGCCGAGGTGAACTCGACGAACTGGCCGGTGCTGGTGAGCCGTACCGACTTGCGACCGGAGGACTCGCTGGCGAAGTTGGTGTGCCCGAAGGTGCGCAACGGGTCGGCCTCCAGCAGCGTGCCCTGGTAACGGCCGGCCTCGGCCTCGTAGGAGACGTACGGAACGGCAGCGCCGCGCCCGACCACTATCGACTGGCTGAACGCGTTGTTTGTCTCGTTGGTCTCGGTGACCACATTTGTGGCGTCGGCGGTGGCGGTGATGGAGGCGCCACCGCTGGTGGCGGTCCAGCTGCCGGTGACGGCCACGGTGGCCGTCGCGCCGGCGGCGATCGAGGCGGTGTTGGTGTTGAGCGTGGTGCCGCCCACCACCAACCGGGTCACGGTGGTCGCGCCGGTCGCGGTGGTACCCCGGTTGCGCACCGCCACGGTGAAGGTGACGGACGCCCCGACCGCCGGGTTCGGCGGGTTCGAGGCGATGCTGAGCACCTGGAGATCCGGCCCCGGGGCCTGCGCCACCACCAGCGGCGACGCCGCCGTGAAGCTGTTGTTGCCGTTGTTCTGCTCGACGATCGTGTTCGTCGGGTCCACCACCGCCGTGACCGCGTAGCTGCCCATCGGGCGGCTGCCCGCGTTGAACGACACGGTGGTCGAGGCACCGGCGGCGAGCGCGCCCACCGTGGCGCTGCCGACGACCGCGCCGGCCAGGCTGAAGTTGACAGTGGTCGCGCCGGCGGACGCCGAGCCGATGTTCTGCACCACGGCCGAGAGGATGACAGCGCTGACCTCGCTGGGCGAGGTGGGCGACCAGGTCACCGAGCTGACCACCAGGTCCGGGTTGGGCGCCGGCGTGCCGCACACCTCAAGCTCGGCCACCTGGCCGGACGGGGCACCGGTGTTGCCGGTGAACCGCAACTGCACGTCCGCCGTGGTCGCGCTGACCGGGATGGTCACCACGTTGGCGCCCTGGACGAACTGGTAACTCGCCGCCGAGACCAGACTGGTGTACGCCGACGACGCCTGGTCGCGGCCGAGGACCTGGATGGTCTGGGTACGGGTGCCCCAGGCCGAATCCGGGTTGAGCTTCACTGTGACGCCGGAGATCGAGTGGTTCGCGCCGAGCGCCACCGTCAGGTTCTGCGGGTAGCTCGCCGCGCCCTCCCAGTAGGTGCCGAGCTGACCGTCGTTCGCCTTGTCCGGCGTGAAGCTGAAGGTGGAGCCGCTCGCCGTCATGGCCTTGCCCGATGCCACGTTGGTGCAGGCGGGCGGGTTGCTGCCGGTCCGGGTGACGGTGTTGCTGTTGCCGGACAGGTTGCCCGCGCCGTCACGGGCGCGGACGTAGTAGGACACTGTCGCCGTCGCCGGTTGGCTGTCCTGGTAGTTGAGGACGGTGCCGAGCGTCGCGATCAGGTTGCCGCCCCGGTAGACGTTGTAACCGGCCAGGCCGCTGCCACCGGAGTCGGTCGACGCGCCCCAGGTGAGCGTGATCGTGCTGCCCGACGTGCTCTGCGACAGCGTCCCCGGGGTGCTCGGCGCGGTGGTGTCACCGGTGGTGCCGCCGCTGCCGTACACCTCCAGCTCGGAGAGCTGCCCGGCCGGCCAGCCGCTGTTGGCGGTGACGGTGATCCGGACGTAGCGGGTGGAGGCCGAGCTGAAGTTGATCGTGACGGTGTTGCCGCTCGCCGGGTTGAACGTGTACGTCTGCGACCCGACCAGGGTGGTGATCGACGAACCGTTGGTGCTGCCCTGCACGCTCAGCGTCTGCGTCCGGGTCCCCCAACCGGAGGCCGGGAGCTTCAGCACGACCTGGTTGACGCTCTGCGACGAGCCGAGATCGACCTGTACCCACTGCGGGAAGGCGTTGTTGACGCTCTCCCAGTAGCTGCCCGCGTTGCCGTCGACGACCCTCGACGAGTCGTAGACGTCGGCGTGGCCGCTCTCCTGGGTGGGACGGCCCTGGGCGAGGTTGGTGGCCGCCGCGGCGAAGCCGGCGCTCGGCGCGGTGGCCGTCGTCTCGACGGGGCGGATCGCGCTGGCCGGGTTCGCCAGGGCCGTCGAGCCTGCCGTGGCGATCATGGCGGCTGCGGCTGTCGCCGCCACCATCCTGAACAGATTCGTTCGTCTCATCACTGTCCTGTCGTTGGGGGACGGCACCACAGGTGGCGTGACCACGCGGTGAGGGCGTGCGGGGGTACGGGTGAGGGAGTGCGGGGTGAGGGAGTGCGGGGTGAGGGCGCGCGGAGGTGCCGGGTGCGGGGGCACCACGGAAGCGACTAGCGTTGTTTTCCGAGCGTGTGCAAGAAAACAGGCACGTCTTTGTCCAAATCTTGCATCACTTTGACCAAAGGTTACTGACGTGATACGAGAGCGTCAACACTTCGACCACCGTGACTATTGACGACCTTGGTCGCGCGGTAGCCAGCCCTCCAAGCCGGGCGCGGACGAGCCGCCCGGCAGGAGGCATCCACCGTCATGACGACGACAGCGACCAACCGACTCCGGGTGCCCCAGAAATCGACGATCAGCCAATCGTGCCTCGGCAACCGGACACAGGTGGGAATCAGCCTGGCG